>NZ_JBVJPE010000019.1:762-160948 GCF_055582805.1 Streptomyces sp. NPDC107498 | reverse complement strand
GCGGTCTTCATCACCTCGGCGGACTGGAGCACGAACGGCAGCTGCATCTGACCGGAGCCGAACAGCTCGCCGACCGTCTTCATGCCGTCGAGGAGGGTGTCGTTGACGATGTCGAGGGCCGGGCGGGTCTGCAGGGCCTCGTCGAGGTCGGCCTCCAGGCCGTTCTTCTCGCCGTCGACGATCCGCCGCTTGAGGCGCTCGTCCAGCGGGAGGGCGAGGAGCTCCTCGGTCTTGCCGGCCTTCATCGACTTGGTGGTGGCGCCCTCGAAGAGGGCCATCAGCTTCTGCAGCGGGTCGTAGCCCTCGGCGCGCCGGTCGTGGATCAGGTCGAGGGCGGTGGTGACCTGCTCCTCGTCGAAGCGGGCGATGGGCAGGATCTTCGACGCGTGGACGATCGCCGAGTCCAGGCCCGCCTTGACGCACTCGTCGAGGAAGACCGAGTTGAGGAGGATGCGGGCGGCCGGGTTGAGGCCGAAGGAGATGTTCGACAGGCCCAGCGTGGTCTGGACGTCCGGGTGGCGGCGCTTCAGCTCGCGGATCGCCTCGATGGTGGCGACGCCGTCCTTGCGCGACTCCTCCTGACCGGTGCAGATGGTGAAGGTCAGGGTGTCGATGAGGATGTCCGACTCCCTGATGCCCCAGTTGCCGGTGAGGTCCTCGATGAGCCGTTCGGCGACGGCGACCTTGTGCTCGGCCGTCCGGGCCTGGCCCTCCTCGTCGATGGTGAGCGCGATGAGGGCGGCACCGTGCTCCTGGGCCAGTCGGGTGACCTTGGCGAAGCGGGACTCGGGGCCGTCGCCGTCCTCGTAGTTGACCGAGTTGATGACGGCCCGGCCGCCCAGCTTCTCCAGACCGGCCCGCAACACCTCCACCTCGGTGGAGTCCAGCACGATCGGCAGGGTGGAGGCGGTCGCGAAACGCCCCGCCAGCTCCCGCATGTCCGCGACGCCGTCACGGCCCACGTAGTCCACGCACAGGTCGAGCATGTGCGCACCCTCGCGGATCTGGTCCCGCGCCATCTCCACGCAGTCGTCCCAACGGGCCTCCAGCATGGCCTCGCGGAACTTCTTCGAACCGTTGGCGTTGGTCCGCTCGCCGATCGCCAGGTACGAGGTGTCCTGCCGGAAGGGCACGGTCTGGTAGAGGGAGGCGGCGCCGGGCTCGGGGCGGGGGGAGCGCTCGGGCGGGGTGAGGCCCTGGACCCGCTCGACGACCTGGCGCAGGTGCTCGGGGGTGGAGCCGCAGCAGCCGCCGACCAGGGACAGGCCGTAGTCGCGGACGAAGTTCTCCTGCGCGTCGGCCATCTCGGACGCGGTGAGCGGGAAGTACGCGCCGTCCTTGGTGAGCACGGGCAGGCCGGCGTTCGGCATGCACATGAGGGGCGTACGGGAGTGGCGGGCGAGGTAGCGCAGGTGCTCGCTCATCTCGGCGGGGCCGGTGGAGCAGTTCAGGCCGATCAGGTCGATGCCGAGGGGTTCGAGGGCGGTCAGCGCGGCGCCGATCTCGGAGCCGAGCAGCATGACGCCGGTGGTCTCGAAGGCGAGCGAACAGATCAGCGGCACGTCCACGCCCAGGGCGTCCATGGCGCGGCGCGCGCCGATGAGGCTGGACTTGGTCTGCAGCAGGTCCTGGGTCGTCTCCACGATCAGGGCGTCGGCGCCGCCGGCGAGGAGGCCCTCGGCGTTCTGCTGGTAGCCGTCGCGCAGCACGTCGTACGCGATGTGGCCGAGGGAGGGCAGCTTGGTGCCGGGGCCGATGGAGCCGAGCACCCAGCGCTGGCGGCCGTCCTCGGCCCCGAACTCGTCGGCGACCTCGCGGGCGATCCGGGCGCCCGCCTCGGAGAGCTCGAAGATCCGGTCGGCGATCTCGTACTCGCCCGCGGCCGAGTGGTTGGAGCCGAACGTGTTCGTCTCGACGCAGTCGACGCCGACCTCGAAGTACGCCGCGTGGACCGAACGGACGATGTCGGGCCGCGTGACGTTGAGGATCTCGTTGCATCCTTCGAGGTTCTGGAAGTCCTCGAGGGTGGGGTCCTGAGCCTGGAGCATGGTGCCCATGGCTCCGTCGGCGACGACGACTCGGCTTGCGAGTGCCTCGCGGAGGGCGGCGGCGCGGGTCCGGCTGTCAGCGGAAGGGGTCGGCGACGAGGCCATGGATGAGCTCCCTGGGATGCGACGGCTGTCGGCTTTGCACCCTCGGGGGAGGGTGCACGGGGCCAGCGTAACCGCGCCGGGCCCGGGGTGGACACGGCGTCCCACGGGCCGGACGGCATCCTGTGTGCGGGGACTCCCGGTCCTGCCCCTCCTTGGCCGACACTGTGTGGTGTGACGCGAGGTCGGCATCGACCGATAGTGTTCAGCATTGTCGAACAATGGGAGAAGGGTGAGGGGCCGGGCGATGGCGAAGAACATCCAGTCGCTTGAACGGGCGGCGGCCATGCTGCGACTGCTCGCGGGTGGCGAGCGCCGGCTCGGCCTGTCCGACATCGCGTCCTCGCTCGGGCTCGCCAAGGGAACGGCCCACGGCATCCTGCGCACCCTCCAGGCGGAGGGCTTCGTGGAGCAGGAGACGGCCTCGGGCCGCTACCAGCTGGGTGCGGAGCTGCTGCGGCTCGGCAACAGCTACCTGGACGTGCACGAGCTGCGGGCGCGCGCGCTGGTCTGGACGGACGACCTGGCGCGGTCCAGCGGCGAGAGCGTGCACCTGGGGGTGCTGCACCAGCGGGGCGTGCTGATCGTGCACCACGTCTTCCGGCCGGACGACAGCCGTCAGGTCCTGGAGGTGGGGGCCATGCAGCCGCTGCACTCCACGGCGCTCGGGAAGGTCCTGTCGGCGTACGACCCGGTGGCGCACAGCGAGGCGCTGGAGGTCGAGCGGGAGGCGTTCACGCCCCGGACGACCACGGAGCTCGGCGACTTCGAGTCGCTGCTCGACATGACGCGGGCCCGGGGCTGGGCGGCGGACGTGGAGGAGACCTGGGAGGGCGTGGCGTCGGTGGCGGCGCCGATCCACGACCGGCGGCGGATGCCGGTGGGCGCGGTGGCGGTCACGGGGGCCGTGGAGCGGGTCTGCCCGGGCGGGGAGCTGCGCCCCGAGCTGGTGGCGGCGGTGCGGGACTGTGCCCGCGCGGTCTCCCGGGACCTGGGGGCCAACCGCTTCTGACCGCCCGCCGCACAGAACCGAACCCGCCGGTAACGATCCCGTCATCGGCGGGTTTTTCACTTCCCAGACCCTTGACGCGCTGTTAACCCGAGGGCAAAACTTCCGTTCATCGGTCGGCATTGTCGAACACCTAACGGCAATAGGCGCTAAGGTGTGACAGTGCCAAGGGCCGGCAACGCCCTCACACGAGGGCGCGGACCACCGGAGGGACCCGGGGTTCGCCTTCCCCTGGACGAAGGACAAAGGAGTCGCGGGTGTCCAGCTCCGACATCTTCCTCGGCGAGACCATCGGTACCGCCGTACTCATTCTGCTCGGCGGCGGTGTGTGCGCCGCCGTCACGCTCAAGAGCTCCAAGGCCCGCGGCGCGGGCTGGCTCGCGATCACCTTCGGGTGGGGCTTCGCCGTCATGACGGCGGTCTACATGACCGCTTCCCTCTCGGGGGCCCATCTGAACCCCGCCGTCACGGTCGGAATCGCGATCAAGGACGGGGACTGGAGCAACGTCCCCGTCTACGTCGCGGGCCAGATGCTCGGCGCGATGATCGGCGCGGCGCTGGTCTGGGTGGCCTACTACGGCCAGTTCCGGGCGCACCTCACGGACCCGGAGACCCTCGGCGAGGAGCCGATCGAGGGTCCCGGCCCGGTGCTCGGCGTCTTCTCCACGGGTCCCGAGATCCGCAACACCTGGCAGAACCTGGCCACCGAGATCATCGGCACCGTCGTGCTGGTCCTGGCCGTGCTCACCCAGGGCCTCAACGACAGCGGCAAGGGCCTCGGCGTCATCGGCGCCCTGATCACCGCGTTCGTCGTGGTCTCCATCGGCCTCTCGCTCGGCGGTCCGACCGGTTACGCCATCAACCCGGCCCGCGACCTCGGCCCGCGCATCGTGCACGCCCTGCTCCCGCTGCCGAACAAGGGCGGCTCCGACTGGAGCTACGCCTGGATCCCGGTCGTCGGCCCGCTGATCGGTGGCGCCGTCGCCGCGGGTATCTACACCATCGCGTTCGCCTGAGCCGTCCTTCTTCGAGACCCCCTTGGAGCACACCGTGACCGACGCACACACCTCCGGCCCGTTCATCGCGGCCATCGACCAGGGCACCACCTCCTCGCGCTGCATCGTCTTCGACAAGGACGGCCGGATCGTCTCGGTCGACCAGAAGGAGCACGAGCAGATCTTCCCGAAGCCGGGCTGGGTCGAGCACGACGCCGCCGAGATCTGGACCAACGTCCAGGAGGTCGTCGCCGGCGCCCTGGAGAAGGCGAACATCACCGCCGCCGACGTCAAGGCCATCGGCATCACCAACCAGCGCGAGACCACGCTGCTCTGGGACAGGAACACCGGCGAGCCCGTCCACAACGCCCTCGTCTGGCAGGACACCCGCACCGACGCCCTCTGCAAGGAGCTCGGCCGCAACGTCGGCCAGGACCGCTTCCGCCGCGAGACCGGCCTGCCGCTCGCGAGCTACTTCTCCGGCCCGAAGGTCCGCTGGCTGCTCGACAACGTCGAGGGCCTGCGCGAGCGCGCCGAGCGCGGCGACGTCCTCTTCGGCACCATGGACTCCTGGGTCATCTGGAACCTCACGGGCGGCGTCGACGGCGGCCACCACGTCACCGACGTCACCAACGCCTCCCGCACCATGCTGATGAACCTCCACACCATGGCCTGGGACGAGAAGATCCTGCAGTCCATGGACATCCCGGCCGCCGTGCTGCCGGAGATCCGCTCCTCCGCCGAGGTGTACGGCACGGTCAAGGGCGGCATCCTCGACGGCGTCCCGGTCGCCTCCGCGCTCGGCGACCAGCAGGCCGCCCTGTTCGGCCAGACGTGTTTCGCCGAGGGCGAGGCCAAGTCCACGTACGGCACCGGCACCTTCATGCTGATGAACACCGGCGACAAGCTCATCAACTCCTACAGCGGCCTGCTGACCACGGTCGGCTACCAGATCGGCGACGCGAAGCCGGTCTACGCCCTGGAGGGCTCGATCGCCGTCACCGGTTCGCTCGTCCAGTGGATGCGCGACCAGATGGGCCTGATCAAGTCCGCCGCCGAGATCGAGACCCTCGCGTCCTCGGTCGAGGACAACGGCGGCGCCTACTTCGTGCCGGCCTTCTCCGGCCTGTTCGCCCCGTACTGGCGCTCCGACGCGCGCGGTGTCATCGCCGGCCTCACCCGGTACGTCACCAAGGCGCACATCGCCCGCGCCGTCCTGGAGGCCACCGCCTGGCAGACCCGCGAGATCACCGACGCCATGACGAAGGACTCCGGCGTCGAGCTGACCGCGCTCAAGGTCGACGGCGGCATGACCTCCAACAACCTGCTGATGCAGACCCTCTCGGACTTCCTGGACGCGCCCGTCGTGCGTCCGATGGTCGCCGAGACCACCTGCCTCGGCGCCGCCTACGCCGCCGGTCTCGCCGTCGGCTTCTGGCCGGACACCGACGCGCTGCGCGCCAACTGGCGCAGGGCGGCGGAATGGACCCCTCGCATGGACGCCGACAAGCGTGACAGCGAGTACAAGAGCTGGCTCAAGGCCGTCGAACGCTCCATGGGCTGGCTCGACGACGCATCCGAGGAGTAAGACGAGATGACCACCCTGCAGACCGTCCCTGCCCTGGGGACGCACCCGGCTGCCGGTTCCCTGCCGAGCCGCGCCGAGACCCGGGAACAGCTTGCCAAGGCGACGTACGACCTCCTGGTGATCGGGGGCGGCATCCTGGGCATCTCCACCGCCTGGCACGCCGCGCAGTCGGGCCTGCGGGTGGCCCTGGTGGACGCCGGCGACTTCGCCGGCGCCACCTCCTCCGCCTCCTCCAAGCTGCTCCACGGCGGCCTGCGCTACCTGCAGACCGGCGCGGTGAAGCTGGTCGCGGAGAACCACTTCGAGCGGCGCGCGGTCTCCCGCCAGGTGGCCCCGCACCTCGCCAACCCGCTCACCTTCTACCTGCCCGTCTACAAGGGCGGCCCGCACGGCGCGGCCAAGCTCGGCGCCGGCGTCTTCGCCTACAGCGCCCTCTCGGCCTTCGGCGACGGCGTCGGGCACCTGCTCTCCCCCGCCAAGGCCGCCCAGGACGTGCCGGAGCTGCGCACCGACAACCTGAAGGCCGTCGCCGTCTACGGCGACGACCAGATGAACGACGCCCGGATGGCGCTGATGACCGTCCGCGCCGCCGTCGCCGCCGGCGCCACCGTCCTCAACCACGCCGAGGTCACCGGCCTCCGCTTCACCCGCGGCCGGGTCACCGGCGCGGAGCTGCGGGACCGCACCACCGGCGACGAGTTCGGCGCGAACGCCCGGCTCGTGCTGAACGCGACCGGCCCGTGGGTCGACCACCTGCGCGCGATGGAGGACCCGAACGCGGCCCCGTCCATCCGCCTCTCCAAGGGCGCGCACCTGGTCCTCAAGCGGACCTCGCCGTGGAAGGCCGCGCTGGCCACCCCGATCGACAAGTACCGCATCACCTTCGCGCTCCCCTGGGAGGACATGCTGCTCCTCGGCACCACCGACGAGGAGTACGAGGGCGACCCCGGCCAGGTCGAGGTCACCGAGAAGGACACCGCCCAGATCCTGGACGAGGCCGCCTTCTCCATCCGCGACCAGCAGCTCTCCCGCGACCTGATCACGTACTCCTTCGCCGGTCTGCGGGTGCTCCCGGGCGGTCCCGGCGACACCTCCAAGGCCAAGCGCGAGACGGTCGTCACCGAGGGCCGGGGCGGCATGCTGTCGGTGGCCGGCGGCAAGTGGACGACCTTCCGCCACATCGGCCGCACGGTGATGAAGAAGCTGGAGTCCCTGCCCGGCCACCCGCTGGGCGAGGACTACGAGCCGGTGTCCGCGCTGCCGAAGCGGCTGCCGCTGCCCGGCATAGCCAACCCGAACGCGGTCGCCCACCGGCTGCTCGTCGACGGCCCGGCGCCCGGTCCGCGGATGGCCGCCGACACCGCCAGGCACCTGGCCACGCACTACGGCTCGCTCTCCTTCGACATCGCCCGGATGGCGAACGAGAACCCCGAGCTGGCCCGCCGGATCCACCCGGACGCGCCGGAGATCTGGGCGCAGGTCGCCTACGCCCGCGACCACGAGTGGGCCGAGACGGCGGACGACGTGCTGCGCCGCCGTACGACGCTGACCATCCGGGGTCTCGCGACGGACGAGATCCGCGCCGGGGTCGAGTCGATGCTGCGGAAGTAACTCCCCCGCGGACAGCGGCGATCGGGGGCGGTTCCTCGTCGAGGAGCCGCCCCCGACGCGTGCCATGCGCCGTCCACACGGCCGCAACACTCGGCGCGCACAGTGGGGGCATGAAGTTCCAGGTGCTCTCGATCGTCCACCACTCCCCTCATCCGCTCACCGGCGAACTGCTGTCCGCCGCCGACCGGTTGGAGCAGGTCGTCGCGCTCGGCGAGACCGCCGAACGGCTCGGCTTCGACGCGTACGCGGTCGGCGAGCGGCACGCGGGCGCGTTCCTCTCCTCGTCCCCGACCGTGCTGCTCTCCGCCCTGGCCGCCCGCACCAGCCGGATCCGGCTGCTCACCGGCGTCACCGTGCTCGCGATCCTCGACCCCGTCCGGGTCGCCGAGGACTACGCCACGCTCGACCAGCTCTCCCGCGGTCGGCTCGAACTCGTCGTCGGCAAGGGCGCGGAGGCCGGTCACTTCGACCTCTTCGGCCTGGACGAGGAGCGGCAGTGGGACCTCCAGAAGGAGAAGTACGAGCTGCTGCGCCGGCTCTGGACGGAGGAGGGCGTCGACTGGGAGGGCGAGTTCCGGCCCCCGCTGAAGAACGTGACCACGGTCCCGCGGCCGTACGCCGGCCCGCCCCGGATCTGGCACGGCTCGGCCACCAGTCTCAACTCCCCCGAGCTGGCGGCGAAGCACGGTGATCCGCTCTTCACCGCCAATGCGATCCAGCCGCGCGAGGCGTACGCGCGGCTCATCGCCCACTACCGCGAGAAGTTCGAGGAGTACGGGCACGATCCGGCCCACGCGCGCGTGGCGGCCGGTTCCGGCGGGCTGCTCGTCGCCGACACCCCCGAGCAGGCGGTGAGCCGGTACAAGGAGCTGTACGAGGCGAGGGTGCGGCAGAGCTTCAAGCCGCACCTGGAGGGGAAGGCCGGGTACAACACCCCCTTCCGCACGATCGAGGACGCGATCGCGGACGGCCCCCAGCTGATCGGCTCGCCGCAGCAGATCATCGACAAGATCCTCGGCTACCACGAGCACTACGGGCACGACCTGCAGTCCGTCACGGTCGACACCTTCGGCCAGTCGACGGCCGAGCAGACCGAGACGCTCCAGCGCTTCGCCGAGGAGATCGCGCCCGTCGTGCGGAGGGAGGCGCCGAGCACCCTCTGGGAGGAGTGAGGGGAGGTGCGGGAGCGCCGTGTGGGGAGGCGAATTCCTGGGTAGTCGATCAAGGCCGCACGGGTTTTCGGGGACGTCCGGGGACTGCGGGCGGACCACCGGAAAGCCGTAAGGTGGGGCCGTACGACAGGAACTTCGAATAAGGAGGCGCTGGGTGATCGAGCTCGAGGGGGTACCCGAGCTGATCGACCCGGTCATGGTGGCAGCGTTCGAGGGCTGGAACGACGCCGGCGACGCCGCCTCCACCGCGGTCGCCCACCTGGACCGGGAATGGAAGGGCGAGGTGTTCGCGGCGCTCGACGCCGAGGACTACTACGACTTCCAGGTCAACCGCCCCACAGTCTTCCTGGACAACGGCGTCCGGAAGATCACCTGGCCGACGACCCGGCTCTCCGTGGTCCGGGTCGGCGGCGAGAAACCCCGCGACCTGGTGCTTGTGCGCGGGATCGAGCCGTCGATGCGCTGGCGCTCCTTCTGCAACGAGCTGCTCGCCTTCGCGCACGAGCTGGGCGTGGAGATGGTGGTGATCCTGGGCGCGCTGCTCGGGGACACCCCGCACACCCGGCCGGTCCCGGTCAGCGGAGTGACCTCCGATCCGGACCTGGCGCGGACGATGGACCTGGAGGAGACCCGGTACGAGGGCCCGACGGGCATCGTGGGCATCCTCCAGGAGGCCTGCACGCACGCGGGCGTGCCGGCGGTGAGCCTGTGGGCGGCGGTGCCGCACTACGTGTCGCAGCCGCCGAACCCCAAGGCGACCCTGGCGCTCCTCAACCGCCTGGAGGACCTGATCGGGCTGCGGATCCCGCTGGGCGAGCTGCCGGAGGACGCGCGGGCCTGGCAGCTGGGCGTGGACCAGCTGGCCGCCGAGGACAGCGAGGTCGCCGAGTACGTGCAGACCCTGGAGGAGGCGCGGGACACGGCGGAGCTGCCGGAGGCCTCGGGCGAGGCGATCGCCCGCGAGTTCGAGCGGTATCTGCGGCGGCGCGAGCCGGGCACGGGGCCGGGCTCCGGCCCGGGGGTGGCCACGGAGGGCGGCGACTTCCTGCGGGACCCGGGGAGCGGCCGGACCCGCCCGCCGAAGCCGGAGCGGCCGGGCCCGGAGGCGGTGCCGGGGACGGGCCCGGGGACCGGACCGGAGCCCCCGTCCGACCCCGCGGAGACCGAGGACGACGGGGACGCCGGCGAGACCGGAGAGACCCGGGAGTAGCCGTACGGGAGGGGTGGCGCGGCCGCCCCTCCCGTACCGCGTTCCGGGCCCCGGGCGTCAGGCGCAGCCGAACCTGGCCGCCGCCCAGTCGCCGTGGTCGCCGCTCTTCGACCCGTTGGTGTCCGTGATCCGCAGCCGCACGTGCCGGGCGCCGGTCACGTCGACGTTCACGGGCAGGGTCTCGGAGGCCCCGGTCAGCCGGGGCGAGGTCCACAGGACCCGGCCGTCGGCCTCGACGGAGAAGGCCACGTCCCCGTAGCCGTTGATCTCGTCGTCGATGCCGACGTCGGCGGTGAAGGTGGTGCAGCGGCCGCCGAGGTAGACCTCGATGTCGGAGTCGGCGTGGGCGCCGACGCCCTTCTCGTAGGTCTGCCCGGCCAGGGTGAGGGGCTGGCCGTCGGCGGCGCCGGACTCGCCGTTGGAGCGGTCGCGCTCGGGCGGCCCCCAGCCGTTGGTCGCGCGCAGCCAGGCGAGGTCGCTCGCCCAGGCGTCGGCCGTCGGCGCCGGGGGCATCACCCCGAGCGCGAACCGCTGGACGGCCGTGCGGTCGGTCCCCGCGGCGCGGTGGCGGGCGGTCGCCGTGAGGGTGGCCTCGCCGGGCTTCGCGTCGGCCGCCGGGGTGACGGCGACCTCGACCCGGCGGGTGGTGCCGGCCGGGACGCGGGCGATCGGGGCGGCCGGGGTGACCTGCCAGCCGGCCGGGGCGTCCAGGGAGACCCGGACGTCGGTGGCGTCCCGGGTGCCCGCGGTGACGTCCACGGCGACGGTGCCGGGCGTGCCGGCGCCGAGCTCCTGCCCGGTGGGGGCGGCGAGGGCGGCGGAGGCGCCGGGGACGGCCCCGCCGACGGCGCTGGTGTCGGTCAGGCGCAGTTCGAAGGCGCGGTCGGTGGGCAGGGCGGTGGTCTTGATCCGGACCACTCCCCCGCGCTCGTCGCGGTCGTACCACCAGCCCCGGCCGGCCGCGTCGAAGGCGGCGCGGGAGGCGAGGGCGGGGAGTGCGCGTCCGTCGAGCCTCACCGTGCCGGGGGCGTCGCCGGTGTGGACGGTGAGGGCGTACGGCCGGGCGGCGGGCTTGCCGGTGTAGGTGCCGGTGCTCGCGCCGATCCGGACGGTGACGTCGCCGGGGCCGGACCGGGGGGCCCGGACCTCGGCGCGTTGGGTGGCGTACTTCCCGGTGCGGTGCTCGCGGGTGACGCCGTCGTCCTCGTACAGCTCGAAGGAGGAGTCGCCCTGCGGGTAGACGTCCCAGGCGAGCGGGTCGCCGGGGGCGCGGTCCTGGTACGAGCGGATGGACCCGGGCCACATGGGGACGGCCGCCCCGGCCCGTACGAAGAGGGGCAGGGTGTCGAGCGGGGCGCTGTAGTCGTCGAGGGTGAGCGGTCCCTCGTGGACGCGCCCGTTCCAGTAGTCGATCCAGGTGCCCTTGGGGAGGTAGATGCCGTCGCGCTCCACGGCGTCCTGGTGGACGGGGGCGACGAGGAAGTCCTCGCCGCTGAGGAACTCGTACTTCGCCGCCTCGGTCGCGGCCTTCGGGTCGTCCGGGTATTCGAGGGCGAGCGGCCGGGCGAGGCCGACGCCGCTCTTCGTGGCCTTGTACGCGTGGCTGTAGACGTACGGGAGCAGGGCCTCGTGGAGCTTGAGCGAGGCGCGGTTGATCGTGGTGTACGGCTCGCCGTACCGGAAGGGCTGCTTGTCGTTGGCGGCCCAGCCGTCCATGGTCATGGTGACGGGCAGGAACGTCTTCCACTGGAGGTCGCGGGTGTACGTCTTGGCGCTGCCGCCGAAGATGCCGTCGACGTCACCCGTGGTGTAGGCGAGTCCGGACATGGACGCGCCCGCGTAGGTGGGGATCTGCCAGCGGATGTACTCCCAGCTGCCGGACTGGTCGCCGGACCACTGGACGCCGCAGCGCTGGGCGCCGGACCAGCTCTCCGGGGCCCAGGTGAAGCCGCGGGCGTCGCTGTTGGCCTCGATGCCGGCGTGGGCGTCCTTGCAGCCGTCGAGGGCGAACTTGTAGCCGTCGCCGACCCAGGCGACGTCGAGCTTGGCGACCCGCTGGCCGGCCTTCACCTGGTCGGCGAGCTTGTCGATGCCGTCCTCGGTCCACAGCCCGAGCTTCATCTTCCGCTCGCCGAGGCCCGCGGTGGTCTCGGCGAGGTTCTCGTAGCCGCAGCCGTAGCCGTCGTTGACGAGCATCCAGCCGTTGGGCATGTCGTGCCGGACGTAGCCGTCGGCGATCCCCAGGGCGTCGAGCGTGTGGCGCTCGCCCCGGTTGGCGTTGTGCAGGTAGCAGTCGGAGTCGCCGATCTCCAGGCCGTACACCGGCGGCATGAAGGGCTTGCCGGTGAGCCGGGTGTACTGGCCGATGACGTCCTTGAGGGCGTCCTTCCCGGCGCCCGCGAAGTAGTAGGCGTCGAAGCGCCGTTCCTTCGCGCTGGTGGTGACGGGCTCGGTGAAGGCGTACGTGTTGGGCGCGTAGGTGTTGCGGTAGACGCCGTAGCCGGCGGAGGAGAGGTAGAAGGGGACGGAGTTGGGGTGGCCGCCGTCGTTCCAGTTGTAGTCGACGCCCACCTCGACGGTCTTGCCGCGGTGGGAGGTGTTGCCGCGGCCGTTCTGCATCCCGGCGCCGTAGAACTGCTCGTCGGCGCCGCGGGCGAGGGTCTGGACGGTGCGGTCCTGGTTCCAGGTGAGGCCCTGGGTCTCGGTCCAGAGCGGGGTGCCGTCGGCGCGTACGGCCGAGAAGCGCAGCGGTGACTTGGCGGCGCGCAGGGTCACCTCGGCGGTGGCGAGTTCGTACCGGTCGCCGAGGTCGCGCCAGCGGGTGGCCGGGGGCGGGCCCTGGGGCAGCGTGATGTCGGTGCCGGTGGGGTCGGTGAACTTCCCGTCGGGGGCGAGTTCGATGCGGAAGGTGTCGGCGGTGACGAAGGAGACGCGGGCCTCCGTGTGGCCGGCGGTCAGCCGGTAGACGGCTCCGTCGGCGGCGAAGCCGGTGACCTCGCCGACGGTGGTGTCGGACGGTTCGGCCGTGGCGGTGGCTCCGGGTCCCGCGAGGGTGGCGACGAACCCGAGGAGTGCACCGACGACTGCTGCTCTCATGCGCATTGATGATTGCATGAGGCCTATTTAGCGCAGATTCGAGCATTGCGACAGGACAAAAAGGAACCGCCCTCGGACTTCGTCGGGAAGTCCAAGGGCGGTCACTCAAAAGGAAGTTGTTCTTCCGGTACGACTACAGGGCGACGCCCAGGAGGGCGTCGACGGCGCGCGAGACGAGACCGGGGGCGGACTCGTCCGTGCCGCCCCCGGCCGTCTGGAGCTCGGCCCAGCGGTCGACCGCGGCGAGCGCGGCGGGCGTGTCCAGGTCGTCGGAGAGGGCCTCGCGGAGCTCCTCGACGAGCGCGTCGGCGGACGGGCCGTCGGGGCGCGAGACGGCGGCGCGCCAGCGGCCGAGCCGCTCCACGGCCGTCTCCAGGACCCGGTCGGTCCACTCCCAGTCGTCGCGGTAGCGGTGCGAGAGGAGCGCGAGCCGGATGGCGGCCGGGTCGACGCCGTCGCGGCGGAGCGCGGAGACGAAGACCAGGTTGCCCTTGGACTTCGACATCTTCTCGCCGTGCAGGGCGACCATGCCGGCGTGGACGTACGCCGTGGCCATGGGGAACTCGCCGGTGAGGGCCTGGGCGTGGGAGGCGCCCATCTCGTGGTGCGGGAAGATCAGGTCGGAGCCGCCGCCCTGCACGTCGAAGCCCATGCCGAGGTGGTCGAGGGCGATGGCGACGCACTCGATGTGCCAGCCGGGGCGGCCGGGGCCGAGGCTGCCGCCGTCCCAGCTCGGCTCGCCCTCGCGGGCGGCCATCCACAGCATCGGGTCGAGCGGGTTCTTCTTGCCCGGACGGTCCGGGTCGCCGCCGCGCTCGGCGGAGAGGTGGCGCATCAGCTCGGTGTCGTAGTGCGACACCTGGCCGAAGTGCGGGTCGGCCTCGACGGAGAAGTAGATGTCGCCGTCGAGCTCGTAGGCGGCGCCGGAGTCCCGGAGCCGCTCGACGAGCGGGACGATGCCCGGTATGGCCTCGACCGCGCCGATGTAGTGCTGCGGGGGCAGCATCCGCAGGGCGGTCATGTCCTCGCGGAAGAGGGCGGTCTCGCGCTCGGCGAGGCCGACCCAGTCGATGCCGTCGCGGAGCGCGCGCTCCAGGAGCGGGTCGTCGACGTCCGTCACGTTCTGGACGTAGTGCACCTGCCGCTTGGTGTCGAGCCACACGCGCTGAACGAGGTCGAACGCGTTGTAGGTCGCCGCGTGACCCATGTGGGTCGCGTCGTACGGCGTGATGCCGCAGACGTAGATACGGGCGACGGGGCCGGGGGCGAGGGTCACTCGTCCACCGGTCGCGGTGTCGTGGATCCGGAGGTCGCGGCCCTTGCCGGGAAGGGCGGGGACCTCAGAAGCGGGCCAGGCATGCATGACCCGAGCGTAACCGGACAGGTGTTCCGGATACGAACCGGATCCGGGATCTTGACCGATTAGGCGCCCTTGCGGGTCGGAGGTGTGCGTGCATACCCCCCAGGGGTGCAGGCCCCCCGGAACGCCCTGGCCGAAAACGATCGGCCGGGCCGGGAGCTCAGACGGGCGGCCAGGGGATCGCGGGCCACTGCCCCGAGGGCTCCGGGTGCCGCCCGGTGGCCCGCAGCGCCCCCACGCGGGCGCGTACGGCCGCGACCTCGGCGCCGGTCAGGAGTTCCGCCAGTCGGGTGGCGAGCGGCGCTCCCGGGGCCAGGGACCGGTCGAGCGAGTCGAGCACGCCGGCCGCCTCGGCGGGCAGTTCCTCGCCCGCCCAGCCCCACAGCAGCGTGCGCAGCTTGTCCTCGACGTGGAAGGTCACCCCGTGGTCGATGCCGTACAGCCGACCGTCGGGGGCCGGCAGCAGATGGCCGCCCTTGCGGTCGCCGTTGTTGATGACGGCGTCCAGGACGGCGAGCCGACGCAGCTCGGGGGTGTCCGCGTGGACGAGGAGCGCGGTGCGGTCCTCGTCGATCTGCGCGGGCCCCACGGCCTTCCAGCCCTCGCCCGCCTCCTCGTCCTCGGTGAGCGCCAGGAGCCGCGCCTCGGGGTCGGCCTCGATCCACAGCTGGACCATGCCCTCCCCGTACG
Source organism: Streptomyces sp. NPDC107498 (assembly GCF_055582805.1). NCBI lineage: Bacteria > Bacillati > Actinomycetota > Actinomycetes > Kitasatosporales > Streptomycetaceae > Streptomyces > Streptomyces sp. NPDC107498. The sequence continues at coordinate 146,067 of NZ_JBVJPE010000019.1, read as the reverse complement.
GGCCGTCGCGCAGCACGGTCGGCGGGACCAGGCCCCAGCCGGTGGCCTCGGAGATCTCGTACGCGGCGACCTCGCGCTGGGCCAGGGTGCCGTCGGGGAAGTCCCACAGGGGCCGTTCCCCCGCGACCGGCTTGTAGACGCAGGCGGCTTCCCGGCCCTCGTGGGCGACGGAGCAGTACAGCACGGCGTTGGACGCCTCTCGGACCCGGCCGCGCACGGTCAGCTCACCGCGCGCGAGCAGCTCCGTGTCGCGCGCGCTCTCGGGGCTGCTCATGCTCCGCGACGGTATCCGTTCTGACGCGGGCAGACGTGCCCCTCCGGGTCGAGCGGCAGGCTGCACAGCGGGCACGGCGGCCGGCCGGCGTTGACGACGTCCAGGGCCCGCTTGGCGAAGGCCCGGGCCTGGGCCCCGCTGAGGCGGACCCGGAGCATCGGCGGGCCGTTCTCCTCGTCCTGGAGCAGCCGCTCCTCGGCCTCGGCGAGGTCCTCCTCGGAATCCACGTCGAGCTCGACGAGCGCCTGGGCCTCGACGATCATGCGCTGCTCCTCGCCGTCCCAGGCGAGGGCCATGGTGCCGACCCGGAACTCCTCCTCGACGGGCACGTCGAGGGGGGCCGTGTCGGCGATCTCCGCGGGGGCGACGGCGGGCACGGGCGCGTTGCCCCCGGTGCGGCGGACGACCTCGTCGAGGAGTTCGTCGATGCGCTCGGCGAGGGCCGCGACCTGGGTCTTCTCCAGGGCGACGCTGGTGACCCGGCCGCCGGCGGACGCCTGGAGGAAGAAGGTCCGGCGGCCAGGCAGCCCGACCGTGCCGGCCACGAAACGCTCCGGCGGGTCGTAGAGGAACACCTGACGGGACACGTTCCCGGCTCCTTGGGTCTCGACAGTCGTACTACAGCGGCGCGTCCACCCTACTGCGCAAGAGGATCACGGTGCGCCCGCACCGCCACCGACCTCCGCGGTCCCGCTGCCGCCGGGGTGCTCCCGGGGGGCGAAACCGGCGAAGTCCCCGGTGTCGCCGAGGCGGAGGAGGAAGGGACGCAGGCGCGTGTAGCGGATCGCCGTGACCGAGCAGGGGTCGACGTGGATGCGCTGGAAGAGGTCGAGGTGGAGCCCGAGGGCGTCGGCGACGATCGCCTTCACGATGTCCCCGTGGGAGCACATGAGGTACGTGGCGTCCTCGCCGTGCTCGGCCTCGACGCGGGCGTTCCAGTCCCGCACGGCCTCGACGGCGCGGTGCTGCATGGCGCGCATGGACTCGCCTCCGGGGAAGGCGGCGGCGGAGGCGTGCCCCTGGACGACCTCCATCAGCGGCTCGTCGTTGAGTTCCGCCAGCTTGCGGCCGGACCAGTCGCCGTAGTCGCACTCGCTGATCCGGTCCTCGACGTGGAGCGGGAGGCCGGGACGGGCGTCGAGGAGCGGCCGCAGGGTCTCCCGGCAGCGCTGGAGGGGGCTGGTGACGGCCGCGGCGAGCGGGACGTCCGCGAGGCGCCCGGGGAGGGCGGCGGCCTGGGCGGCCCCGCGCTCGTCGAGCGCGATCCCGGGCGTGCGCCCGGCGAGGACCCCGGAGGTGTTGGCGGTGGAGCGTCCGTGCCGGACGAGGATCAGCGTGGCCATGCGGGCCAGCCTAGGGGGTGCGGGGGCGGGGCGGGCGGGTGCGCGGGGTGGCCGCCCGGGACCGGTCGCCGCGCGCGTGCGTGACGGGACCCACCGGGACCGGCCGGCGCGCGCGTGCGTGGCGGAGGCGTTCCGGGGCAGAATGCGCCGCGTGATCGTGGACTCTGCCATCTACCGGGACGGGCGCCGTACGGACGGCCCCGCCGACCTCTCCGACGCCCTGGCGGAGGCGCGGGCGACGGGGGACGCGTTCCTGTGGGTGGGCCTGCACGAGCCCTCGGAGGCCGAGTTCGACCACGTCGCCTCGGAGTTCGCGCTGCACCCACTGGCCGTCGAGGACGCCTTGAAGGCCCACCAGCGGCCCAAGCTGGAGGTCTACGACGACTCGCTCTTCGCGGTGCTCAAGCCGATCGTGTACGAGCCGCGGAGCGACCGGGTGTCCTCGGGCGAGCTGATGGTGTTCATGGGCGACTCGTTCGTCGTGACCGTCCGGCACGGCGAGGGCGCGCCGCTCGCGGAGGTGCGCCGGCGCCTGGAGGCCGACCCGGAGGTCCTGAAGCACGGCCCGACGGCGGTGCTGTACGCGGTGAGCGACGCGATCGTGGACCACTACCTCGACGTGGCCGGCGAGCTCCAGGTCGACCTGGAGGAGCTGGAGGCGGACGTCTTCGCGCCCAGCGGGAGCAACCCGGCCAACACGGCGGAGCGGATCTACACGGCGAAGCGGCAGGTCCTGGAGTTCCGGCGGGCGAGCGGCCCGCTGGCCGGACCGATGGCGCGACTGACGGCCGGCACGGTGCCGTTCGTGAACGAACGCTCGCAGCCCTTCTTCCGTGACGTCAACGACCACCTGTTGCGCTCCAACGAGCAGGTGGAGGGCCTCGACCGGCTCCTGTCGGACGTGCTGTCGGCCCATCTCGCGCAGATGGGGGTCCGGCAGAACGACGACATGCGGAAGATCTCGGCGTGGGCGGCCATGGCCGCGGTCCCCACGATGGTCGCGGGGATCTACGGGATGAACTTCGAGCACATGCCGGAGCTGCACTGGGCGGGCTCGTACCCGGCGGTGATCGTGGTGATGACGGGCATCGTCGTCGCGCTGTACCGGGTGTTCAAGCGGCGCGGCTGGATGTGAGGCCCGTCCCCGTCGGGTGCGCTCAGAAGGCGGGGGCGGGCGTCGCGGGGCCGCCGAGGGCGTCCAGCCGCTCGGGCATCCGCAGGTCGACCATCCGGTGCCAGCCGGCGACGCGCTCGTACGCGTACATGGCGTGGATCCCGGCGGCGAGGGCGGCCGCCTTGGGCTTCGGCCAGTTCAGGATGCGGCCCATGTGGCGCATCACGGCGAGGCTGACGTCGCGGTAGACCTGGATCTCGGTGAGGGCGGACTCGCGCAGGGTCCGCTGGATGAGCCGGCCGTGGCCCCGGCGGGCGAGCCGGAGCAGTTCCTCGTGACAGTAGGCGAGGTGGTTGGCCTCGTCGTCGTCGATCATGTGGATGGCCTTGCCCAGTTCGGGGTGGTCCCCGAAGTACGTGACGAGCATGTCCATCTGGTCGGCGGCGCGCTGCTCGGTGACCCGGCTGTGGGCGAGGTAGACGATGACGTCGTCCTCGGTCAGCGGCCGGTCGGCGCGGAGCTTGTCGTGCGCGAGGCCGATGCCGCGGTGTTCGAGCAGCATCGTGTAGTCGGTGTCGGGAGGCACGGGGACGGGTTCGAGACCGCGCTTCTTCATCAACGCGTTGAAGATCCGGCCGTGCTTGTCCTCGTCGGCGCCGTGCCGGGTGATCTTGGGCGCGAGGGCGCGCATGCCGGGTGCGACGAGGGCCGCGATCCGGGCGTTCTCCCAGCCGCCCTGGGTCTCGCCGCTCGCGGCGATGGAGCAGAAGAGCCGGAAGGACTCGTCGTTGTCGATGATTTCCTGGAACAGGCCCTTGGCCGTGAGCATCGCCGCCACCTCCGTGCGGACGTCCGCACTCCGGTACGTCCGGGGAGAACGAGTCAAGTCGGCTCCCGGGCGGCGGGCAACAGGAGGGTGCGGCGACTCGGCCGAAAGAGTGAGGCCCGTGGGCGTAACCGGGGGCCCGGTGGAGCGTTGTGCTGCATGACGGCCGTGGCGGGGAAGACCCCCGAGCCCCCACCACGGCCGCAGGCTCCCTTTCCGACGGCGCTCCCGGTGCCGCTCCGGGCGTCACGCCAGGCCCGCGCGCTCCATCGCCTCGACGCCCGCCCGCAGGGCCGCCACCCGCTCGTCCAGGGTGAAGCCGGCCGGCGCGAGGGTGAGGGTGGTGACCCCGGCCTCCGCGTAGGCCGTCATCCGCTCGGCGATCCGTTCGACGGAGCCGAGCAGGGTGGTCCGGTCGATCAGGGAGTGGGGCACGGCGGCCGCGGCGCCGGCCTTGTCGCCGGCCAGGTACTTGTCCTGGATCTCGGCGGCCTCCTTCTCGTACCCCATGCGCCGGGCGAGCTGGTTGTAGAAGTTCTGCTTGCGGCTGCCCATGCCGCCGACGTACAGCGCGGTGTACGGCCGGAACACGTCGGCGAGCGCGGTCACGTCGTCGCCGAGGGCGAGCGGCAGGGTGGGACAGACGTCGAAGCCGTCCATGGTCAGACCGGCCTTCTCGCGGCCCGCGCGCAGGTGCCGGAGCGCGGTGTCCTCCAGGTGCTCGGCGGAGGGGAAGATCAGCAGGGCGCCGTCGGCGATCTCGCCGGTCTGCTCCAGGTTCTTCGGACCGATCGCGGCGATGTAGAGCGGGATGTGCTCGCGCTGGGGGTGCACGGTGAGCTTGATCGGCTTGCCCGGGCCGTCGGGGAGCGGCAGGGTCCAGTGCTCGCCGTCGTAGCTGAGCCGCTCGCGGGTCATGGCCCTGCGGACGATCTCGACGTACTCGCGGGTCCGGGCGAGCGGCTTGTCGAACTTCACTCCGTACCAGCCCTCGGAGACCTGCGGTCCGGAGACGCCGAGGCCGAGGCGGAAGCGACCGCCGGTGAGCGAGTCGAGGGTGGCCGCCGTCATCGCCGTCATGGCGGGCTGGCGGGCCGGGATCTGCATGATCGCGGAGCCGACGTCGATCCGTTCGGTCTTCGCCGCGACCCAGGCGAGCACGGTGGGGGCGTCGGAGCCGTAGGCCTCGGCGGCCCAGCAGACGTCGTAGCCGAGGCGGTCCGCCTCCTGGGCGACGGCGAGGTTGTCGCCGTCCATGCCGGCGCCCCAGTAGCCGAGGTTGATGCCGAGTCGCATTCCACGCACCCCTTACCCGTCGGTAACGTCTCTTGGGCCGGACTCTAGCGCGCGTGCGGGCCGTCCGTCAGGACACGGTTGTCCACAGGCTCTCTCCGCGTGGTGCCCTGGCCAGTAATCTCGCGCCCATGGAGCAGAGGCATCTCGGACGTACCGGCCTGCGTGTGTCGCGCATCGGACTCGGCACCCTCACCTGGGGCCGGGACACCGACGAGCACGACGCCGCCGAGCAGTTGAAGGCGTTCTGGGACGCGGGCGGCACCCTCGTGGACACCGCCGACGTGTACGGCGGGGGCGAGGCGGAGTATCTGCTCGGGCGCCTGATGGAGCGCCTGGTGCCCCGGCAGGACCTCGTCCTGTCCACCAAGGCGGGCAGCGTCCCGGACCCCGACCGGCGCACGGACGGCTCGCGCGGGCACCTGCTCGCCGCGCTCGACGCCTCCCTGACCCGTCTGGGCACGGACCACGTGGACCTGTGGCAGCTGCACGCCTTCGACCCGCACACGCCCCTGGAGGAGTCGCTCCAGGCCCTCGACATCGCGGTGCGCAGCGGGCGGGCGCGGTACGCGGGCGTGTCGAACTTCTGCGGCTGGCAGCTCGCCAAGGCGGGCACCTGGCAGCTCGGCGGCGACCGCACGCGGCTCGCCGGTGCGCAGCTGGAGTACTCGCTGCTCCAGCGGGGCGTCGAACGGGAGGTGCTGCCGGCCGCGATGGACCTCGGCATAGGCCTGCTGCCCTCGTCCCCGCTGGGGCGGGGGGTCCTGACGGGGAAGTACCGCGGCGGCACGCCGACGGACTCGCGGGGCGCCTCGGAGACGATGGCGCCCTTCGTGGAGCCGTACCTGGACGAGGCGGCGGGCCGGATCGTGGACGCGGTGGCGACGGCGGCCGACGGGCTCGCGACGACCCCGCTCCACGTGGCGCTCGCGTGGGTCCGCGACCGGCCCGGGGTGACCGCGCCGATCGTCGGGGCCCGCACGGCGCGGCAGCTCGCGACCGCGTTGTCAGTGGAGGCCCTTAGTCTTCCTGACGAGATCTGTCGGGCGCTGGACGATGTGTCGGCGCCCGTGCACCGCTATCCGGATCACGACTGGAGCACCTTGTGACCGAGCCTTCCGGGGAGACCGCGCCCGAGGCCGCGGAGCCCACCGAGGACCTGCGGGAGGAGGTCGCCGGGACCCCGGCCCCCGACGCGGCCGAGGAACCGGCTTCCACCGAGGGGCCGGGGACGACCGAAGAGCCCGGTACGGACGGGGAGCCCGCCTCCCCCGAACAGCCGGGAGCGGCCGGGGAGCCGATGACGGCCGAGGGGCCGGAGGCCGCCGAAGAACCGGAGCCCGCCGAGGAGCCGGAGGCCGCCGGGCGGTCGGGCGACGGCGAGGCGGCGGGGGCGGCCGAGGGCGACGGCGGTCCCGAGGTGAGCGACGCGCAGGCCGAGCTCGCCGCGCAGCGGGAGCTGCGGGCCAGGATCGAGGCCCGGAAGGCCGAGAAGGGCGGTCCGGTGGAGAGCGGCGCCAAGCTGAGCGGCACCGCGGCCGACCTCCTCGCCGCCGTCCGGGCCGTCGAGGGCGGCGCCGCCTCGGGCAGCGCGTTCTACGAGGCACCCGAGCCCGCACCCCGCCCCGCCACCGAGCCGGCCCCTGCGGCGACCGTGCGGCCCCCCGCACCGGAGCGGCCGACGGCTCCGGCGCCCGGCACCACGGCCGCCGTGCGCGAGGTCCTCGCAGAGGGCGGCGCCCCGGAGGCGCTGGCCGACCGGGTCGCCGCCGTGCTCGGCGAGGGCGCGGCCCCGGCGCTGCGCGAGGACCCGTGGCAGCTGCTCGTGGTGCCGGGGGTCCGGCCGGAGCAGGCCGACGGCTTCGCGCGGGCGCTGCTCGGCCCCGCGTGCGGCCCCGACGACCCGCGCCGCGCGGTCGCCCTGACCGTGTGGCTCCTGGAGCGGGCCGCCGCCCAGGGGCACACGGCCCTGGAGGTCCGGGCCGTGTGCGCCGGGCTCGCCGGGCACGCGGTGCCCGATCCGGAGCAGGCGGTCGAGACGGCGGTCTCCGAGGGCGCGGTCCTCCTCTTCCAGGAGGAGGAGACGGCGGAGGAGCCCGAGGGCGACGAGGACACCGAGGAGGCTCCCGCGCCCGCCGCGGAGCGGGAGCCCGCCGCGCCCCCGCTGCTCGGACTCGACCGGTACGCGCTGGCGGAGGAGAGCCTCGCCGACGGACTCGCCCGGCTGGTCAGGACGGCGAAGGCCGACGCCTGGGAGGGCGGCGAGCTGGAGCGCGCCGTCGGGGCGCACGGCCTCGTCCTGCACACGGGCGGGGAGGCCGCCCGCGCCGAACCGGTGGCGCTCGCCGCGGCGGCCCGTGAGCGGGGACTGCGCACCCTGGTGGCCGTCCACGCGGACGGCGGGCGTCGCGCGCTCGGCGCCGGGGTGGACGCGGTCACGGTCGCCGACCTGCTCTCCGGGGCCGTCGGCCCCGGCCGCGACGAGGACGGCGCGCTCGCCCTGGACCTGCTCGTGGTCCTCGACGCCCCGCAGCTGGACGTGGAGGCGGGCGCGATGCTCGTGGAGTCGCTGCCGGACGGCTGCCGTCTGGTGCTGAGCGGCGATCCGGAGGTGCTCGGCGCACCGGGCGCGGGCCGGGTCTTCGCGGACGTGCTCGCGTCCCGGGTGTGCCCGCGGATCGCCTCCCGCGTCCCCGACCCGGGACCGCTCGGCGAGCTGGTGTCGGGCATCGGCGTCGGCGAGCTGAACCAGGTCGAGGCCCCCGGCAAGGAGGTCGTGATCGTCCCGGTGCGGGACGCGGGCGAGGCCGTGCACCGCACGGTCCAGCTGGTGGCGGACTCGGTGCCCCGGGCGCTCGGGGTGCCGTCCGAGCAGACGCAGGTCGTCACGGTCGGCCACGGCGGCTCCGCCGGCACGCGCGCGCTGAACGCCGCCCTGAAGCAGCGGCTCAATCCCGGGCCCGGCCGGTTCGGCGGCTACGACCCCGGGGACCGGGTGGCGTACGCGCCCGCGCCGGGGCGCACGGTGACGGGCACGGTCCTCGCGGCCGACGCCGGGGGACTGCGGCTGCGCTGCGGGCACGACGAGCTCCTCGTGCCGAGGGACCGGGTGGAGTCGGCGCTGCGGCACGGCTGGGCGCTCACCGCGCACCAGGCGGCCGGGACCCGCTGGCCCGCGGTGGTGGTGGTGCTGCCCGGGGACGCGGCGGGCGGCCTGAGCCGGTCGTGGGTGTACACGGCCTTCGGTCGGGCGGAGCGCCATCTGTCGGTCGTGCACGGCGTGGACCAGGCGCTGCCGCGCGCGGTGGCCGAGGGGGTGGCCCCGGAGCGCACGACGCGGCTGCGCCCGCTCCTGGAGGCACTGCTGGCCGCCGACGGGGAGTAGGTCGAAACGCGGGAGGGCCGGGGCGCCGCGCGCGCTGCCCCGGCCCTCCCTGGTTCCGTCAGACGTCCGCGGCGCGGACTCCCGTGTCCACGGGCTCGTCCTCGTCCTCCTCGTCGAAGACGGAGCTGACGTCGAAGCGGCAGACGATCCGCTCGGGATCGGCGTGGTCGAAGGGGGCGGCCAGCCACTCCCCCGGTTCCGGGAGCTCCTGGGCGGCGGTGACCCAGAGCGTGGAGTCCCCCTCCTCCAGGCCGAACTCCTTGTGCCGGGAGGCGATCTCGTCCGGTTCGTACTCGCCGAAGAGCACGCCGAGCGCGGCGAGCGGCGAGACGCCGGCCTTGGCGGCCGCGCCGGTGTCCGCGTCGTCGTCGAGCTCGGCGACGCGGCGGGCCTGGGCGAGCAGCCGCTGTGGTTCGGCGACGGCGTAGTCGCGGCGGATCAGGAGGCTGAGGGCGTGGGGTTCGTCAGGTCCGGCGTACGGCGGCAGGTTGCCGTCGGCGCCGGGGATCTCGAAGGGGGTGACCTCGTCGTAGCGGTCGTAGAGGAGTTCGTCGTACGTCTCGGCGGCCGCGGCGAGGGCGTTGAAGGCCTCGTAGACGGCCGTGTCGTCGTCTCCCGTGCGGCGTTCGACCGCCGCGAGGTGACGGTCCAGTGCGGTCTTGACCGCCTCGGCGGCGGCACGTACCTCGGCAGCGGTGGGCTGCGCAGCATCAGACATGGGACAGACGCTATCCGTACCGGGCCCGTGCCCGCACAATAGATGCGATGCCGGAATACGAATTTGTCGACGTGTACGTGCCGCGCGGTGTCTCCCGCAAGGAGGCGACGCGGCTCCTGACCGACCATGCCGAGTACGGACACTGGGAGTTGGACCGTCTGAGCCTGCACCGGGACGGGAGCCGCAGAGTGCGGCTGAAGCGGCGGATCATCCGCCAGGTCCGGGCGACCTGGTAGCGCGCACCGGACGACGAGAAGACGGCGAGAAGGGGCCCCGCGGTGTGCGGGGCCCCTGTGCGTGGCGCGGCGGCTCAGGCGGCGCGGCGGGCGCGGCGGTAGATCAGCGAGCCGGCGAGCAGCATCCCGGCGCCGGCCGGAAGGATCACGCCGAGCGAACCGGAGCCGGTCTCGGCGAGCTCCTCGACGGCACGCGGCGGAGTGACGACCTGCGTACCGGGGGTGTTCCCCCCGCCCTCGTTGCCGGGGTGGCCGGGGGTGCCCGGGTGGCCGGGGGTGCCAGGAGTGCCCGGGTGGCCGGGGTTCCCGGGGTTGCCCGGATTCCCAGGGTTGCCCGGATTCCCAGGGTTCCCGGGATTCCCGGGGTTCCCGGGGTTGCCGGGGTTGCCCGGGTTGCCGGGGTTGCCGGGGTTGCCCGGCTCCTCGTCCCCGTAGCCCGTGTCCCCGCCGTTCGTGCAGTCGTTGCCCATGGCGGCGTTGCCCAGGCCGACGCCCGTGACGTCGTTGCCGCAGACGTTCACCGGGACGTCGACCGGCACCTCGACGGTGTTGCCCGAGCCCACGCCGGGAGAGTTTCCGGTGTGGGTCCCGGCGGAGGATCCGCCACCGGACGGGGAGGTGTGGGCGCACGTGTTGCCAAAGGCCGGATTGAGCAGTCCGATGACGTTGACGGTGTTCCCGCAGGCGTTCACCGGCGCGTGCACCGGGACCTGGACGGAATTTCCGGACGCGACGCCCGGGGAATTCATGGCCGTACCGTTCGCGCCGGAATCGGCGTGCGCATATCCGCCGCCGACGGCGGCGAAGACGCCTCCGGCGGCCGCGACGGTGATGAGGCCCTTGCGCGTGACCTGTCGCATAGCTTGTTCCCTGCCTGCTCGGCTTCGAAAGAGTGCCACCGGGCGGACGGCCCGGGGCGGAAATGGCCACCGGCCCCGGAGTGCATGGCACGCACTCCGGGGCCGGACCGGCTCACACCCTCACGGGGCGAGGCACGACGTCAGGCGTTGACGCAGGTGTTGCCGAAGGCGGGGTTCAGCAGGCCGATCACGGAGACCGTGTTGCCGCACACGTTCACGGGAACGTGAACCGGCACCTGGACGACGTTGCCCGAGAGCACGCCGGGGGAACCGATGGCGGCACCCTGGGCACCCGCGTCGGCAACGGCCATGCCCGCGCCCGCGAGAACGAGACCGCCGGTGGCAGCCGCAGCAGCGACGACCTTCTTGATCATTATTCCTCCTAGTTGGCAATGCGGTCCCAGCCGCGGACCGCACCACCTGTAACGAGGGGGAATGATGGGGGCTACGAGCCCTTGAGTTCATTCACTCTTTCCGGTCACACGCAAACGCGTGGGCGAATTCAGCAGGCGTCGAGGAAACGGTCCAGGACGCGGACGCCGAAGGTGAGACCGTCCACCGGGACCCGCTCGTCCACGCCGTGGAACATGCCCGCGAAGTCGAGCTCCGGCGGCAGCTGGAGCGGGGCGAAGCCGAAGCAGCGGATGCCGAGGTCGTCGAAGGACTTGGCGTCGGTGCCGCCGGACAGCATGTACGGCACGGCGCGGGCGATCGGGTCCTCGGCGCGCAGCGCCAGCTGCATGGCGTCCACCAGGGCGCCGTCGAAGCTGGTCTCCAGGGCCTTGTCTCCGTGCACGTCCTCGCGCTTCACGCGGGGGCCGAGGATCCGGTCGAGGTCGGCCAGGAACTCCTGCTCGTGGCCGGGCAGGAAGCGGCCGTCGACGTGCGCCGTGGCCTGGCCGGGGATCACGTTCACCTTGTAGCCGGCGCCGAGCATCGTCGGGGCGGCCGAGTTGCGGAGGGTGGCGCCGACCATCTTGGCGATGCCGCCGAGCTTGGCGAGGGTGCCGTCCATGTCCTCGGGGTCGAGCGGGGTGCCGAGGGCGTCCGACAGCTCGTCGAGGAAGCTCCGCACGGTCTTGGTGACCCTCACCGGCCACTGGTGGCGGCCGAGGCGGCCCACGGCCTCGCAGAGCTCCGTGATGGCGTTGTCGTCGTTGGTCATGGAGCCGTGGCCGGCCGTGCCCTCGACGGTCAGCCGCATCCAGTGCATGCCCTTCTGGGCCGTCTCGACCAGGTAGAGCCGCAGGTTCTCGTTGACCGTGAAGGAGAAGCCGCCGACCTCGCCGATCGCCTCGGTGACCCCCTCGAACAGGTCGCGGTGCTTGTCGACCAGGTGCCGGGCGCCGTAGGTGCCGCCGGCCTCCTCGTCGGCGAGGAAGGCGAGGACGACGTCGCGCGGGGGCTTGCGGCCGCTGCGCAGCCGGTCGCGGACGACCGCGAGGGTCATCGCGTCCATGTCCTTCATGTCGACGGCCCCGCGGCCCCAGACGCAGCCGTCGGCGATCTCGCCGGAGAAGGGGTGGTGGGTCCAGTCCTCGGCGTTGGCCGGGACGACGTCGGTGTGGCCATGGATGAGCAGGGCCGGGCGCGACGGGTCCTCGCCCTCGATCCGGGCGACGGTGGAGGCGCGCCCCTTGTGCGACTCGATGATCTTCGGCTCGAGTCCGACCTCCGCGAGCTTCTCGGCGACGTACTCGGCCGCCGCCCGCTCTCCCGGGCCGGAGTGGTCGCCGTAGTTGCTGGTGTCGATGCGGATGAGGTCGCGACAGAGGTCCACCACCTCGTCCTCGCCGCTGACCCTCCGGGCCGTGTTCGACTCGCTCACGCTGCTTCCTCCCACTACGTGCCCCACGTGGTTGCTTGGTGGTCGCCCCCATCCTCCCGCGTGGTCCCCTCGGCACCCAAGGGCGCCGGCCCCGCGACATGCGGCTGCCACATGACGGTGGCCGACCGGGGGTGGTGATCGACCGCTCCGAATGTTTGCTATGGTTTTCCTCGTCGGAAGGGCCCAGCGGCCGGGAAGACAGACACCTTGTCCGGGTGGCGGAATGGCAGACGCGCTAGCTTGAGGTGCTAGTGCCCTTTATCGGGCGTGGGGGTTCAAGTCCCCCCTCGGACACCAGCGAAGGACCCCACGTCACGTGGGGTCCTTCTTGTTACGGCAGCAGGAATCACGGCGGTGGGACCGGTGCGACGCAGATCCAGGACCCCCGCCTCGCCGCTCCCCCAGCTGCACGGGATCGATCCCGTGCGGGTGCGGCTGCCGGAGGACCCCGAGGGGCGTTGGGCGACCGTCCGGGAGTACCTCGTCGACCGGTACGGGGCGGCCGTCGGGCCCGGGCGGATCGAGGGGATGCTGCGGGAGGGGCGGTTCGTCGGGGTCGACGGGCCGGTCGACGGGGACGAGCCGTGCGCCGCGGGGCGGCACCTCTGGTTCCACCGCGACTTTCCCGCCGAGACGCCCGTGCCCTTCCCGATCGGGATCGTGCACCGTGACGAGCGGATCGTGGTCGTCGACAAGCCGCACTTCCTCGCGACGATGCCCCGGGGCCGGCACGTGACGGAGACCGCGCTCGCCCGGCTCCGGCGTGACCTGGGGCTTCCGCGCCTCCAGCCCGCGCACCGGCTCGACCGGCTGACGGCGGGGCTCGTGCTGTTCGTCGTACGGCCGGAGGACCGGGGGGCGTACCAGACGCTCTTCCGCGACCGGGCCGTGCGCAAGGAGTACGAGGCGGTGGCGCCGTACGACCCGGCGGTGGAGCTGCCGGTGACCGTGCGCAGCCGGATCGAGAAGGAGCGCGGGGTGATGGCCGCCCGGGAGGTGCCGGGCGAGCCGAACGCCGAGAGCCGGATCGGGCTCCTCGGGCACGCGGGAGGGCTCGGGCGCTACCGGCTGGTGCCCGTGACCGGGCGCACCCATCAGCTGCGGGTGCACATGAACGGCCTCGGGCTGCCGATCCTCGACGATCCGGTCTACCCGGTGGTCCGTGAGGACGGGCCGGAGGACTTCGCGCGTCCGCTGCGACTGCTCGCGCGGACGCTGGAGTTCACCGACCCGTTCACGGGCGACGAGGCGCGGTTCGAGAGCCGGCTGGCCCTCCTCAGTGGCCCCGGGTGATCCACTCCTCCAGGTGCGGGGCCTCGGCGCCGATCGTGGTGGTGTCGCCGTGGCCGGTGCGGACGACCGTCTCCGGCGGCAGGGTAAGGAGCTTCTCCCGGATCGAGCCGACGATCGTCGGGAAGTCCGAGTAGGACCGGCCGGTGGCGCCGGGGCCGCCCCGGAAGAGGGTGTCGCCGCTGAAGACCGTGCCCAGCTCGGGGGCGTACAGGCAGACCGCTCCGGGGGCGTGCCCCGGGGTGTGGAGGACCGTGAGGTCCGTGCCGGCGATGGTGAGGACCTGGCCCTCGGCGAGGTCGCCGTCCGGACTGTGGTCGGGGTGGGTGAGCTTCCACAGCGGCTGGTCGGCCGGGTGGAGCAGGATCCGGGCGCCGGTGGCGGCCGCGAGGGCCGGGGCGGCGTCGATGTGGTCGTCGTGGGCGTGGGTGCAGACGATGGCGCGCAGGGCGCGGCCGTCGAGCGCGGCGAGGATCGCCCCGGCGTCGTGGGCGGCGTCGATGACGATGGCCTCGGAGTCGTCGCCGACGATCCAGACGTTGTTGTCGACGTCCCAGGTGCCGCCGTCGAGGCTGAAGGTGCCGGAGGTGACGAGGTGGTCGATGCGGGCGGCCATCAGAGGACCACCACCGAGCGCAGGACGTCGCCCTCGTGCATGCGGGCGAAGGCCTTCTCGACGTCGCCGAGGCCGATGGTCTCGGTGACGAAGGCGGCGAGGTCGATGCGGCCCTGCTGGTGCAGGTCGATGAGCATCGGGAAGTCGCGGGACGGCAGGCAGTCCCCGTACCAGGAGGACTTGAGGGATCCGCCGCGGCCGAAGACGTCGAGGAGCGGGAGCTCCAGCTTCATCTCGGGGCCGGGGACGCCGACGAGGACGACGGTGCCGGCGAGGTCGCGGGCGTAGAAGGCCTGCTCGTACGTCTCGGGGCGGCCGACGGCCTCGATGACGACGTCGGCGCCGAAGCCGCCGGTGAGCTCGCGGATCGCCTCGACGGCGTCGGCGGTGCGGGAGTTGACCGTGTGGGTGGCGCCCATCTCGCGGGCCTTGTCCAGCTTCCGGTCGTCGATGTCGACGGCGATGACCTTCGCGGCTCCGGCGAGGCGGGAGCCGACGACCGCCGCGTCGCCGACGCCGCCGCAGCCGATGACGGCGACGGTGTCGCCGCGGCCGACGTTCCCGGTGTTGATCGCGGCGCCGATGCCGGCCATCACGCCGCAGCCGAGGAGGCCCGCGACCTCGGGAGCGACGGACGGGTCGACCTTGGTGCACTGGCCGGCGGCGACGAGGGTCTTCTCGGCGAAGGCGCCGATGCCGAGGGCCGGGGAGAGCTCGGTGCCGTCGAGCAGGGTCATCTTCTGCTTCGCGTTGTGGGTGGCGAAGCAGTACCAGGGGCGGCCCCGCGTGCAGGCGCGGCAGGTACCGCAGACGGCGCGCCAGTTGAGGACCACGAAGTCGCCGGGGGCGACGTCGGTGACGCCCTCGCCGACGGACTCGACGACTCCCGCGGCCTCGTGGCCGAGCAGGAAGGGGAACTCGTCGTTGATCGCGCCCTGTTTGTAGTGGAGATCGGTGTGGCAGACGCCGCAGGCCTGGATCGTGACGACGGCCTCGCCGGGGCCGGGGTCGGGGATCACGATGGTCTCGACGCGTACCGGTTCGTTCCTGCCGGGGGCGATGACCCCCTGGACGTGCTGCGGCATCGCGAACTTCCCTTCCTCCGACCGGATCTTGTAAGGCTCCTGCGTACCACTATCTCCTGACAAAAGGCGAGACCCCCGCAGGCCGTGCCCGTGGGGGTCCCGCCGTCTCCCGTGGGGGGAGTCTCAGCCCTGGTGTGCCGCGGAGGTCGCGCGGACCCGGCGGCGGACCAGGAACCAGCCGCCGACGAGGGCCGCCGCGATGAGCGGCAGGCAGTTCACGGTGGTGCGGCTGATGCCGCCGTCCATCCACATCAGGACGAGGACGGAGGCGAGGAAGACCAGGGTCACGATCTGGGTGTACGGGGCCCAGGGCAGGTTGTAGCCGGGGCGGGTGACCCTGCCCTCCTTGGCGCCGCGCCAGAAGAGCAGCGAGCAGACCATGATCATGGCCCAGGTGCCGATGATGCCGATCGAGGCGAAGTTGAGGACCAGCTCGAAGGCCTCGCCGGGCATGACGTAGTTGAGGGCCACGCCGAGGACGCCGAAGCCGGCGGTGAGCAGGATGCCGCCGTAGGGGACGCCGCCCTTGTTCATGACGCCGGTGAACTTGGGCGCGGAGCCGGAGAGCGACATGGAGCGCAGGATGCGGCCGGTGGAGTAGAGGCCCGAGTTGAGGCTGGAGAGGGCGGCGGTGAGGACGACGAGGTTCATCACGCCGGCGGCGCCGGGGATGCCCAGCTTGTCGAAGACGGTGACGAAGGGGCTCTGGTCGCCGGAGTACGCGGTGTACGGGAGGATCAGGGCGAGCAGGACCACGGAGCCGACGTAGAAGAGGCCGACGCGCCACATGATCGAGTTGATCGCCTTCGGCATGATCTTCTCGGGGTTCTCGGTCTCGCCGGCGGCGACGCCGCAGAGCTCGACGGAGGCGTAGGCGAAGACGACGCCCTGGATGAGCAGCAGCATCGGCATCATGCCCTGGGGGAAGATGCCGCCGTTGTCGGTGATGTTGGCGAGGCCCGGCGTGTGGCCGCCGACGTCGTGCGAGGTGACGACGAGGAAGATGCCGACGAGCATGAAGGCGACCAGGGCGGCGACCTTGATGATCGCGAACCAGAACTCCATCTCGCCGAAGTACTTCACGGAGATGAGGTTGGCGGTGAGGACGACCGCGAGGGCGATCAGGGCGAGGACCCACTGCGGGACGTCGCTGAACATGGCCCAGAAGTGGGCGTAGGTGGCGGCCGCGGTGATGTCGGCGACGGCGGTGGTCGACCAGTTGAGGAAGTACAGCCAGCCGGCCGTGTAGGCGCCCTTCTCGCCCATGAACTCACGGGCGTAGGAGACGAAGGCTCCGGAGGAGGGGCGGTAGAGCACCAGCTCGCCGAGGGCGCGCACCACGAAGAAGGCGAAGACGCCGCAGACGGCGTACGCGATGAAGAGGGACGGGCCCGCCTGGGACATGCGGCCGCCGGCGCCGAGGAAGAGGCCGGTGCCGATGGCGCCGCCGATGGCGATCATGTTGATGTGCCGGGACTTGAGGTCCTTGCGGTAGCCGGCGTCGCCTGCGTCGACGTGGGGGGAAGCGGCCGGGTTCGCCGGAGCGGCGGACAGCGGCTCGGCCGCGATGACGCGGTCAGTCATGGAGTTGTTCGCCTTCGTGAGGGGTCTGTGCGGTACCCGGCCGTACCTGAGTGGGGGGTCTCCCCGGCACGGCCAGCGCACATCCTCACGGCAAGGGCGCCCGGCTGACTGTGGCGCATGTCACTGAACGCCCATATTTGAGCTAGTTCAGAGCTTTACGGCCGGCCAACGGACGGTGAACTACGGGGCGAGGACGTCCAGCTCCCGCAGGGCGCCGACCGCGATCCGGCGGGTGAGCTCCTCGGCGCGGGCCGCGTCCCGCTCCCGCACGGCCTCGGCGACCTGGACGTGGAGGGTGACGGCGGCCGGGTCGGGGTCCTCGAACATCACGTGGTGGTGGGTGCGGCCGGTGAGGACCTCGGCGACGACGTCGCCGAGGCGGGCGAACATCTCGTTGCCCGAGGCGCCCAGCACGACCCGGTGGAAGGCGATGTCGTGGACGAGGTACTCCTCCAGGCGCCGGCCGCGCGAGGTGGCGACCATACCGAGGGCCTGCTCGGTGAGCTCGCGGCACTGCTCGGGGGTGGCGTTCAGCGCGGCCAGTCCCGCGGCGACGGGCTCGACGGCCGAGCGGAGCACGGTGAGCGAGCGGAGCTGGCGGGGGCGGTCGGCGCCGGCGAGCCGCCAGCGGATGACCTGGGGGTCGTACACGTTCCAGCTGGCCGTGGGCAGCACGGTGACGCCGACGCGGCGGCGGGACTCGACGAGGTGCATGGACTCCAGGACCCGCACGACCTCGCGGACGACGGTCCGGGAGACGTCGAAGCGCCGGGCGAGCTCGTCGGTGCGCAGCACGGTGCCCGGCGGGTACTCCCCGGCGGTGATCGCGAGGCCCAGGGCGGCCAGGACGTGCGAGTGGAGCCCCTGGGCCGGTGTCGTCATGGTGATCAGCCTATGCGCGCGGGTCCGCGTGACCACACCCGGAATTAAAAGTACTACTTTTATGTCACAGGCTCTTGAATACGTCGTACCCAATGGGTTTCATGAGCGCGACGGATTCACCGAATCGATGTCGATGAAGACAGCGAGGCACCCCCCCATGAGCACCACCCCCCTCACCGCTCCCCCGGTCGTCGTCGTGATGGGCGTCGCCGGGACCGGCAAGACCACCGTCGGTCCGCTGGTCGCGGAGGCGCTCGGCCTGCCGTACGCCGAGGGCGACGACTTCCACCCGGCGGCCAACGTCGCCAAGATGTCGGCCGGCGTCCCGCTGGACGACACGGACCGGGGGCCCTGGCTCGACGCCATCGGGGAGTGGGCGCACGGCCGGGCCGGGCTCGGCGGGGTCGTGAGCAGCTCCGCCCTCAAGCGGAGCTACCGGGACCGGCTGCGTGCCGCCGCGCCCGGGGTCGTCTTCCTGCATCTGACCGGTGACCGGGAGCTGATCGAGGAGCGGATGGCCGCACGCAGGGGCCATTTCATGCCCACCGCGCTCCTCGACTCCCAGTTCGCCACCCTGCAGCCGCTGCAGGACGACGAGGCCGGCGTCGCCGTCGACGTCTCCGGCACCCCGGAGGAGATCACCGCCCGCGCCGTCGCCGCCCTGCGCGGCCTGGCCGGCTGACCCTCCCCGCCCCGTCCCCACCTGCCCCACGAAGGACACCACCGTGACCAGTCTCAGCGTCGAGACCCTGGCAGCGGACGCCGCCGAACCGATCACCTCGGCAGGCGACGCCCAGCTCGGGATCGCCGTGCTCGCCGGCATCGCCGTCATCGTCCTGCTCATCACCAAGTTCAAGCTGCACGCGTTCCTCGCGCTGACCATCGGCTCGCTGGCGCTCGGCTCGTTCGCGGGCGCCCCGCTCGCGGACACCATCACGTCGTTCAGCACCGGACTCGGCAACACCGTGGCCGGGGTGGGCGTGCTCATCGCGCTCGGCGCGATCCTCGGCAAGCTGCTCGCCGACTCCGGCGGCGCCGACCAGATCGTGGACACCATCCTGGCGAGGACCGGCAAGCGGGCCATGCCCTGGGCGATGGTCCTGATCGCCTCCGTGATCGGTCTGCCGCTCTTCTTCGAGGTCGGCATCGTGCTGCTGATCCCGGTGGTGCTCATGGTGGCCAAGCGCGGCGACTACTCGCTGATGCGGATCGGCATCCCGGCCCTGGCCGGCCTGTCCGTGATGCACGGCCTCATCCCGCCGCACCCCGGCCCGCTCGTCGCGATCGACGCGGTCGGCGCCAACCTGGGCGTGACCCTCGCGCTCGGCCTGGTCGTCGCCATACCCACCGTGATCATCGCCGGTCCGGTCTTCTCCAAGTACGCCGCCCGCTGGGTGGACATCAAGGCCCCCGAGAAGATGATCCCCACGCGCCCTTCCGAGGACCTGGAGAAGCGCCCCGGCTTCGGCGTCACCGTCGCGACCATCCTGCTGCCGGTCGTCCTGATGCTGGTCAAGGCGCTCGTCGACATCGTGGTCGACGACCCCGAGAACGGCGTGCAGAAGGTCACCGACGTCATCGGCTCGCCGCTGATCGCACTGCTCGCGGCCGTCATGGTCGCCATGTTCACGATGGGCCGCGCGGCCGGCTTCACCCGGGAGCGGCTGTCCTCCACCGTCGAGAAGTCGCTCGCCCCCATCGCCGGCATCCTGCTGATCGTCGGCGCGGGCGGCGGCTTCAAGCAGACCCTGATCGACATCGGCGTCGGCCAGATGATCCTCGACTTCTCGAAGGACTGGTCGATCCCGGCCCTGCTGCTCGCCTGGCTGATCGCGGTCGCGATCCGGCTCGCGACCGGCTCGGCCACCGTGGCGACGATCTCGGCGGCCGGCCTGGTGGCCCCGCTCGCCGAGGGCATGTCGACGGGTGAGGTGTCGCTGCTCGTCCTCGCGATCGGCGCCGGTTCGCTCTTCTTCAGCCACGTCAACGACGCCGGCTTCTGGCTGGTGAAGGAGTACTTCGGCATGAGCGTCGGCCAGACGGTCAAGACCTGGTCGGTGATGGAGACGATCATCTCGGTCGTCGGCATCGTGTTCGTCCTGCTGCTGTCGCTGGTGTTGTAGCCGACCCCGTGTGCGCGGAGGGGCCCCGGACGTTCCGGGGCCCCTCGTGGCCGGACTCCTCCTCGGTCCGGGTGCCGTGGAGGACGTCGAGGGGGACCGGCGGGCACCGGGGGCCGTCGGGGGCGCCGGTGCCGAGCCGGGCGCGCGCCCGCCGTCAGCCCACCGCCTTCGCCGCCGCCCGGCCCGCGGCCCGGCCCGAGAAGAGGCAGCCGCCGAGGAAGGTGCCTTCGAGGGAGCGGTAGCCGTGGACCCCGCCGCCGCCGAAGCCGGCCGCCTCGCCCGCCGCGTACACGCCGTCCAAGGGCTCGCCGCCCTCCGTCAGGACGCGGGAGTCGAGGTCGGTCTCCAGGCCGCCGAGGGACTTGCGGGTGAGGATGTTGAGGCGGACGGCGATCAGCGGACCCGCCTTCGGGTCGAGGACGCGGTGCGGCGCCGCCGTGCGGATCAGTCTGTCGCCCAGGTACTTGCGGGCGCCCCGGATCGCCGTGACCTGGAGGTCCTTGGTGAAGGGGTTGGCGATCTCGCGGTCGCGGGCGGTGATCTCTCGGCGCAGTGCGGCCTCGTCGATCAGCGGTTCGCCGGTGAGCGCGTTCATGCCGCGGACGAGCGCGGAGAGGTCGTCCTCGACGACGAAGTCGACGCCGTGGTCCATGAAGGCCTGGACGGGAGCCGGTACGTCGGCGCGGGCGCGGACGAGGACGTCACGGACGGACCTGCCGGTGAGGTCGGGGTTCTGCTCGGAGCCGGAGAGCGCGAACTCCTTGCCGATGATGCGCTTGTCGAGGACGAACCAGGTGTGGTCGTGGCCGGTCCGCATGATGTGTTCGAGGGTGCCGAGCGTGTCGAAGCCGGGGAAGAGCGGGACGGGCAGTCGCCTGCCGGTGGCGTCGAGCCAGAGGCTGGAGGGGCCGGGCAGGATGCGGATGCCGTGCCGGGCCCAGACGGGGTTCCAGTTCTCGATGCCCTCGGTGTAGTGCCACATCCGGTCGCGGTTGATGTGGTGGGCGCCGGCCTTCTCGACGATGCCGAGCATGAGCCCGTCGACGTGGGCGGGGACGCCGGAGAGCAGCTTGGCCGGCGGGGTGCCGAGCCGGGCCGGCCACTGCGCGCGGACGAGGTCGTGGTTGCCGCCGATGCCGCCGGAGGTGACGATCACGGCCTGGGCGCGGAGTTCGAAGGCCTCCGTGACCTCGCGGCTCGACGCGGTGCCGCGGGCGGCGGCGGAGGGGGCCAGGACCTCGCCGGAGACGGTGTCGACGGCTCCGGCCGTGCGGCCGAGTCCGGTGACGCGGTGGCGGAAGCGGAGGTCGACGAGTCCGCGGGCGACGCCCTCGCGGACCTTGCGCTCGAAGGGGGCGACGAGGCCGGGGCCGGTGCCCCAGGTGATGTGGAAGCGGGGCACGGAGTTGCCGTGGCCGTTCGCGTCGTAGCCGCCGCGCTCGGCCCAGCCGACGACGGGGAAGAAGCGCACCCCGCGCGCGTGGAGCCAGGCGCGCTTCTCGCCGGCGGCGAAGTCGACGTACGCCTCGGCCCACTTCCTCGGCCAGTGGTCCTCGGTGCGGTCGAAGCCCGCCGTGCCGTACCAGTCCTGCAGGGCCAGGGCGTGGCTGTCCTTGACGCGCATCCTGCGCTGTTCGGGCGAGTCGACCAGGAACAGGCCGCCGAAGGACCAGTGGGCCTGGCCGCCGATGGACTGCTCGGGTTCCTGGTCGAGGAGGATCACGGAGCGGCCGGCGTCGACCAGCTCGGCGGTGGCGACGAGGCCGGCGAGGCCCGCCCCGATCACGATCACGTCAGCGTCGTAGGACATGGACCGCATCTTGGATACACGGATGTATCGAGTCAACCGTCCGGCCTTTCCGTTTTCTAATGTCGGGCATTAATGTGGGGGCATGGCAAGGACGTCGGGACCCGAGACCCGGGAGAAACTGATCCGCGCGGCGGAGGAGCTCTTCGCCGCCCGGGGCGTCGACGGCGCACAGCTGCGGGACGTGGTGGCACGGGCCGGACAGGCCAACCCCTCCGCCGTGCAGTACCACTTCGGCTCGCGCGCCGGGCTGCTCGACGCGGTCATGGCCGGCCGCCAGGCCCGTACGGAACAGGTGCTCGCCCCCCTCCTCGACGCCGTCGGCGCCGACGGCTCCGGCGACGACCTGGCGCAGCTGGTCGCCGCGCTCGTCACCGCCGAGGCCGGTGAGCTGCGCACCGACCGGGGCCGCCGCTGCCTGCGGATCTCCGCGCAGCTCAGCCACGAGAGCGGGGTCCGCACCCGCACCCCCCACCCCACGCTCGCCGGCACCGCCTACTGGCGCCTGATCGAGCGGATGGCGGACCGGCTCGCCGCCGACGGGCTGCCCGAGCCGCTGCTCCTGGAGCGCCTCGACCTGGCGCTGACCGTGGTGGGCGCGGCGATGGCGGACCGCGCCCGGCAGTACCTCGACGGCACCGAGCCCCTCACGGACGAGCCGCTCTTCCTCGCCGACCTCGTCGGGACCACCACCGCGCTGCTCCGGGCCGCACAGCCCCGGAGCGCCTGAAGACCCGAAGACCCGAAGACCCCGAAGGGACCACGCATGAACGACCTCACCGGCAAGACCGTGCTCATCACCGGCGGCGCCCGCGGCCTGGGCGCCGAAGCCGCCCGGCAGGCCGTGGCCGCCGGCGCGAACGTCGTGCTCACCGACGTGCTCGACGAGGACGGCGAGGCCACCGCCGAGGCGCTCGGCGAGCGGGCCCGGTTCCTCCACCACGACGTGACCTCCGAGGAGGAGTGGGCGGCGGCCGTCGCCTTCGCGGTGGCGGAGTTCGGCGGGCTGCACGGTCTGGTGAACAACGCGGGCATCTCGACCGGCGCGTTCCTGGAGGCCGAGTCCGTCGAGCACTTCCGCAAGGTCCTCGACATCAACCTGACCGGTGTCTTCATCGGCATGAAGGCCGCGATACCGGCGATGAAGCAGGCCGGCGGCGGCTCGATCGTCAACGTCTCCTCGGCCGCGGGCCTGATGGGCCTGGCCCTGACCGCCGGGTACGGCGCCTCCAAGTGGGGCGTGCGCGGACTGACGAAGATCGGCGCGGTGGAGCTCGGCACGGCCGGGATCCGCGTCAACTCCGTCCACCCCGGCATGACCTACACCCCGATGACGGCCTCCGTCGGCATCGAGCGCGGCGAGGGCAAGTACCCGAACACGCCCATGGGCCGGGTCGGCGAGGCCGACGAGATCGCGGGCGCGGTCGTCTTCCTCCTCTCGGACGCCGCTTCGTACGTGACGGGCGCGGAGCTCGCCGTGGACGGCGGCTGGACGACCGGTCCGACGGTCGAGTACGTCATGGGGCAGTGAGCCGCCCGGGGGTGCTTGGATGACGGCATGAGCGCCTCCGAAGAGATCCTCGACGTCGTCGACGAGCAGGACCGGGTGATCGGGCGGGCCCCGCGCGGCGAGGTGTACGCGCGGGGCCTGGTCCACCGCTGCGTCTTCGTCCGGGTCCGGGACGCCGAGGGCAGGGTCTTCGTCCACCGCAGGACGCCGACGAAGCTGGTCTTCCCGTCGATGTACGACATGTTCGTGGGCGGGGTCGTCGGCGCGGGCGAGTCCTACGACGAGGCCGCGCTGCGGGAGGCCGAGGAGGAGCTCGGCGTGTCCGGGCTGCCCCGCCCCGAGCCGGTGACGCGGTTCCTGTACGACTCCGGGGGCGTGGCCGGGAAGTGGTGGTCGGCCGTCTACGAGGTCCGCTGCGAGCTGCCGGTCGACCCGCAGGCGGAGGAGGTCGCCTGGCACGGCTTCCTCACCGACGAGGAGCTGGCCGCACGGCTGCCCGGGGCGGCGGAGGCCTGGGAGTGGGTGCCGGACGGCCTCGCCGCGTACGAGCTGCTGCGGACGGAGGGCGGGACGCCCTGACCGGCGCCGACCCGCGCCGGCGGTACCGACGGGCACCGGCGGGCCGCTCACCCGGCCGTTAGGGTGCACGGGTGAGCGATTTCGTGCAGAGCCTGCGGCTGTGGTTCGCGCCGCAGCGGATCCGGGACGAGGGCGAGACGCCCGACTACCGCTTCTCTCTCGCCAACGAGCGGACCTTCCTGGCCTGGATCCGGACCGCGCTCGCCCTGGTCGGCGGCGGCTTCGCCGTCGACCAGTTCCTGCCGGACCTGCGCTGGGGCGTGCGCGTCGGGCTCGCGCTCGCGCTGCTCGCCTCCGGTGTGCTGTGCGCCCTGCGGGCGGTGAACCACTGGGTGCGCTGCGAGCGGGCGATGCGCCGGGGCGAGGACCTTCCGGTGTCCCGGTTCCCGGCGCTGCTCAGCCTCGCCGTGGCCGTCGTCGCCCTCGCGATGGTGGTGCTCGTCGTCTTCGGCTGGGCCGGACGGTGAGTCCGGCCGCCGAGGCCGCCGAGGCCCGGGACCCCGGGCTCCAACCGGAGCGGACCCGGCTCGCGTGGCGCCGTACGACCCTGTCGTGCACGGTCGTCGCGGTGCTCGCCGTGAAGCTGGTGGCCGGCGACGAGGCCACGGCGCGGGAGCTGACCGGGCTCGCGCTCTCGTCCCTGGTGTGGGTCGCCTTCCTGGCCGTGGCCCACCGCAGGATCCGCTCCCTGGACTCGGCCCGGCCGCTCCCGCTCTCCCACCGGGGCGCGCTGCTCGCGACGGTGTGCACGATCGCGCTCGCCGTCCTCGGGGCGGCGGTGATCTGGTGAGCCGGTCCTACGGGACGGTCACCACGACCTTGCCGTTCAGGCCGCCCGCCGCGTTGGCGCGCTGGGCCTCGGCCGCCTGCTCCAGCGGAAACGTCCTCGCCACCCGTACGGTGAGGACGCCCGCGTCGGCCAGGTCGGCGAGGACCGCGAGGTCGGCGGCGTCGGGGCGGACCCAGAAGTAGCGGCCGCCGAGGGCGAGGACCTCTCCGTCGGCGATCGAGGCCAGGCGGCCCCCCGGGGCGAGGAGTCCGGCGGAGAGCTTCAGGAACGGGCCCCCGATGGTGTCGAGGACGGCGTCCACGCCCTGCGGGGCGAGGGCGCGGACCTGGTCGGCGAAGGTCTCCTCGTCGTAGCGGACGGGCTCGGCGCCGAGCTCCGCGACCCGTCCCAGGCCCGCGTCCCTGGCCGCGCCGATCACCCTGCAGCCGAGGTGACGGGCGATCTGCACGGCCATCGAGCCGACCCCGCCGGCCGCCGCGTGCACGAGGACGGTGTCGCCGGGGCGCACCGCGAGGGCCTGGGGCCGTTGGAGCACCTGGTACGCGGTGAGGCCGACCAGCGGGAGCGCCGCGGCCTCCTCGAAGCCGAGGGTGCGGGGCTTGCGGGCGAGGGTGCGGACGGGGGCGGCGACGTACTCGGCGAAGGTGCCGTGCGCGAGGACGTCCTCGCGCACGTACCCCATGACCTCGTCCCCGACGGCGTACTCGGGGACGGAGACGCCGAGCCGGACCACGACGCCGGAGACGTCCCAGCCCGGGACGACCGGGAAGACGGCGTCGAGCATCCCGTCGAGGTACCCCGCCTGCGCCTTCCAGTCGACGGGATTGACGGCGGCCGCCCGCACCTCGACCAGGACCTCGTCGGGGCCGACCTTCGGGTCGGGCAGCTCGCCGTACTCCAGCACTTCGGGACCGCCGTACCGGCTGTAACTGATCGCCTTCATACCCACGACCCTGGGCGCGGCGGGGCCGGCCCGCAAGCCGGGGCGTCAGCCGCCGAGCGCCGCCGGCGGCGGGAGCATGGCGCGCGGGTCGCGGCCCGAGGTCCAGAGGCCGATGAGGAAGGCGGTGGTCGCCTCCAGGAGGTCGGCGTGGGCCAGCGGCCCGGCGACGAACGGGGCGCAGCCCAGATCGGCGGCGAGGACGGAGACGAGCGCGAGGGCCTCCTCGTCGTCCCCGCACAGGGGGACGGCGACCGGTCCGTCCGCGAAGACGGGCGGGGTACGGCTCCACACCGCCGGCGTCACGTGGTTGAAGGCCTTCACCACCCGGGCGCCCGTCGCGGCGGCGAGGGTGCGGGCGGCGCCGGGGCCCTCGCCGGTGGTGAGGACCGGGCCCGGACCGACCGCGTTGGTGCAGTCGATCAGGATCCGGCCGCCGAACGAGTCGACGGGACCCGCCGTCCCGAGGGCCGGCAGGACCGCGTCGTACGGCAGGGCCAGGAGGGTCGCCCCGCCGAACCGGGCGGCCTCGGCGAGGGTGCCCGCCCTGGCCCCCGTGCTCGCGGCGAGTGCGGCGGTCCGTTCCGCGTCCCGGCCGCCGACGAGCACCTCGTGACCGGCCCTGGCCCATCCTCCGCCGAGCGCCCGTGCCATCGCTCCCGTACCCAGTACTCCCACTCTCATGGGGCGTCCTCCCTCACGTACCGTTGTGCGTGCTGACATGAACGACCGTAGGCGGGGGGCGACTTACCGAATGGTTCCCGACCGGGTCCTCGCGGACTGCCGGGCGCGGCTCGGCTTCGACCTGCTCGCCCACACCTGGAACGGGGTCGTCCTGTACGCGCTCGCGGACGGGCCGCGCCGACCCGGTGAGCTGCGGGCGCAGATCGGCGGGATCAGCGCGAAGGTGCTGACGGAGACGCTACGGCGCCTGGAGGGGTACGCGCTGGTGGAACGGCGGGCGTACGCGGAGACGCCGCCCCGGGTCGAGTACGCGCTGACCGCGCTGGGGCGTTCGCTGCTCGGGCCGATCGAGGCGCTCGGCCGTTGGTCGGCGGAGTACGGGGACGCCTTCGCGGCGGCGCAGGGGTGGGACGAGGGGTAGGGCGAGGAGGGGTCCGCTCCGGCTTCCCCCGGGCCGGGGCCGACTGGCAGTCTTCCCCCTGTCCAGTCGGGCTCTCATCCGGGGGAATCCCTTTGTCTGCCACCGATCCCTATGTGGTCGCGCTCGCTCCGCACGTGCACGCCTTCGTCCAGCCCGACGGCGGCTGGTGCCTGAACAACGCCGGGTTCATCGGCGACGCGGACGAGTCGCTGCTCGTCGACACCGCCGCCACCGAACGGCGCGCGAAGCTGCTGCGCGAGGCGGTGCTCGCCGAGGGGCTGCCGCTGCCCCGCACCATCGTCTCCACCCACCACCACGGCGACCACACCTACGGCAACGGGGTGTTCCGCCCCGAGGCGCGGATCGTGGGGCACGAGAACTGCCGGTCCGAGCAGCTCGCGGCCGGGCACCAGCTCCATCTGCTGTGGCCGCAGACCGACTTCGGCCGGGTCGACATCCTGCCGCCCTCCGTGACGTACAGCGACCGGCTCACGCTGTACGTCGGCGGGATCGAGGTGCGGCTGCTCCACCCCGGTCCCGCGCACACCACCGGCGACTCGATCGTCCACCTCCCCGAGCAGGACGTCGTCTTCACGGGCGACCTGATCTTCCACGGCGGGACGCCGTTCCTGCCGATGGGTTCGCTCGCCGGTTCGCTGCGCGCGCTCGACCTGCTGCGCTCCCTCGACGCGTCGACGGTGGTGCCGGGGCACGGACGGGTGACCGACCCCACGGCGTACGACGCCACGGAGCGGTACCTGCTGTGGGTGCGGGAGCTCGCCGTCGAGGGGTACGCGAAGGGGGCGACGCCCCTGGAGACGGCGCGGCGGGCGTCCCTCGGGGAGTTCGCGGCCTGGCGGGAGAGCGAGCGGCTCGTGGCGAACCTGCACCGGGCGTACGCGGAGCTGGAGGGGCTGCCGGAGGGGTCGCCGCTCGATCCGGTGGCGGTCTTCGGGGACATGGCGGCGATGAACGGGGGGAGGCCGGTGGCCTGCCACGCGTGACCTCCGCCCCCGTTGCGGGCCGCGCCTGCCGGGGCGGTGCGCTTCCGCCCCCTGCCCGTGTGGGCAATCGTCCCGCTGGGGCGAAGGGGGTCCCCTCTGCTCGAGCGGAGCCGAGAGCTTGGGGGAGGGTGGGCACACGGGACGGCGCCCTGCAGCGGCGCCTCCGCGTTCCGCGCCTGGCCCCGCACCCGCGTGCGCCGTACCTGCCGGTGCGGGTCCAGGCGCGGGAGCCTCGGGCGCCGGCAGGGGCGCCGTCCGTTGTGCCCACCCGTTCCGCCCCAGCGGAACAGTTGCCCACAACGGGCGGCGGAGAGGGCACCGCCCAGCCGGGCGCGGACCACACGGTGGGGCGCCGGTCCGGCGGGGGGCCCGCGTCGTGGGCGGGGGGCTACCACCTGGTCGGGGTCCAGGTCGGGTGTGCCGTCCGCATCGCCGCCCCGTCGTCCCGGTTCCTGAACGTGCCGTCGTCGGCGAGCCAGCGCCGGTGCAGGGCCGCGAGCGCCTCGCGGTCCAGGTCGACGCCGAGGCCCGGCGCGTCGGAGACGGTGAGCCGGCCCGCCCGGAAGACGGGGCGGGTGGTGACGACGTCCTCCGTCTGCCACGGGTAGTGGGTGTCGCAGGCGTGCCGGAGGCCGGGCAGCGTGGCGGCGACCTGGGTCATGGCGGCGAGGCTGATGCCCAGGTGGGTGTTGGAGTGCATGGAGAGCCCGACGCCGTACGTCCGGCAGAGCGCGGCCAGTTCGCGGGTGCGGTGGAGTCCGCCCCAGTAGTGGTGGTCGCAGAGGACGATCCGCACCGCGCCGGCGGCGAAGGCCTCCGGGATCTCCTCGAAGGTCGTCACGCACATGTTGGTGGCGAGCGGGACGTCCGTGCGGGCGGCGATCTCGGCCATGGCGGCGGTGCCGCTCGCCGGGTCCTCCAGGTATTCGAGGACGTCCCCCAGTTCGCGGGCGACGGCGAGCGAGGTCTCCACGGACCAGGCGCCGTTGGGGTCGAGGCGGAGCGGCCGGCCGGGGAAGGCCTCGGCGAGCGCCCGGATCGCGGCGACCTCCCGATCGGGCTCGAACACCCCGCCCTTGAGCTTGAAGGAGCGGAAGCCGTACTCCCGGTCGAAGCGGCGGGCCTGGGCGATGATGCCGGCGGGGTCGAGGGCCGCGCCCCAGTCGTCCGTGCCGGCCCATTTGTGGAAGAGGTACGCGCCGTACTCGACCTCGTCGCGGACCTTGCCGCCGAGGAGGGCGTGGACGGGCAGACCGAGGGTCCTGCCGAGGGCGTCGAGGCAGGCGGTCTCGACGGCGGAGACGACGGAGAGGCGGAGCTTGTCGGCGGTGCGCACTCCGCGCAGACCGCTCGCGTCGACCCCGGAGTCCGGCCCGGGATGCGGGGTGACGCCCCCTGTCTCCTCCGCCAGCCCGAACAGGCCGTTCACATCCGTCACCGATCGGCCCGGCAGCGCCTCGGCCAGCGGTCGGGCGGTGTCCAGGTGGACGCCGTCGCCGTAGGTCTCCCCGAGTCCGCTCACCCCTCCCCCGGTGACCACTTCGACCACGAGCCGGGGCGTGTAGGGCTGGTGGACGCCCTGGGTGTTGAGGAGGGGCGGGTCGGAGACGAGGATCGGGGTGAGCCGGACCGCGTCGACGATCAGCTTCGTATCCATATGTGAACCCTATTCAGTGACCCGATCGGCCACCAGGGCGCGGACGCGCCTCCCCCGACCCCTGGACGACATACCGACTGGTCGGTCATCATGAACGCCGACGAAGCCGATCCGGAGGTACGCACCCATGAGCCCCGCCCCGCCGCCAGGACTCGACCCCAAGCAGCTGCGCCGGTTCCTCGACCGCGAGCGGCCCGGGCTGCTCTCCGGCCCCCTGGAGGCCCGGCTGATCGAAGGAGGCCGGTCGAACCTGACGTACGCCGTGAGCGACGGCACCGGCCGCTGGGTGGTGCGCCGCCCCCCGCTCGGCCACGTCCTCGCCACCGCCCACGACATGCGGCGCGAGCACCGCGTCATCAGCGCCCTGGGGGCGACGGACGTGCCCGTCCCCGGGACGGTCCTGTTCTGCGAGGACGAATCCGTGCTCGGCGCGCCGTTCTACGTCATGGACTTCGTCGACGGGACGCCGTACCGCTCGGCGGGCCAGCTCGCCGCGCTCGGCCCCGAGCGCACCCGCGCCACCGTCCTCGGCCTGGTCGACACCCTCGTCGACCTGCACGCCGTCGATCCGGAGGCCGTGGGACTCGGCGACTTCGGCCGCCCCGACGGTTTCCTCGACCGGCAGCTGCGCCGCTGGGGCAAGCAGCTCGACGCCTCGCGCGGCCGCGAACTGCCCGGGATCGACGAGCTGCACGCCGCCCTCGGGCGCGCGCTGCCCGCCTCGCCGCCGCCGACCGTGATCCACGGCGACTACCGGCTCGACAACGTCCTCGTCGGCGGGGACGACCGGATCCGGGCCGTCCTCGACTGGGAGATGTCCACCCTCGGCGACCCGCTCACCGACCTCGGCCTCCTCGTCATGTACAGCACCCCGCTCGACCTGCCGGGCTCCCCCATCTCCACGACCGCCACCGCCCCCGGGCACCCGGGTCCGGCCGAGCTGGTCGAGCGCTACGCGGCCCGCTCGGGCCGCGACACCTCCGCACTCGCCTGGTACACGGCCTTCGCCTGGTTCAAGCTCGCCGTGATCCTGGAGGGCATCCACTACCGGTGGACCCTCGGGCAGACGGTCGGCGCAGGCTTCGACCGCATCGGCGAACTCGTCCCCGTCTTCATCGAGCACGGCCTCACCACCCTTCAGGAAGGCTGATCCGCCATGGACTTCGCGTACGACGCCCGCACCGAGGAACTGCGGGCGAAACTCCTCGCCTTCATGGACGAGCACGTCTACCCGGCCGAGGCCGTCGCCGAGGAGCAGCGCGCCCGGCTCGCCTCCCCCTGGGACACCCCGCCGGTCGTGGAGGAGCTCAAGGCGGAGGCCAGGCGGCAGGGGCTCTGGAACCTCTTCCTCCCGGACGAGGAGTACGGTGCCGGGCTCACCAACCTCCAGTACGCGCCGCTCGCCGAGATCACCGGCCGCAGCCCGCACCTCGCTCCGACCGCCCTCAACTGCGCCGCCCCGGACACCGGGAACATGGAGCTGCTCGCCCAGTTCGGCGACGAGGCGCAGAAGAAGCAGTGGCTGGAGCCCCTCCTGGCCGGCGAGATCCGCTCGGCCTTCGCGATGACCGAGCCCGAGGTCGCCTCCTCCGACGCGACCAACATCGAGACCCGGATCCGGCGGGACGGCGACTCGTACGTCGTCGACGGGCGCAAGTGGTACATCTCCGGGGCGATGAACCCCGACTGCGGGATCTTCATCGTGATGGGCAAGACCGACCCCGACGGCCCGGACCTCCGCCGCCAGCAGTCGATGGTCCTCGTGCCGCGCGACACCCCGGGCGTCGAGGTCCGGCGCGCGATGCGGGTGTACGGGTACGAGGACCACTCCCACGGCGGCCACGCCGAGGTGGTCTTCGACGGGGTGCGGGTCCCGGCGTCGAACATCGTCGGCGAGGTGGGCGGCGGCTTCGCCATCGCCCAGGCCCGGCTCGGCCCCGGCCGCATCCACCACTGCATGCGGCTCATCGGCATGGCGGAGCGGGCGGTCGAGCTGATGTGCCGGCGCGCCGTCTCCCGCACCGCCTTCGGCAAGGCGCTCGCCCAGCAGGGCGTCGTGCAGAACTGGATCGCCGACGCCCGGGTCACCATCGAGCAGCTGCGGCTCCTCGTCCTCAAGACGGCCTGGCTCATGGACACCGTCGGCAACCGGGGCGCGCACACCGAGATCCAGGCCATCAAGATCGCGACCCCGCGCGCGGTCGTCGACATCATCGACAGGGCCGTGCAGGCGCACGGGGCGGGCGGCGTCTCGCAGGACTTCCCGCTGGCCGAACTGTGGGCGGCGGCCCGGACGCTGAAGCTGGCGGACGGACCGGACGAGGTGCACCAGCGGTCGCTGGCGCGCCGGGAGCTGAAGAAGTACCTGTAGGGCGGCCTTACGGACGGAGGGCCCGCAGGAGGAGGTCGGCGAGGTGGGCGGCGACCTCCTCGGGGGCGAGGGGGCCGTCCGGGCGGTACCAGGTCGACAGGTGGTGCACCGAGCCGAAGTGGTAGTCGACGACGAGGTCGGCGGGCGTGGCGGAGGAGAAGACGCCCGTCCGCTGGCCCTCCTCGATCAGGGCGCGGAAGCGCTCGTGGTAGCGGCGGCGCTCGGACCGCACCTGCTTGTTCTTCTCGGGGCTCAGGTGGTGCATCGAGCGGAAGAAGATGGCGGCGTCGTCGAGGTTCTCGATCGTGGTGACCACGACGTCGGCGGCGGCGTCGCGCAGCCGGTCCTCGACGGGCGCGTCGGCGTCCGCGTAGGCGTCGAGCCGCTCCTGCTGGAGGCGCAGGACCCGGGAGTAGACCTCCTGGAGGAGGTCCTCCTTGGAGCCGAAGTAGTGGTAGAGCGCACCCTTGGTGACCCCCGCGGCCTCGACGATCTCCTGGACGGAGGTGCGGTCGTAGCCCCGCTCGGCGAAGAGCCGGGTGGCGGCGGCGAGGAGCCTCTGGGGGACGGGGGCGCCGCTCCCTTCCGTCGTCCTGGCCATGCTCCGCCGCCTTCCTCGCTGATCGTTTCCGGTCACGGGAACGTGTTCCCGCCGCTAGATCTTCCCATCCGCCGGGACTACGGCCGACGGGCGCCCGTCTCCCAGGTCCGCTGGACGTGGTTCATCGTGCCGAGCCACCGCTCGGGGTCGGTGGCGCGGTTGCGGTAGTAGCCGGCGACCTCGGGGTGGGGCAGGACGAGGAAGCGGTCGGCCGCGACGGCGTCGAGGAGGGCGTCGGCGACGTCCTCGGGCTCGATGGCGGTGGGGGCGAGGACGAGTTCGCCGGCGGATCCGGCGGCGGTGAGCATGTCCGTACGGACGCCCTGCGGGCAGATGGCGTGGACCTTCAGGCCGCGGTGGCGGTAGGTGAGGGAGAGCCATTCGGCGAAGGCGTACGCGCCGTGCTTGGAGACGCTGTACGGCGCCGCGCCGATCATGGTGAGCAGTCCGGCGGCGGAGACGGTGGAGACGAAGCGGCCGCTGCCGCGCTCCAGCCACTCCGGGAGCAGGGCCCGGGCCGCGCGGACGTGGGCCATGACGTTGACGTCCCAGGCGGCGGCCCAGACGTCCTCCTCGGCGAAGGCGTCGCCGGGCGAGGAGAGTCCGGCGTTGGCGCACCACACGTCGATGGCGCCGGTGCCGCCGAGGGCCTCGCGGGCCTCGTCGACGACGGCGGAGGCGTCGCCGGGGACGGCGACGGCGCCGATCTCCTGGGCGACGGCCTCGGTCCGCCCGGGGTCGAGGTCGTTGACGACGACGCGGGCGCCCGCGGCGGCGAAGCGGCGGGCGAGGGCGGCGCCGATGCCGCCGCCCGCACCGGTGACGACGACACCGGCGCCGTGGAGCTCGTTCGTGTCCGCGGTCATGGACCCACCTCTCGGCTGCGGCGACGCGCTGTGACGGCGCGCCGCGAAGACCGGCACAGACTAACCGGTCGGTATGGAACGGCGGAAGACCCGTTCCGCACGCCTCGTTCCCCGGGGCGGTCAGGAGCGCTAGCCTGCGTGCCCGTGTCACCGGCGAGGAGGTCCCCCATGAGCCTGTCGCGACGGAGTCTGCTGGCCGCGGGAGGCGCCCTCGGGGCGGCCGCGGCCACCGCCGCCCCCGCTTCCGCCGCCCCCGGGGGCCACGGCCGCGTGCGGACCGGCTTCGAGCGGCTCGCGGCCGACGGGTACGCGCTCCTGGCGGGCGAACGGGTCGGCGTCGTCACCAACCCCACCGGCGTCACTCCGGACGCGCGCCACGTCGTGGACGTGATGCACGCCGACGAGCGGGTGGACCTGGTCGCCGTCTTCGGCCCCGAGCACGGCTTCCGGGGCACCGCCCAGGCGGGCGGCTCCGAGGGGCGGTACGACGACCCGGCGACCGGCCTGCCCGTCCACGACACGTACCTGAAGAGCGGGCAGACGCTGGCGGACGTCTTCACCGCCTCCGGGGTGGACACCGTCGTCTTCGACATCCAGGACGTCGGCGCCCGCTTCTACACGTACGTCTGGACGCTGTACGACTGCATGGCGGCCGCCGCCCTCGCCGGGAAGCGGTTCGTGGTCCTGGACCGGCCGAACCCGGTGACCGGGCGGGCGGCGCTCGGCCCCGTCCTGGACCGGGCGTTCGCCACCTTCGTCGGACGGGAGCCGATCGCGCAGGCGCACGGCATGACGGTGGCGGAGCTGGCCGGGCTCTTCAACGGGGAGTTCCTGGCGACGCCCGTCGCCCTGGAGACCGTACGGATGACGGGATGGCGGCGGACGGAGTTCTTCGACGCGACCGGACTGCCGTGGGTGCCGCCCAGCCCGAACATGCCGACGCCGGAGACCGCGCTCGTCTACTCCGGCACGTGCCTCTTCGAGGGCACGAACCTCTCCGAGGGGCGGGGCACCACCCGGCCCTTCGAACTCCTCGGCGCCGAGGGGATCGACCGGCGGTGGGCGGAGGCGGCGAACGCCCTCGACCTGCCCGGGGTCCGCTTCCGCGAGGCGTACTTCGCCCCGACCTTCTCCAAGTTCCAGGGGAGGACCGTGGGCGGGGTGCAACTCCACGTCCACGACCGGGAGTCCTTCGACCCGGTACGGACGGGCATCGGGCTCCTGGTCACGGCCCGGAGCTCGTGGTCCGGCTTCGCCTGGCGGGCGGACCACTGGATCGACAGGCTGACGGGCTCGACCCGGGTGCGGACCCTGATCGACGCCGGCGCGGACACGGACGAGGTCGTCGGCGCCTGGGAAGCGGACCTGAAGGCCTTCCGGGCGGTGCGCGAGGGGTACCTGCTGTACCGCTGAGAAGGGGGCAGGCCCCCGTACCGAACGGGTGCGGGCGGGATGTCCCCCCGGGCGTCCCGTCGACCACGCTTGCCCCATGCGCCTCTCCTTACGACGACGTCTGCCCCTCGTCGGACTCCTCCTCGCCGCCTGCCTGGGCGCCCTCGCCCCCGCCGCCGACGCCGCTCCCGCCGCCCCCGACCCCGCGCGGGAACTCGCCCGCTCTGCCCGGCCCCTGACCGATCTGCGCCCGCTCGACCGGATGGTCGGCTCGGCCGAGGTCGTCGGTCTGGGCGAGGCCACCCACAGCTCGGCGGAGTTCTTCACCACCAAGCACCGCGTCTTCGAACACCTCGTGGAGTCGAAGGGGTTCACCACCTTCGCCCTGGAGGCCAGCTGGTCCACCGGCCTCCTCGTCGACGAGTGGGTCCGCACCGGCCGGGGCGACATCCGGGCGATCATGCGGGACGAGTTCCAGGAGTCGTACCGCCTCTGGAACACCGAGGAGTACCTCGACCTCCTCCTCTGGATGCGCGAGCACAACCGGCTCCACCCCGGCCGCCAGGTCCGCTTCATGGGCAACGACCTCGGCTACGCCGGCCCGAACCTCTTCGACGCCGTCACCTCGTACGTCGCCCGCGTCCACCCCGAACTCCTCCCCCGCTTCCGGGAGCTGTACCGGGAGTCCCGGCCCACGGGCCCCGTGGAGGCCTGGATGAAGGGCTACATGGAGCGGCCGCGCGCCGAGCGGCAGCGGATGGCAGGCGACGCGGACCGCGCCCTCGCCCTCCTGGAGCGGCAGGGTCCCGGCAAGGGCCCCGGGGCCCGGGAGGCGCACCTCTGGGCGGTGCAGCACGCACGCGCGATCGCCCAGGTCGGCACCGAGTACGCCCACGACCTGACGACTCCGGAAGGGATCGCCGCCGCGATGCTCTACCGCGACCGGGTCATGGCCGAGAACACCGTGTGGTGGCAGCGGCGGACCGGCGACCGGATGGTGCTCTCCGCGCACAACGGGCACGTCGGCTACGCGTCGCCGAAGCCGGACCACTACCCCCGCACCCAGGGCGCCTTCCTGCGGGACGCCCTCGGCCGGGACTACGTGAGCGTGGGCACCTCCTTCGGGCGGGGCTCCTTCAACGCGCACGACACCGAGGTCCCCGGCGAGCCGATCCGGGCCTTCACCGTCGCCCCGCTCGGCCCCGACAGCAGCACCCACACCCTGGACCGGGTCGCGTCCGGCCCGTTCTACCTGGACATGAGGCGCACGACTCCGGCCGCACGCGACTGGCTGGCCGCGCCCCGGCCGGTCCGGCAGGTCGGGACGGCGTACCCCTGGCCGGGCGAGACGGCGTCGATGCCGCTCTCCGCCACGTACGACCTGCTGATCCACTTCCCCAGGATCTCGGCGGCCCGGCTGCGCTGACGCGCCGTCGCACGTCTGAGCGGGGCCGCGCGCGGGCATGCTGGCCGAGGAGCCGCCGCCCGCGCACGGGGCGCACTCGGCGCTGCGGCCCCCTCGACGTGGAGGGACGGTCTGGCCGTGACCGGGATGAGTGTGGAGCCGTACCGGGAGATCATCTTCGACAAGGACGGCGACGGTCCACCGGGCCAGGCCTCGGAGCTGGCCGCGCTGGCGCGCCAGGGGGTCGGCGACCTGGTGCTCTTCGCCCACGGGTGGAACAGCTCGCCGTCCGGCGCCACCCGCCTGTGCTCCGACTTCTTCGCCCCCTTCCCCGGACTGCTCGCGCCCGGGGTGGAGGCGGGGTACGCGGGGGTGATCTGGCCCTCGATGATGTTCTCGGACGAGCCGGTGCCCGACTACCGGGCGCTGGTGACGGTCCTCCCCGAGAAGGAGCCGGTCATCGGGCGGCTCACGGAGCTCCTCGCCGCCGCGCCGCCCGAGGAGGCGGCGTTCGCCGAGTTCGGTGCGCTGCTGCGGGAACTGACGGACGTGGACGTGCGGGCCTTCGTCCCGGAGCCGGTGCCGGAGTTCCTGGTCGCGGACCCGGTCGCGGTGTGCGCCCTGTTCACCGGGGCGCTCGAGGGCACCGGACCGGTCCCGCCGGAGGGCTTCTTCGGCGAGGGGCCGAAGCGGTACTGGAAGGGGGCCAGGGAGGCGCTGCGGCAGGCCACGTACTACGTGATGAAGAAACGGGCCGGGCGGGTCGGCGAGCACGGGCTCGGGCCGCTGCTCGGCGAGGTCGCGCGGACCGCCCCCGGACTCCGGGTCCACCTCGTGGGCCACAGCATGGGCGCCCGGCTCGTCGCGCACGCGCTGCGGGGGCTGCCCGCCGGGGCCCGGCCGGTCGCCTCCGTGACGCTCCTCCAGGGGGCCTTCTCGCACTACGCGTTCGCGGCGCGGCTGCCGCACGACCCGAGGCGGTCCGGCTCGCTGCGGGACCTCCAGCACCGGGTCCGGGGGCCGGTGGTCGCCTGCTACTCGCGGCACGACACGGCGCTCGGGGTGATGTACCCGCTGGCGTCCCGGCTCGCGAACGACTCCGACGCGCTGGCCGGCCCCCGGGCGGACCTGCTCGGCACGGACGACCCGCGCTGGGGCGCGATCGGGCACGACGGCGTGCAGGCGGTGCCGGGGACGGCGCGGCGGACCCTCGCGGAGGTCCTGCGCGAGGGGGTGCCGGACGCGGGGTGCGTGAGCGTGGACGCGGCCGAGGCGGTCCGCTCGCACGACGACATCCGCCGGCCCGAACTGGCCCGGGTGGTGGTCTCGGCGTCCCGGACGGGCCGGTGAACCGTCCCTTCCGCCCCGCTGATGGCTCCCATCGGGATTTCGATGGAACACGGCGGGGCTCCCGTTCGTCCCTCTGATATCGCCGAAGGACCAGCGACGGAGGTGGCGAGGGATGGCCGGTTTCCGGAGTCTCGCGAGACAGGTGCGCGATCCGGGGTGCGACACGGCGCTGCGCAGGTACTCGCTGCGCAAGTGCCTGGAGAGGTTCGCGCCCTACGGGCACCGCGCGACCTGGGACCACCTGTGCCGCAGGCACAGGTTCGGTCCCGAGGACCGGGAGCTCGACCCGGGGCGGCTCGTGGCCGCGCTCGACGAACTGGAGGAGGCGCGGGCCGTGTGGCTCGCGTACGAGGAGCGGTTCGCCGCCCGGCGGCGGCGCGAGAAGCACGAGGGGCTGCGCGGGCTCGGCGCGCTCGACGACTGGCACCGGCGGGTCTGGGGCGGGAACGGCGTGGTCCGCTGCGGTGACCCGGCGGTGCACCCCTCGGACCCGCTGCCGGAGGTGCTGCGGCGGCTGATCGGCGCCCTGGAGCGGGGGCCGGGCGAGGCGTGCCCGGTGTGCGCGGGGCCGCGGATCGAGTGGGCGGGGCCGGGGCCCGGCCCGGTGTGCGGGGACTGCGGGGTGGGCGTCCCGCGCGCGGCCCTGACCTCGGGGGCGCTGGCGCGGGCGCGCGGCGCCCATCGCCGGCGGCTGGCTTCGGCGGCATGAGCCCCTCCGTCGGGGCCGACCGCTCCACCGGGGCGGCACCCCCGTCCACCCCCGTTGCGGGCAGTCGTTCCGCCGGGGCGATTTCCACCCGTCCCCGCCACCCACCCCCGTTGTGGGCAACTGTTCCGCTGGGGCGGAACGGGTGGGCACAACGGAACGACGCCCTTGCCGGCGCCGAGGCTCCCGTGCCCTGACCCGCACCCCGTGCACAGCGCACCGGCGGTGCGGGTTCGGGCGCGGAACGCGGAGGCGCCGCTGGAGCGCGCCGTTCCGTGTGCCCACCCTCCCCCAAGCTCTCGGCTCCGCTCGAGCAGGGGGACCCCCTCGCCCAGCGGGACGATTGCCCACACGGCGGGTAGGCGGGGAGGGCGCCGCCCAGGCGGGCGCGGCCCACACGGCGAGGGCGCCGACCGCTCGGGTCAGGTCGAGTCCCCCGGGCCGCGTCGTACCGGGAGGAGCCGGGACCCGGCCATCCGCTCGCCGAAGCGGTCGTCCGGGTTGGACAGGACGCAGGTCTCCAGGGAGAGGCAGCCGCAGCCGATGCAGTCCGTCAGGTGGTCGCGGAGCCGGCCGAGCTGCTTGATGCGCTCGTCGAGTTCG
Organism: Streptomyces sp. NPDC107498; assembly: GCF_055582805.1. Classification (NCBI taxonomy): domain Bacteria; kingdom Bacillati; phylum Actinomycetota; class Actinomycetes; order Kitasatosporales; family Streptomycetaceae; genus Streptomyces; species Streptomyces sp. NPDC107498. The sequence goes on along the minus strand of NZ_JBVJPE010000019.1, from coordinate 107,924 downwards.
GTGCGCCACGCCTCGGAGAGCCGGGCCCAGTCCTCGTTCGTGGGCGTGCGCTCCTCGGGGAGTCGGGCCAGTGCCTCCCGGATCGTCGCCAGGGGGATCCCGACCCGCTGCGCGGCCCGGACGAAGGCGACCCTGCGGAGCGTGTCGCGGCCGTAGCGGCGCTGGTTCCCGCTGGTGCGGCGGCTGCTGATGAGCCCTTTCGCCTCGTAGAAGTGCAGGGCGGAGACGGCGGCCCCGCTGCGGGCGGAGAGCTGGCCGACGGTGAGTTCGTGGATCTTCTCTGGAATCTGCGGCACCCGGGGAACCCTACTGGTGCCCCGGCGTCCGCCCCCGGCGGCGGCCGTTGACAGCGGCTCACGCACCCCACATGCTGAGCAAGCGCTTGGATACCGACCAATGGGTATGCAGTACCAGAAGGGACGAGGACACATGGCCGAGCCGAGGATCTTCACCTCCGCCGAGGAGCTGCGCGCGGGAGTGGGCGAGCAGCTGGGGCACAGCGACTGGGTGGAGATCGACCAGAAGCGGATCGACCTCTTCGCGGAGGCGACCGGGGACCACCAGTGGATCCACGTCGACCCGGAGCGCGCCGCGACCGGTCCCTTCGGCACGACGATCGCGCACGGCTATCTGACGCTGTCCCTCCTGCCGCTGTTCGTCCCGCAGGTGCTGCGGGTGGAGGGCATGAAGATGGGCCTCAACTACGGGACCGAGAAGGTGCGTTTCCCCGCCCCGGTCCCGGTCGGCTCGCGGCTGCGCGCCACCGCGGTCCTGACCAAGGTCGAGGAGGCGGGCGGCGGCGTGCAGGTGACGGCGGCGGTGACGGTGGAGCGCGAGGGCTCCGAGAAGCCGGTCTGCGTGGCCGAGTCGGTCTCCCGCTACTACTTCTGAGCGCCGACCATCCTGAGGACGAGGTCGGCGTAGAGCACGCCGATCTCGTCGGCCGTCCGGCGGCCCTGCGTGTTGAACCAGCGGGAGACGTCGATGCAGAGGGAGAGCACGGCGACCGCGGTGCCGGACACGTCGAGCACGTCGAACTCGCCCGCCGCCGCGCCCTCTTCGAGGATCCGGCGCACGGTCGCGTCGGACTCGCGGCGCAGCTCGATGATCTCGGCGCGGTGCTCGGGGCCGAGCGCGTCGAGCTCGTACTGGACGACGCGCGCGGTCGTGTGGCGCTCGGCGTGCCAGCGGACGAAGGAGCGGACGGCGTCGGCGAGCCGCTCGGCGGCGGTGCCGTCGCCGTCGGCCGCGGCCCGGAGGATCTCCAGGGCCTTGTCGTGGCCGATGCGGCTGATCCGGTGGAGCAGCTCTTCCTTGGTCTTGTAGTGGATGTAGAGCGCGGCGGGGCTCATCCCCGCGCGGCCCGCGATGTCCCGGGTGGTGGTGGCGTGGTAGCCGCGCTCGGCGAACGCCTCGACGGCGGCCACGAGCAGCCGCCTGGCCGCCTCGGGCGTGACCTCGCCCCAGGGCGTGTCCTCGCCCCCGGGCGTCTCCTCCGCCGCGCTCATCCCACACTCCTTCTCGGACCCCGTCAGGACGAACACCATACAACGAGGGTGAGCAAGCGCTTAGGGTCCGAGGGCCGGGCCGCCCTCAGAGCTTCTGGAAGGGGTCGTGCTCGGCGAGGAGCTTCTCCAGGCGGGCCTGGTCGACCCGGCTGACGATCTGGCCGGCCTCCTGGCGGTCGCGGACGACCTTGGCGAGGGTGAAGGCCGAGGTCGTGAGGTAGAGGACCGAGACGGCGAGGAAGGCCCGGACCCAGGCGCTGGCGTCGAGCCGGTAGACGCCGATGGCCACGGCGGCCACCGCGACCCCGAAGGAGATGACGGCCTGCACGTAGTAGGCGGCGGTGTTCTGCTGCTTGACCTGTGTGTCGCTCATGCCGCCCAGCATCGGACGGGCGCGGTCGGCGCCGCATCCGTCCGCGTACTCAGCGGCGTACTCAGAAGGCCGAGACCCCCGTCAGCGCCCGGCCGATGATGAGCTTCTGGATCTGGCTGGTGCCCTCGTAGAGGGTCATGACCCGGGCGTCGCGCACCAGCTTCCCGACCGGGTACTCGTCGATGTAGCCGTAGCCGCCGAAGACCTGGAGGGCGTTGTTCGCGGCGCGGACGGCGGCCTCGGAGGCGTACAGCTTGGCCTGGGAGGCGGCGGTGGCGAAGTCCCGGCCCCGGTCGATCAGGTCGGCGACCCGCCAGGTGAGCAGCCGGGCGGCGTCCACGTCGACGGCGATGTCGCTGAGGAGCTCCTGGACCAGCTGGTACGAGGCGATGGGCCTGCCGAACTGCTCGCGCTCCCCGGCGTACCGCACGGCCGCGTCGAGCGCCGCCTGTGCGATGCCGACGCAGCCGGCGGCGACCGACATGCGCCCCTTGGCGAGAGCGGACATGGCGACGGCGAAGCCCTTGCCCTCGGGGCCGAGCAGGGCGTCCGCCGGGACGCGGACGTCCTCCAAGACCAGCTCGGCGGTGGCCTGGCCGCGCAGGCCGAGCTTGCCGTGGACGGGGCGGCGGGTGAGGCCGGGGGTGTCGGCGGGGACGAGGAAGGCGGAGACGCCCTTGTGGCCGGGGGTGTCGTTCGTGCGGGCGAAGAGCAGCACGAGGTCGGCCCAGGTGCCGTTGGTGATGAACATCTTGCCGCCGTTGACGACGTACGCGTCGCCGTCCCGGACGGCCCGGGTGGTGAGGTTCCCGGCGTCGGAGCCGGTGCCCGGTTCGGTGAGGCCGAAGCAGCCGAGCGCCTCGCCGGTGGCGAGCCGGGGCAGCCACTCCCGCTTCTGCTCCTCGGTGCCCCAGGAGGCGATCGTCTTGGCGACCAGGCCGAGGGAGACGGAGACGATGCCGCGCACGGAGGAGTCGCCGCGCCCCAGTTCCTCGGTGACGAGGCAGTACGCGAGGTGGTCGCCGCCCGAACCGCCGTACTCCTCCGGGATCGTGAGCCCGAGGAAGCCGACGGCGCCGAGCTTCTTCACGATGCCCCGGTCGACCTCCTCGGCGCGGTCCCACGCGACGGCGTGCGGGGTGACCTCGCGCGCGACGAAGTCCTCGGCCAGCCGCCGTACGGCCTCCTGCTCCTCGCTCAGTTCCAGATTCATGCGGTGCCACCCCACTCGGCCGTTTAATTACCACTGCTAGTTTTTCTGGTGCGGGCCTACTATGTGCGCCATGGCCCGACCGCGCAAGCCCCTGCTCAGCCGAGAACGCATCGTCGAGACGGCGGGCGCGCTCGTGGACGCGGAGGGCCTCGCGGCGCTCTCCACCCGGCGGCTCGCCGCAGAACTCGGCGTGAGCGGGCCCTCGCTCTACAACCACTTCCGCACGAAGGACGAGATCCTGGACGCGGTCGCGGACGCGGTGAGCGCGAAGGTCGACCTGTCGATGTTCGCGGCGGACGACGGCCGGGACTGGTGGACGGCGCTGCACGACTGGGCGGTCTCCTACCGCGCCGCCCTCGCCGACCACCCGCACGTCGTCCCCGTCCTCGCCCAGGGCCCGGGCCGCCGCCCGGCGGGCCTGAAGGTCGCCGACGCGGTCTTCGGCGCGATGGTCCGCGCGGGCTGGCCCCCGGCCCAGGCCACCTCCATCGGCGCGCTGATGCGGTACTTCGTCACCGGCTCCGCCCTCGGCTCCTTCGCCCGCGGCTTCGTCGACGACGAGACGGCCTACGACCCGGCCGACTACCCCCACCTCGGCCAGGCCCACCTCCTCGCGGAGCGCCGCCAGAAGGTCGACGAGGGCGCGTTCGAGACGGGCCTGCGGGCGCTGCTCGACGGCCTGCGGCTGCAGTACGAGGCGATCCCGGCCGGAGCACCTCGCGGTTCGGCCACCACCGAAGCATGAGTGCGGCAGGCTCGACCCATGGCAGCCAGTGATCTCGCCGCGCTCGCGGCGCTCTTCGCGGACGAGAGCCGCGCCGCGTTCCTGCTCGCCCTGCTCGACGGGCGGGCCTGGACCGCCGGGGAGCTCGCCCGGCACGCCGGGGTGGCGCCGTCCACCGCCAGCGAGCACCTCGGGAAGCTGGTGGCGGGCGGGGTGCTCGCGGAGGAACGGCAGGGCAGACACCGGTACGTGCGCCTCGCGGACCCCGGCGTCGCGCACCTCGTGGAGGACCTGGCCGCCCGGTCGGAGCCCGAGGTGTCCCCGCCGCCCCGCTCGCTGCGCGCCGCGAGCGCCGGGCAGGCGATGGCGCGCGGCCGGACCTGCTACGACCACCTCGCGGGACGGCTCGGCATCGCGATCGCCGACGCGATGACGGACCGCGGACTGCTGCGCCAGGACACCGGGTTCGCGCTCACGGACCGGGGCCTGGCCTGGTTCGACGAGCAGGGCATCGCCCTCGTACGGCAGGGGCGGCGGCCCGTCGCACGCGGCTGCCTCGACTGGACCGAGCGCCGCCCGCACCTCGCGGGGCTCGCGGGCGCCGCTCTGTGCCGGCACGCGCTCGACGCCGGGTGGTGCGTGCGGATCGGCTCCGAGCGGGCGGTGAAGGTGACGCCGACGGGCGAGACGGCCCTGCGGGCCGGCCTCGGCATCCCGGCGACGGCCCTGCGCTGAGCGGAACGGTCGCCGGGCCGGGCGGACCGAGCCCCTCCCGTCGCCCGTACCGCCCCGCCCGACATTGCGGTGAGCGCCGAACGGTCCACCGCCTACGGTCGGGGCATGCAGAAGCAATCCTCCCGGCTCGCGCTCGCCGCCGCCGGTGTCACCGTGGTCCTGTGGGCCTCCGCCTTCGTCTCCATCCGCAGCGCCGGGGCCGCCTACTCCCCCGGTGCGCTCGCGCTCGGCCGGCTGCTCACCGGGGCGCTGGTCCTCGGGGCCGTGCTCCTGGTGCGGCGGGAGGGGCTGCCGCCGCGGGCCGCCTGGCCGGGGATCGTGACCTCGGGGCTGCTGTGGTTCGGGGTGTACATGGTGGTCCTGAACTGGGGCGAGCAGGAGGTCGACGCGGGAACGGCGGCCATGGTGGTGAACATCGGACCGATCCTGATCGCGCTGCTCGGCGCGCGGTTCCTCGGGGAGTCGCTGCCGCCCCGGCTGCTCGCCGGCATGGCGGTCTCCTTCGCGGGAGCGGTGACCGTCGGCCTGTCGATGTCCGGCGGTGGCTCCGGCGGGCACGCCTCCGTGCTCGGGGTGGTCCTCTGTCTGCTCGCGGCGGCGGCGTACGCGGGCGGGGTCGTGGCCCAGAAGCCGGCGCTCGCGCACGCCGGCGCGCTCCAGGTGACGACCTTCGGGTGCCTGGTGGGTGCGGCGGCCTGTCTGCCCTTCGCCGGGCGGCTGGTCGAGGAGGCGGGCCGGGCCCCGCTGTCGGCGACCCTGAACATGGTCTATCTGGGGGTGTTCCCGACCGCGCTCGCGTTCACGACCTGGGCCTACGCCCTCGCCCGTACGACCGCGGGCCGGATGGGCGCGACGACGTACGCCGTGCCCGCGCTCGTCGTGGTCCTCGCGTGGGCGTTCCTGGGCGAACTGCCGGGTCTGCTCACGCTCGCCGGGGGCGCGCTGTGCCTCGCGGGCGTGGCCGTATCCCGCTCCCGGGCGCGGGCCGCCGTCGCCGCCGGAACGGCCGAATCCACCTGACAGGCCATACCTCCGGTTCCGGTCAGTTCGAGGGCGGTTCACGGCGATCGGGCGCCCGCGACCTGGGATGAAGGCGAGTGTCAAGCCCCAGATCCGGCCGGGCGGACGAGAAGCCACGTTTCGCCGCTCCCCGGCCGGATAGTTTCGAGGCGGTCACAGGCGCGGGCCGGAACACAACGGTCCGGCGCCTTCGCGCAAGCCCACGGGGGAGCTCATGGCGATTCAGCAGCGGGCGGAGCGGACGAGACAGGAGATCCTGTCGTCAGCCGCGCGGGTGTTCGACAGGGTGGGGTACGAGCGGGCGTCCCTCGCCCGGATCGCCGGTGAGGCGCAGGTGACGACCGGCGCCCTGGTCTTCCATTTCGCGACCAAGTCGGACCTGGCGACCGCGGTGCGCGGGCGGGCCCGCGCGGTCACCCGGATCACGGTCGAATCGGCCTGCTTATCCATGGAGGGCGTGGGCGGCACCGCGATCGACAAACTGGTGATCACCACCCACGCGCTGATCCGGCTCTTCGAGACCGATCACGTGGCGCGGGCCGGGGAGCGCCTCGCCCGCGAGCTGCAGTCGATCGACCCCGGCCCCGGGCAGGAGTGCCCCTGGCGGCGCGAGGTGGGCCGCCTCGCGCGGTACGCGGCGGCGGAGAAGGCCCTGCGCCCGGGCGTGGACGCGACGGCGGTCGCGGCGCTGATCGGCTACGTGATCACCGGGGTCGAGCTGGAGATGCGCCGTCCGGGCGCGCCGGCCGACGACCTCTGGCCCGCGGAGAGCGGCGCCCTGCACGACCCGGCCGAGGAACGGCTCCGCCGCATCTGGGAGTTGATCCTGCCGGGGCTCGTCCACCCGGTGACTCCGGCACTGTCGAAGGTGCCGTCGAGGACTCCGTCGAAGGCGCCGTCGAAGGACAGTTCAGCGACCGCCTCCTGACTCCAGCAGCCGGCGGGCGAAGGCCGTCAGCGAACGTCCGATGCGCTCGGCCGACAGGCCGAGCTGGTGCCGCTGGAACTGGAAGAGCTCCGGCGACAGCGGACTGAGCGCGATGTCGATCAGCGGGTCCGGGTCCTCGACCCCGTGGTCGACCAACAGGGTCCGGACGTGGACGCGCCAGAAGCCGTACGCGCCCGTCCGGAAGCGCGCGGGGCCGGTCTCCGCCCCCAGTGCCAGGGGCAGGTGCCGTTCGAGCAGATCGAGCATCGCCAGATAGAACGCCGCGAGCCGCTCCCCGGCCGGTGCGCCGGGTCCGAGCGGCGGCGGTCCGTAGATGAGCTGCCCCTGAAGCCGGCGCTCGTGCTCGTCGAGCAGCGCCACGGCGACCGAGGACGGATCGGGGAAGCTGCGGTACAGCGTGGCGCGGCCGACGCCCGCGGCCTTGGCGATCCGGTCCATGGTGACCGACCGCGGGTCCTGTTCGGCGAAGAGCTGCTCGGCCGCCGCCAGGATCTGGGCACGGTTCCGCTCCGCGTCCGCGCGCCTGCGCGGGGCGACCGGCTGTTCGTCCGCCGCCTGAAGATCGCCGAGGAGTCCACCGACCCGGTGCACGGAGGCGGCTCCACGACCTCGCTGCTCGTCGTCGCTCATGGACCAGACCTTACTTCCCTCGGGGCTAAGTGGACACCTTGTCCGTTTGCCATGTTGCATGGCATGCTAAACGGACTCAGTGTCCACTTATCCGCTCGCCATCCCGCCCCAGGGAGATCCAGATGCACACCGCGCTCCTCGCCGCGGCCCTGCTGGTCGGCTGCCTCCTGGCCGTCCAGGCCTCGGTGAACCTCCAGCTCAACTCGGCCGTCGGCACCCCGTACGGCGCTTCGACCATCCAGCTCGGCGTCGCGACCACGCTGCTCGTCGTGCTCGCGGTGGCGGCCGGCGCACTCGGCGCGCTCGGCAAGCTGCCCGACGTGGAGTGGTGGCAGCTCCTCGGCGGGCTCGCCAGCCCGCTCTACATCACCAGCGGCATCCTGCTGTTCCCACGGCTCGGCGCACTCGCCGCCGTCGGACTCTTCGTCACCGGCCAGATGTTCGCCTCGCTCGCCCTCGACCTCTTCGGCCTCCTCGGCCTGAAGCAGAAGGACCTGAGCGTCGGCATCGTCATCGGCGCCCTCGCCGTGCTCGCGGGCATCGTCGTGATCATCCGGGGCATGAAGGCCGCGGCCCCTCCCGGCGCCCCCAAGATGTCGAGCGCCGGCCGCGTCGGCTGGCTCGTCCTCGGCATCGTCGCCGGCGGTGTGCTGCCGGTCCAGGGCGCGGTCAACGCCCAGCTGCGCGCCCAGCTGAAGGAGCCCATCACCGTCGCCGTGATCAGCTTCGCCGTGGCGACCTTCACCATCGCCGTCGTCCTGCTCGTGCTCTACGCGACCCGGAAGACCCCGAAGCCCAAGATCGCCCCGCTGAAGAAGATGCCCTGGTGGGGCTGGCTCGGTGGCGCCTGCGCCGCCGCGTACGTCACCGGCACCTTCCTGCTCATCCCCACCATCGGCGCGGCCGTGACCATCGCCCTCACCGTGACGGGGCAGCAGCTGACCTCCGCGCTGATCGACCACAAGGGCCTGTTCAAGCTCCCGCAGCGCTCCCTGACCAAGCCGCGCGCCCTGGGTCTCGCCCTGCTGATCGCCGGCTCCCTGACCATCCAGCTCGTCTGACCGGGGCCGGCGACGCCCCGGGCCCGGCCCGGGGCCCCCGGCCCGCTCGGTGCGTCATGAAAGGTGAACCGTGAAAACGTCCTACACCGCCGGGCCGGACATCCACGTCCTCCCCTCGGCCCTGCCCATCCCCGGCCTCGGCGACCAGCCGGTGAACGCCTTCCTCGTACGGTCCGGACAGCCGCTCCTCGTGGACACCGGCATGCCCGTCGACCGGGAGGGCTTCCTGGACTCCCTCTGGTCGCTGATCGACCCGGCCGATCTGCGCTGGGTCGTCGTCACCCACGACGACCGTGACCACACCGGCGCGCTCGGCCGGATCCTGGAGGCCGCGCCGCACGCGAAGGTGCTCGCCAACGCGATATCGGTGACGCGAATATCGGAAGAGTTCAGCATTCCGCAGGATCGGGTGGTGACCGCGAACCCGGGAAGCCGGATGAAAGTCGGCGATCGTGAGCTGAGCTTTCACCGGCCGCCCACCTTCGATTCACCCGGAACTCTCGCCGTGTTCGACCACTCCGATGGAACGCTCTACAGCTCCGACAGCTTCGGAACCGTCGTCGAAGAAATTCGCCAGGACTTCACCGATCTTTCCGAGGAAGAATTCTTCCATGGCTTCGAGGTCCTGAACCGTGCGATAGCCCCGTGGACCGCGCTGGTCGACGAGGCCAAGTTCCTCCGCCCCGTGCACGAGCTGGCGGCGCTGCGTCCCGCGCGGCTGCTCAGCGCCCACGGGCCGACCGTCGAGGAGAACGCCGTGCCCCGGCTCTTCGACGCGATGGCCCGCATCCCGTCCCTGCCCGCCTGGCTGCCGGACGCCGACCTCGACCTCGAGGCGGCGCTCGACGCCCACGAGTCCAGCGCCGGCTGAGCACCGCCCGGCCCGCGCATCCGAACAGAGGAGAACCATGTCCGACCCGACCACCGCCGACCTGACCCCGCCGCGCGGAGTCGTCACCGTCTTCTCCGACATCTGGTGTTCCTTCGCGCACATCGCCATCCACCGGCTGCACGCGACCCGGACCCGCCTCGGCCTGGAGGAGCAGGTCTCCTTCGACCTGCGCGCCTTCCCGCTGGAGCTGCTGAACGACGCCCCGAGCCCGCGGCCCGGCACGGACAGCGAGGTCGCCCGGATGGCCAGCCTGGAGCCGGCCGCCGGCTGGCAGCTGTGGCAGGCCAAGGACTGGCTGTACCCGTCGACGACGCTGCCCGCCCTGGAGGCGGTGCTCGCCGCGAAGGAGCAGAGCCTGAACGCCTCGGAGCAGCTCGACCTCGGGCTCCGCCGGGCCTTCTGGGCTGAGTCGCGCTGCATCAGCCACCGCAAGGTGATCCTGGACGTGGCCGCGGAGACGGGCGCCGTCGACGTCGACGCCCTCACCGAGGCGCTGGACGACGGGCGGGCCCGCCGGGCCCTCGCCGACCAGGCCGCGCTGTCCAAGAGCGACCGCGTGAACTGCAGCCCGCACCTGTTCCTGCCCGACGGTTCCGACCACGCCAACCCCGGCATCGACGTGGGCTGGGAGGGCGCGTACGGCATCGGCTGGCCGGTGATCGCCTCGGACGACCCGAAGGTGTACGAGGACATCCTGCTGCGGGCCGCCACGGAGTAGCGGAGAAGCCGCCGCCGGCGGCCGAGGAAAACGAACGACGGCCAGGCATTCCCTTTCGGGGGGATGCCTGGCCGTCGTTCCCTTTTTTCTCCGGCAGAACATCGCGGTGATTATTAATTGCGTGACCCGCCCGTTATTCGCAAGGCCGCTCGAAGCTCCTACAGTCGTTTGCGCCGCCGGAATTCCGGACGAGTTTCGTATCGACAGCGGGAGATCTTCATGTCGTTGACCGACAAGGCAGACGTCAGCACCTTCGTCGACCTCACCCAGCACGAGATCGAGGCCCTGAAGACCCGGTTCAACCTGGCCGACGCCCACACGCACCAGCGCCAGTCGGCCTCGCAGGAGCGGATCGTCTCGCGGCTCCCCGAGCTCTGGCACGAGTCGGAGTCGAAGCAGCAGGCGCACTTCGAGCGCCAGTTCGTCGACGCCTTCTTCCGCCTGCACCAGCAGCCCACCGCCCGGGCGATGGACCGCACGCTCCTTTCGTACTCCGCCAGCGTCTCCACCATGGTCGCCGGCATGTTCCTCAAGCAGCGCGGCATGTCGGTGCAGCTGGTGGAGCCCTGCTTCGACAACCTGGTCGACCTGCTGCGCAACATGCAGGTGCCGCTCGGGCCGGTGGACGAGTCGGTGCTGCACGACAAGGACGCCATCTACGAGCGCCTGGTCGAGTCGATCGACGCGGACGCCATCTACCTGGTCGACCCGAACAACCCCACCGGCTTCACCCTGCTCGCCGAGAAGCTGGAGGGCTTCGCCGAGGTCGTGCGCTACTGCGTGGACCACGACAAGGTCCTGGTGATGGACTTCTGCTTCGCCTCCTTCGCGCTGTGCGACGAGGGCATCGGCCGCGTCGACATCTACAAGCTCCTGGAGGAGTCCGGCGTGACCTACATGGTCATGGAGGACACCGGCAAGACCTGGCCGATCCAGGACGCCAAGTGCGCCATGATCACCGCCAGCCGGGACATCCAGGAGGAGGTCTACAACCTCCACACCAGCGTCCTCCTGAACGTCTCGCCGTTCGTCCTCAACATGGTCACGCAGTACATCGAGGACTCCATCACCGACGGCTTCGCCTCCGTCCGCGACATCATCAAGACCAACGGCGACGCCGCCCGCGCCGCCCTCGACGGCACCATCCTGGAGTTCCAGGAGCCGGTCGTCGGCACCAGCGTCGCCTGGTTCCGCATCAAGCCGGAGCACCTGACCGCCACCCAGCTCCAGGCCGTCCTCTTCGACGAGGAGGTGTACGTCCTGCCGGGCACCTTCTTCTACTGGAACACCAAGGAGAAGGGCGAGCGCTTCGTCCGCCTGGCCCTGGCCCGCGAGCCCGAGGTGTTCGCCGGCGCGATGGAGCGGATGCGGAAGGTGCTCGAGCGCTATGCGGCCTGACGCCACCCCCGAGGCGACCGAGCACGCCCCCACGGTGTTCATCGACGCCACCCTCTTCATGGGCATGCACAGCGAGGACGACGCCGTCCGCACCGGCGCCAAGGCCTTCTTCGCCGGCCGGCTGGCCGCCGGGGACGCCGGCCGGGTCGTGATGAACTGGGAGCAGGTCGGCCGCTGCGACGACCTGGTGTGGGGCTACGAGCGGAAGGTCCAGGACGAGTACTACCCGTTCATGGACGTCCTCCACACCGACCTGGCCATCGACCGCGTCCCGTACGACGAGGACGACCTGCGGCGGGCCTTCACCACCCCCGAGCTCGAAGGCCTGCCCACGCACGAGCGCCTGCTCCTCGCCCAGGTCATCGGACGGGGCGGCACGCTGCACACGGCGAGCCCCCGGCTGCTCGGGAGGACCGGTCTGCCCGTCGTGCCGGTCGGCGCCGTCGAGGAGCCCTCGTTCCCCGCGTACCTGGAGGACCTCTACCGGCGCTCGCTGGTGCTGACGGTCGACTCCGACAACCTCTGAAGCCATTTCGAAGGGCACCTCTCTCATGCCTGACACCTACTCCGGGACCGTCGTCCCGCTGATCACCCCCCTCGACGAGCACGGCACCGTCGACGAGCAGAGCGTCGTCCGGCTCCTGGACCACATCCGGGCCGAGGTCACGGGCCTCATGCCGGCCCTGACCTCCGGTGAGGGCTGGAAGCTCGACGCCCGGCAGTGGCAGGACGTCGTCACGTACACCGTCAAGCACGCCGACGGCCTCCCCGTGCTCGCCGGGATCCAGCTTCCCGACACCGCCTCGGTGATCGACCGGGCCCGCACGGCCGCCGAGATCGGCGCCGACGCCGTCGTCGTCACCACGCCGTTCGGCGCCGACGTGACGCAGGACCAGATCGTCGAGCACTACCGGGCGATCCGTGCGGCCCTCGACATACCGATCTTCCTCTACAACGAGGAGGCGCTGTCGGGCAACCGCATCGAGTTCGACACCCTGATCCGGATCTGCAAGGAGATCTCCGGGATCGTCGGCATCAAGGAGTCCAGCGGCGACGCCGCCTTCACCCGCAGGATGGCCGAGGCCGGCACCGGCATCCCGGTCTTCGAGGGCTGGGAGAACCTCCTCGTCGACGCCCGCGGCATCCAGGGCTTCATCGGCCCACTGGCCAACCTCGAACCCGGCCTGTGCAACGCGATGCTGGTCGACCCGACCCCGGACCGCCAGGCGGAGATCAACGCCGTCTGCGAGAAGTACGGCGTCTTCCGCGACGACTGGTACCGGTGGGTGAAGAAGGAGCTGCACGCGCGCGGCGTGATCTCCTCCCCCACCACGCACGAGGAGGCGAAGGCGGCATGAGCACCACCCCCGCCTCCCCCCTCGCCGAGTCCTCCGTTCCGGTGGCCGCGCACTCGATCGCGGCCCCGGCCGCGACCTCCCAGCGCGAACTCCACTCCCTCTACCGGCGGGTGCCCAACCTCGGCGACTACGGCTCGATGACCGCGATCGAGGAGCGGTGGATCCTGCCGAAGGCGCGGGCCTACGAGGCCTCCGCCCCCGACTTCGGCTCGGCCGGCGAACTGCTCCAGGCGCTCAAGGAGTTCCTCGCCGAGGAGGAGGCCGCACTCCCGGAGAGCGCGATCTTCCTCGCCGAGCACGCGACGCTCGACCAGTTCAAGGTGATCGTGCGGCAGTTCGCGCTCGACGGGCTCACCGAGTCCGAGTCGCTGCTCCCGGTCGTCCCCCGGCTGCCGTACCGCTCGGCGATGGCGGTCTTCCGGGTCCTGATCGACGAGCTCGGCTGCGGCAACGAGGAGAAGGCGCACTCCCAGCTCTACCGGGACCTGCTCACCGAGCTCGGCATGAGCCTGGACCTCGACGACTACCTCGACGAGACCGCCCCGGAGTGCTACGCGTACGTCAACATGTTCCACTGGCTGGCGAGCCGGGCGCCGTCTCCCCAGTACTTCCTGGGGGCGTACGCCTACTTCGAGACCAGCGTCCTGTACGCCTTCCAGAGCTTCGCCCGCGCGGCGCGGCGGCTCGGGATCGTCCACGACGCCTACTACACCGAGCACCTGTACATCGACTCGTACCACAGCAACCACATGCGTACGGCGATCCGGGCGCTCGAAGAGCCGGACCTCGCGAAGATCTGGGCGGGCGTGCGGCTGGCCTCCGACATCGTCGGCGAGGCCACGGAGACGGCGATCGCGCGGGCGCGGGAGACCGTCGCATGACGGCCGTGCCCGCCGCGCGGCGGAGCTCAGACGAGCCCGTCGTCCGTCAGGTGACCGAGGACCTGGTCCTGGTCGAGGTCGGTGGCCGCAAGGTCCTCGCGGCCGCCCTCTGCCCCCACCGCGGGGGCCGGCTGAAGTACGGCAGGGTCGACGGGGACAGGCTCCGGATCACCTGCCCCCTGCACCACACGACCTTCGACCTGAACAGCGGCGAGCGCACCTCGGGGGCGGCCTGCGCCGCCCTCCGGGTGGTCGACGTGCTGCCCGGTCAGGACCGTCCCGAGGAGCTCGCCGGGGGCGCCTCATGACCACCACACCGACCGGGGCGGCGTCCACCGCGACGCCGCCCCGTGCGGCGGTCGACCACGACGGCATCGCGCCGGTGCCCGAGGCGGAGCGCACCTCGACGCCGGGCGACTTCGGCTGGATCTGGCCCTCCGCGCAGTTCTCGTTCGGCACGGTGGTGCTCGGCGCGCTGCCCGTGGTCTTCGGCCTCGGCTGGTGGGCCTCGGCGAGCGCGATCGCGGCGGGGGTCGCCGTCGGGACGGCGCTTCTCGCGCCGCTCGCCCGGTTCGGCGTCCGCACCGGCACCAACGATCCGGTGTCGAGCGGGGCGCACTTCGGGGTGCGGGGCAGGGTCGTCGGCAACGTCATCACGGTGGTGACGGCGCTCGGCTTCTTCGCCATCGCGGTGTGGACGGGCGGCACGGCCGTCATGGTCGCGGGGCACCGGCTGTTCTCCACGCCGACGGGCCCGGGCGCGCTGACCGTCGCGATGTTCGTGACGGCGGCGGCGGTCGCGCTGGTCGCCGTGCGCGGCCACGAGACGCTGGTCCGGACGTACCGGATCACGGCGGTCACCGGCGGGGCGGTCCTGCTCGGCACCGCCCTCGTGCTCGCCCCCCGCTTCGACGCGGGATACGCCGGCGGGGCCCTGGCGCTCGACAGCACCCTGCACACGTGGCTGCTCGCGGCCACCGCGTCCGCGACCGTGCCCCTGTCGTACGCCACCTTCCAGGGCGACTACACCCGCTACATGCCGGCCACCACCCCCACCGGCCGGGTGGTGCGGGCGAGCGGCGTCTCGATGTTCCTCAGCAGTCTCGTGGCCCTGCTCACCGGCGCGTACGTGACGACGCTCTTCCCCGTGCCCGACGAGCCGTGGCTGCAGGGCCTCACGGACGCCGTGCCGGGCTGGTTCGCGGTGGCCGTGGTGGTCTTCGGCTTCGCGGGCACCCTGCCGCAGGCCGGGCTGTGCCTGTACGCGGCCGGCCTCTCCGCCAACTCGGTGTTCTGGCGCTCCTCGCGGGCCGCCGTGACCACGGTGGTCGCGCTGCTCGCGGCGGCCGTGCTGTACCTCGGGGCGGTGGTGTACGACGCGATGGACGCCATGTCGGCGTTCGTGACGCTGCTGCTCACGGTCGTGGCCCCGTGGGCCGCCGTGCTCTCCGTCGGGTACGTGCTCCACCGGGGCCGGTACGACGCGGAGGCGCTGCGGTCGTTCACCACGGGCGGCGGCGGTCGGTACTGGTACACGGGCGGGGTCAACCCGAGGGCCGCCGGGGCCTTCGCGGCCGGCGCCTTCGTGGGGGTGCTGTGGGTCAACAACCCGCTGTACACCGGTCCGTTGACCGACCTCACGGGCGGGGTGGACCTGAGTCTGCCGGCCTCCTTCCTGGTCGCCGCCGTGCTGTACGGGGTGGTGTGCCGGGTGTGGCCGGAGCCGCTGCTGCCGCCGACCCGGACGTCGAGGTGATGCCATGTCCACGGTCCGACTGACGGTCCGCTCGGTCGTCCGGGAGGCCGAGGGGGTCCGCGGGCTGCTGCTCGCCGACCCCGCGGGCGCCGACCTGGCGCCCTGGGAGCCGGGCGCCCATCTGGAGGTGACGCTGCCGTCGGGCACGGTCCGGCACTACTCGCTCTGCGGCGATCCGGCGGACCGGAGCACGTACCGGCTCGGGGTGTTGCGCGAGCCGGCGGGCCGGGGCGGCTCCGAGGAGATCCACACCGCCGTCGACGAGGGCACGGTCCTCGCGGTGCGCGGTCCGTTCAACCGGTTCCCGCTGCTGCCCGCCGAGCGGTACCTGTTCGTCGCGGGCGGCATCGGCATCACCCCGCTGCTGCCGATGATCCGCTCCCTGCCGCCGGGCTCGTGGTCCCTGCTGTACGGCGGCCGGAGCCTGGCGTCCATGGCGTACCGCGAGGAACTCGCCGGACTCCCGGAGGTCACGCTCGTCCCGCAGGACACGGCGGGGCTGCCCGACCTGGACGCCGTCCTGGCCGGGCAGCCCGCCGGGACGGTCGTCTACTGCTGCGGCCCCGAGGGGTTGTTGCGGGCGGTGGAGGAGCGGTGGCCGGGTCCGCTGCACACGGAGCGGTTCGGTGCGGCGCCGGTGGAGAGGTCCCCCGGCGAGGGCGGTTTCGAGGTCGAGCTGCGGCGGACCGGGCGGGTCCTGCGCGTGGAGCCCGGCCGGACCCTGCTCGACGCCGTGCGCGAGGTGGTGCCGGGTGTGGCGTACTCCTGCGAGGAGGGCTGGTGCGGCACCTGTGAGACGAAGGTGATCGCCGGGACGCCCGAGCACCACGACTCCGTCCTCGGCGAGGACGAGAAGGCCTCGGGGGCGACGATGATGATCTGCGTGGGCCGCTCGTGCGGCGAGCGTCTGGTGCTCGACCTCTGACGCGCCGCGCGAAGCACGGGGGCCCGTACCGGTGTGTGCCGGTACGGGCCTCCGCCCGTCGGGGTCAGAAGACGACCAGGGCCCGGCCGCCCCGGCCCGCGAGCATGTTCTCGAAGGCGCCCGGGATGCCCTCCAGGGTGATCCGCTCGGTGACGAGGGAGCCGAGGTCGAACCGGCCGGCCCGGATGTGCTCCGCGAGCACCGGCAGGTCCTCGGCCGGGTTCGAGTTGCCGTAGACGCAGCCCGCCAGGGTGCGGCCCCAGTGGAAGATCTCCAGGGCGTTGAAGGTGACCTGCTGGTCCTTGCCGCCGATGCCGACGACCGTGGTGCGGCCGCCGCGCCGGGTGGACTCCCAGGCGGTCCGGATGGTGACGGCCCGGCCGACGCACTCGACGGCCACGTCGACGCCCTGACCGCCGGTCAGCTTCCGGACGTCCCTGGCGGTGGTCCCGGAGGCGACGAGGTAATCGGTGGCTCCGGCGGCCCGCGCCAGCGCCTCCTTCTCCGGGGAGACGTCCACGGCGACGATCGTCGACGCGCCCGCGATCCGGGCGGCCTGGAGCGTGGCGAGGCCCACTCCGCCGACGCCGAAGACGGCGACGGTCTCGCCCTCCCGGACCCGGGCGGAGTGGTGGACGGCGCCCCAGCCGGTGAGGACGGCGCAGCCGAGGAGGGCCGCGTCGGTGAGCGGCACCCCCTCCGGGGCGGGCAGGACGCAGTTCGCGGCGACGACCGTCTCCTCGGCGAAGGCGGCGACGTTCAGCCCGGGGTGGAGCTCGGTGCCGTCCTCGGTGCGGGCGTGGACGTTCGCCGCGCCGGTCAGCGCGTCGGCGCAGAGCCAGACCTCGCCGAGCGAGCAGGGGTGGCACCTTCCGCAGGAGGGCGCCCAGTTGAGGACGACGCCGTCGCCGGGGGCGACGTGGGTGACGCCCTCGCCGACGGAGACGACGGTGCCCGCGCCCTCGTGGCCGAGGACGGCCGGGACGGGCACGCGCATGGTGCCGTTCGAGAGGGAGAGGTCGGAGTGGCAGACCCCGGCGGCGGCGAGCCGGACCCGGACCCGGCCGGGGCCGGGCTCGGGGAGTTCGATGCCGGTGATCTCCAGCGGAGAGCCGACGGCGGGCAGGACGGCGGCGCGGATCACGCTCGTTGCTCCTTCTGCGCTCAGAACTGGAGGGACTTGGTCTGGAGGTACTCGGCGAGGCCGTGCGCGCCGAGCTCCCGGCCGACGCCGGACTGCTTGTACCCGCCGAAGGGCGCCAGCGGGTTGAAGCGGCCGCCGTTGATGTCGACCTGGCCGGTCTCCATGCGGCGGGCGAAGGCGACGGCCGCCCCGGGCTCGCCCCAGACGGCTCCGGCGAGGCCGTAGACGGTGCCGTTGGCGATCGCGAGGGCCTCCTCCTCGTCCTCGTACCGCAGGAGCGAGACGACGGGGCCGAAGATCTCCTCCTGCGCGATGGTCATCTCGGGGGTGACGTCGGCGAAGACGGTCGGGGAGACGTAGTAGCCGGTCTCGCGCGGGGCCTCGGGACCGCCGGCGACGAGCCGGGCGCCCTCCTCGATCCCCTTCTCGATGTAACCGCGGACGCGTTCCTGCTGCTTGGCGTTGACCAGCGGACCGACGCGCTCGCCGGGGACGTACTTGGCGACGGCCCCGACGGCGAGCGCCACCGCCTCCTCGTACCGGTCGGAGGGGATCAGCATCCGGGTCCAGGCGCTGCACGTCTGGCCGGAGTTGGACATGACGTTGGCGATGCCGACGGCGACGGCCTTGGGGAGGTCGGCGCTCGGCAGGATCACGTTGGCGGACTTGCCGCCGAGTTCGAGCGCGACCCGCTTGACGGCGCCGCCCGCGAGGGCGCCGATCTTCTTTCCGACGGCGGTGGAGCCGGTGAAGGAGACGAGGTCCACGTCGGGGTGCTCGGCGAGCGCCTGGCCCGCGACCGGGCCGAGACCGGTGACCAGGTTGAAGACGCCGGCGGGCAGACCGGCCTCGTGGACGGCCTCGGCGAAGAGCTGCGCGGTGAGCGGGGTGTCCTCGGCGGGCTTGAGGACGGTGGTGCAGCCGGCGGCGAGGGCCGGGGCGACCTTGGCGACGATCTGGTGGAGCGGGTAGTTCCAGGGGGTGATGGCGGCGACGACGCCGACCGGCTCGGCGTGGACGGTGGAGTTGCCGACCTCCTCCACGAAGGGGTGGGTGACGGCGAGTTCGGCGTAGCTGCCGGCGACGGCGATCGGCAGTCCGGCGTGGACGGCGGCGGCGAGCTGCGGCGGGGCGCCGAGTTCGGCGGTGACGGTCGCGGCGATCTCCTCCGCGCGGGCGGCGAGCGCGTCGCGGAGGGCGGCGATCCGGGCTCCGCGCTCGGTGGGCGGGGTGGCCGCCCAGCCGGGGAGCGCGGCGCGGGCGGCGCGCACGGCGGCGTCGACGTCCTCGGCGGTGCCCGCCGGGACGTGGGCGATGACCTGCTCGTCGGCCGGGTTCAGCACCGGGATGGTGTCCGTGGAGGAGGCGGGGCGCCACTCCCCGCCGATGTACATCGCGTCGTGGGCCTTCATCCGCTGTCTCCTCAGGTCGCCCGTGCGTCGTCCGACCCAAACTAGCGCCGTTAGTTTTCCGACGCCAGGGCCCGCCGAAGTGCCCCGGGTCTCACCGGGCGGCACGCTCCGGGCCCATCCGGCGGCACGCTCCGGCCCCACCCGGCGCGGCACGTCACGGCACCGCCCGGTCCTGCCGCTCCGGTCCGCGCCGCGGGCATGCGCACGCGCACGCCCCGGTCGACGGAGCGGCTGGATTCCGTCGACCGGGGCGTGGGTTCGTGCGCGGGTTCCACCGGTCCGGGCCGTGGAGCCGGGTGCCGGGGTCAGATCTTCTGGGCGATCTCGGTGAGGTGGGCGAAGACGACGATGTTCGCCTCGTAGCCCTTGCCCCGGTCGAACGTTCCGCCGCAGGTGAGCAGCCGCAGTTCGGGCCGCCCGGTGTCTCCGTACACCTCCTTGTCGGGGAAGGCGTTCTTGGCGTACGTCCGGACGCGGTCGACCGTGAAGACGGCGACCTTGCCGTCGGCGCGGGCGACCCGGACGGTGTTGCCGGCGCTGAGCGCGTTGAGGTTGAGGAAGACGGCGGGCCCGGTGCGGGTGTCGCGGTGGCCCACGACGACGGCGGTTCCGCGCTCGCCGGGGGCGGCTCCCTTGGTGTACCAGCCGACGACGCGGGGGTTGTCGGCGGGCGGTGTGCCGAGCTGCCCGGAGGCGTCGAGGTCGAGCCCGATCACCGGGGCCTCGATGGTGATGGCCGGGACGGCGACGGTGACGGGACGCGAGCGGGCCAGCGGCGCGGGCCGGGACGCGGACCCCGGTCGGGGCGTGGCCTCGGGTCGCGGGCGGGGCGTGGCCCTGGGCAGTGCCCGGGGCGTGGCCTCGGGCTGCGTCCGGGGCTGCGTCGTGTGGTCCAGGGCGGCGGGCGCTCCGGCCGCCCCGGGTCGACCGGGAGCGGCCGGGCCCGTGGCGAGCGGCGGGTCGGCCGGCTCCTCGTCACCGGCCCACCAGACGCCCCCGGTCACCAGGACCACGGTCAGCACCACGGTCCTGGCGAGCCGGAGCCGGCGCCGCTGCCTGCGCGTGAAACGGGACCTACGCGGCGCCATTGGCGCGGCGGCGCGAGCGGCGGATCAGGACGAGTCCGGCCGTGCCCGCGAGGCCGGCGGCGACGGCCGCCCCGACGCCGAAGGCGGAGGAGTCCTCGGCGGCGAGCTGCGCGCTGCCGCCGCCGCCCGCGCCGACCGGGCCGTGCGGGGGCCTGCCGTGGCCGTGGCCGCCGTTGCCGCCGTCCCCGTTCCCGCCGTTGCCGTTGCCCCCGTTGCCGTTCCCGCCGTTTCCGTTCCCGCCGTTTCCGTTGGGGCCGTCCGGGCAGTGCACCCGGAAGACCTTCGACTTCGGGGCGCCGTTCATGTTCGCCCACGTCCACTCGACCTTGTACATGCCGCTCGGCACGCCGCTGATGTTCCCGGTGTACCCGAAGCCGGTGGCGTCGACGGTGATGCTGCCGTTCCCGAACGACGGGTCACCCGGCCGGCTCGGCTGCGCGACGATGTTCCACTGGACGTTCGGCACGCCGACGAAGTTGAAGGCGGAGAACTTGAAGGTGCACCCGACCTGGGGCTCGTTGGCCTGGCTGTTGTCGGGGGTGTTCTCCCGGTGCACCTTGACGTCGCCGTTGTCACCGGGCGCCGCGAAGGCCGCCGGAGCGCCCCCGAGGGCGACGGCGCCGAGCGCCAGGGTGGCGAGCGACGCTCGGAGCAGGGTGCGGGTGGGGGGTGTCGTCATGGGGGAGGTCCTCCAGTCGTGAATGCAGCGGCACTTGCTGCGATAATCCGACTATCTGTCACAAACGGGACACAGAGGGTGGCGACCCGGCGCGCCACCCTCCGACTTCCACCCGTCCGGCTCACTCCCGCCCACGGGGGACGGGCCCGGCGGGGTCAGACGATCCCGAAGAGGACCCCCGCCCCCAGCACGACCAGCGAGGTCAGCGCGGCCCACTTCACCGTGAACCTGGTGTGGTCGCCGAACTCCACCTTCGCCATGCCGACCAGCACGTACACGGCGGGGACCAGCGGACTCGACATGTGCAGGGCCTGGCCGACCAGCGAGGCGCGGGCGATCTCCAGGGGCGACACGCCGTGGGCGGCGCCCGCCTCCGCGAGGACCGGCAGCACGCCGAAGTAGAAGCCGTCGTTCGACATGAAGTACGTGAGCGGAAGGCTCAGCACGCCGGTGACCAGGGCCATGTGCGGACCCATGCCCTCGGGAACGGCGCCGACGAGCCACTCGGCCATGTGCTCGACCATGCCCGTGCCGGTGAGGACGCCGGTGAAGACGGCGGCGGCGAAGACCATGCCGGCGACGTTGAGGACGTTGTCCGCGTGGGCGGCGATCCGCTCCTTCTGCTCGGCCGTCTTCGGGTAGTTGACGGTGAGCGCGAGGGCGGCGCCGAGGAGGAACAGCACCGGGATCGGCAGCAGTTCGAGGATCATCGCGGCGAGCAGCGCGACCGTCAGGGCGGCGTTGAACCAGTACAGCCCGGGGCGGAGCGTCGCGCGGTTCGGGTCGAGCCCCCGGAACCCCTCGCCGGCGCCCGTGGCGGAGCCGGCCCCGGGGACGCCCGTCGCCTTCCCGCCACCGGCCCCGTCCTCGGCCCCGGCTCCTCCCTCGACCCTGTCCTCCGCCCCGCCCTTGCCGCCGCCCGCCGTGACCAGCACCGCGTCGGTCTCCGGGACCAGGGCCTCGTCGAGGGTCAGGTAGCCGATGCGCTTGCGCTCGCGGCGCCCGAGCACGTACGCCAGCGCGAAGACGAAGAGCAGGCCCGCGCCGAGCGCGGGGATCATCGGCACGAAGATGTCGGCGGCGTCCAGCTTGAGCGCGGTTGCGGCGCGGGCGGTGGGCCCGCCCCACGGCAGGGTGTTCATGACGCCGTTGGCGGTGGCGGCGACGCCCGTCATGACCACCAGGCTCATCTTGAGCCGCTTGTAGAGCGGATACATCGCCGAGACGGTGATCATGAAGGTGGTGGAGCCGTCGCCGTCCAGCGAGACGATCGCGGCGAGCGCCGCCGTGCCCACGACGACCCGCACGGGGTCCGCCTTGCAGAAGCGCAGGACGCCCCGGACGACCGGGTCGAAGAGGCCCACGTCGATCATGACGCCGAAGTAGACGATCGCGAACATCAGCATCGCGGCGGTCGGCGCCAGCTTGCCGACCCCTTCGATGACGTAGTCGCCGAGCTGGGCCCCCTGCCCGACCGCGACGCAGAACAGCGCGGGGACCAGGACGAGCGCCGCTATCGGCGACATCCTCTTGAGCATGATCAGGACCAGGAAGGTCGCGATCATGGCGAAGCCGAGGACGGTCAGCATGGAGGACACCTCACGTTCACCCTTGAACTGCCGCCGAGCGGCGGTCCGGATGACGGTAGGCGCCCCCCTTCGCCGTCAACAAGACGTTCACGCGTGAGCAATACGAGCAAAACCCCAGGTCACGGCGGGGTGACGAGCCGGAGGGGCCTACAGGGGAGACACCTCCACGGGGAAGCCGTTCAGGACGGCGGTCCCGGACAGGGGGTCGATCCGGGACCCGTCGAGCAGCTGGTTGACGTTGACGCCGGGGCGCGTGGAGGCGACGGCGAGCCGGGTGCCCGGCCGGTCGTGGCCCCAGCCGTGGGGAAGGCTGACGACCCCCGGCCGCACGCCGTCGGTGACCTCCACCGGCACCTCCACCTCACCGCCCTCCCCCTTCACCCGTGCGGTCCCGCCGTCGGTCAGCCGCAGCCGCTCCGCGTCCTCGGGGTGCACCTGGAGGGTGCAGCGGTTCGAACCCCCGCCCAGGGCAGGGGTGTTGTGCAGCCAGCTGTTGTTGGAACGCAGGTGCCTGCGCCCGACGAGCTGGAGGGTCCCCGGCTCCGGTACGGCGTCGAGGGCGGCCCGCAGCCGGGGCAGGTCGGCGGCGAGGGGGGCCGGGAACAGTTCGATCCGTCCGCTGCGGGTCTTGAGGAGCCCGGGCAGGCGCGGCTCCAGCGGGCCGAGGTCGATGCCGTGCGGGTGCGCCTTCAGCTCGTCGAGCGTGAGGCCGTACGGCCCGAGCCGCAGCATCAGGTCGAGCCGCCGCTCGGCCCCGGTGGTCCCGGAGAGCCGGGCGGCGAACTCCCCGGGATCCGCGCCGTACGCCGGGGAGTGCTCCTGCGTCACGGCCTTGGCGAGGGTGGTGTCGACGGCCAGGTCGTCGACGGCCGACGGCGGGGCGCCGTGCATCCCGGACACGGCGAGGATCAGCCGGGCGTGGATCTCGCACTCGTCCATGGCGTCCGCTTCGAGGGGGAGGACCGCCGGCGTGTAGCGGGCCTGGTTGCGGACGGCGAAGGAGTTGAAGGCGAAGTCGAAGTGGGCGCTCCGGGAGGGCGGCGGCGGGGGCAGCAGGACGTCGGCGTGGCGGGTGGTCTCGTTGAGGTACGGGTCGACGGCGACCATCAGGTCGAGGGAGCCGAGGGCCGCGTCGAGGCGGTCCCCGTCGGGCGCGGACAGGACGGGGTTGGCGGCGACGGTGATCACCGCGCGGATGCGTCCCTCCCCCGGCGTCTCGATCTCCTCGGCGAGGGCGACGAGCGGCAACTCGCCCTTGACCTCGGGGTGGTGCGAGACCCTGCTGTGCCGACGGCCGAGGGCGAAGCCCCTGCCGGGTCCGGCGGGGCGCGGCGCCGGCGCGGTGGCGGAGAGCGGGAAGAGGGCGCCGCCGGGCCGGTCGAGGTTGCCGGTGAGGACGTTGAGGACGTCGACGAGCCAGTTGGCGAGGCTGCCGTACGCCACGGTGGAGCTGCCCATCCGTCCGTAGACGGCGGCGGTGGGCGCGGCGGCGAGCTCCCGGGCGAGGGTGCGGAGGGTGTCCGCGTCCACGTCGCAGGCGGCGGCGACCGCCTCGGGGCTGAACTCCCGCACCGCGGCCCGTACCTCCTCGACGCCCTCCACGTGGGCGGCGAGCGGGCCGGGGTCGGCGAGGTCCTCGTCGAAGAGGGTGTGGACGAGGGCGGCCAGGAGCAGCGCGTCGGCGCCGGGGCGGATCGCGACGTGCCGGTCGGCGAGGCGGGCGGTGCGGGTGCGCCGGGGGTCGACGACGGTGAGGGTGCCGCCGCGCCGCCGCAGCGCCTTGAGCCTGCCGGGGAAGTCGGGGGCGGTGCACAGGCTGCCGTTGGAGTCCAGCGGGTTGGCTCCGAGGACCAGCAGGTGGTCGGTGCGGTCCAGGTCCGGCACGGGAACGGCGAACGGGTCTCCGAAGAGCAGGCCGCTGGAGACGTGCTTGGGCATCTGGTCGAGCGTGGAGGCGGTGAAGACGTTCCGGGTGCGCACCGCGCCGATCAGCAGGGGCGGGTAGAGGGCGCCTGCGATCGTGTGCGCGTTGGGGTTGCCCAGGACGATGCCCACGGAGTCCGGCCCGTGCTCCTCGACGATCGGCCGGATCCGGGCGGCGATCGTGTCGAACGCCTCGGCCCAGGTGGCCTCCTGGAGCCTGCCGTCCTTGCGGACCAGGGGGGTGCGGAGCCGGTCGGGGTCGGCGTCGATCTCGGGGAAGGAGGCGCCCTTGGGGCAGATGAACCCCTGGCTGAAGACGTCGTCGCGGTCGCCGCGCGCCCCGCTGACGCGGTTCCCGTCGAGCGTCAGGGTCAGTCCGCAGGTCGCTTCGCAGAGGGGGCAGATGCGCAGGGCGGTGGGCATGGCGTCTCCCTGAGAGCGTCGGATGACGCCGAGCCTACCGACCGGTAGGCACGGACGGGAGGGGTCCGCGCGAGGTTACGAGAGCGAGGGCACCAGGTACGCGTGGAGGAGGCACCGCGTCTCGGCGACGAGCGCCGGGTCCCCGGCGGGATCGACACGGAAGGCGAGCCGGACCAGGGCGTCGGCGGTCTCGACGCCGACCAGGATCTTCCGGTGCAGTTCGGCGTCGGCGGGGCGGCCCAGGTGGGTGGCGAGGAGGGCGCAGATCCGTTCGGCGACGAGGCGGTTGGGGTCCTCGACGACGGCCTCGGCCGGACCGCCCACCGAACCGCCCACCGAACCGTCGACCGAACCGCCCACCGAGCCGTCCACCGAGCCGTCCACCGAGCCGTCGACCGAACCGCCCACCGAGCCGTCGACCGAACCGCCCACCGAGCCGTCCACCGCGGTTTCCCCCGGAGTGCCGGGCACGCCGAAGTCGACGAGCGCGAACCCCGGGACGGTCCGCTTCATCTCGATGAACTCGTCGAGGACGCCGTCGATGGCGCCGTGCGCGTCGAGGAGCGGCGCCCCGGCGAGCCGCTCCGAGACCCGCTCGGCGTACCGGTCGAGGTTCCGGTGGGCCAGGGCGGCGACCATCGCCCGCTTGTTGCCGAAGAAGCGGTAGACGGAGCCGATGGGGACGCCGGCGCGGACGGCGACGGCACGGGTGCTCAACCGCTCGTACCCGGTCTCGTCGAGGAGCACGGCGCAGGCGTCGAGGATCCGGGCCAGCCGCTCGGCGCTGCGCTGCTGCACGGGGGCGCGGCGGAGCGCCGGCTGGGTTCGGGGGCGGGGCTGGGGCACGGGGACCATGATGCCGCTCCGATCGGGGTCGGGGCGATCGTCGGACCTGTTGACGTAGCCCTCACAGAATCCTACGGTCATGCATAGGATTCCCTTGCGGGCTCAGGACAGGAGCGGTCGATGACCACGGAGCAGGCCAGGAAGACGGCCGAGGCGCTCACCTACAGCACCGGTTTCGGCAACGAGCACAGCTCGGAGGCGGTCCCCGGCGCGCTGCCGGACGGCCGCAACTCGCCGCAGCGCGCGCCCCTCGGCCTCTACGCCGAGCAGCTCAGCGGAAGCGCCTTCACCGAGCCGCGGTCCCACAACCGCCGCTCCTGGCTCTACCGGATCCGCCCCTCGGCCGCGCACCCGCCGTTCACCCGGATCGACAACGGCACCCTCGCTGGCGCCCCCTTCACCGAGACGGTGCCGGACCCGAACCGGTTGCGCTGGAACCCGCTGCCCGAGCCGGCCCCCGGCACCGACTGGCTGGCAGGCCTGTGGACCCTCGGCGGCAACGGCGACGCGACCCAGCGCACCGGCATGGCCGTGCACCTCTACCACGCCAACGCCCCCATGGAGCGGGTCTTCGGCGACGCCGACGGCGAGCTGCTGATCGTCCCGGAGCGCGGCGGCCTCCTCCTCCGCACCGAGCTGGGCCTGCTCGCCGCCCGCCCGGGCGAGGTGGCGCTGATCCCGCGCGGCGTGCGCTTCCGCGTCGAGCTGCTCGACGAGACCGCCCGCGGTTACGTCTGCGAGAACTACGGCGCCCCGTTCCAGCTCCCGGACCTCGGTCCGATCGGCGCCAACGGCCTCGCCAACGCCCGCGACTTCCGCGCCCCCGTCGCCGCCCACGAGGACGTCGAGGGCCCGGTCGAGGTGGTCAACAAGTACTGCGGAAACCTCTGGTCGGCGACGTACGGCCACTCCCCGCTGGACGTCGTCGCCTGGCACGGCAACCACACGCCGTACGTCTACGACCTGCGCCGCTTCAACGTCATCGGGACGATCTCCTACGACCACCCCGACCCGTCGATCTTCACGGTGCTCACCTCGCCCTCCGACACCCCCGGCCTGGCCGGCGTCGACTTCGTGGTCTTCGCCCCGCGCTGGCTGGTCGGCGAGGACACCTTCCGTCCGCCGTACTTCCACCGGAACGTGATGAGCGAGTACATGGGCCTCATCGAGGGCGCGTACGACGCCAAGACGGCCGGGAGGGGGGGGTTCGTGCCGGGCGGCGGCTCGCTGCACAACATGATGTCCGCGCACGGCCCCGACCGGGAGACCTTCGACAAGGCGAGCGCAGCCGAGCTGAAGCCGCAGAAGATCGACGACGGCCTCGCCTTCATGTTCGAGACCCGCTGGCCGGTGACCACGACCCCGCAGGCCGCGGGCGCCGACCACCTGCAGCGGGGGTACGACGACGTATGGCAGGGTCTCGAGCGCCACTTCCGGCCGTAGTGTCTCGGCCGTAAGACCGTAGCCTTCGTACGGAGAACCCGTGACCGCCTTCGCCCCCGACTCGCTGGTCCTGAACCGCAAGCTGCCGCTCTGGTACCAGGTCTCGCAGTCGCTGCGCGCCTCGATACTGGGCCGCGCGCCCGACGCCTCGCTGCGGCTGCCCACCGAGGAGCAGCTCGCGGCCCACTACGGCGTGAGCGTGCTGACCATGCGCCAGGCCCTCAAGGAGCTGGAGGAGGAGGGCCTGATCAGCCGGCACCGGCGGCGCGGGACCTTCATCGAGCCGGGCGCACGGCGGTCCGCCCCGCGCCGGCTGCTCGGCTCGATCGACGCGATCGTGGCCCAGCAGTCGGGCGAGCGGACGACGGTCCTCGGGCACGGCAGCGAGCCGGTGCCCGGGGAGCTCGCCGAGTACTTCCCGGACGTGCCGGAGGTCGTGGCGTACCGGCGGCTGCGCAGCGACGGGGAGAGCGGCGAGCCGACCAACTGGGCGGAGAACGCGGTGCGGCCCGAGCTCGCCGTCGCGATCGACCCGGCCGATCTGGAGCGCTGGCCGATGACGAAGGTGCTGCGGGACGTGGTCGGGGTGCGGATCAGCCGCATCACGGACACGGTCGAGGCCCGCCTCGCGGACCCGGAGACGGCGGCCCTGCTCCAGGTCCCGCTGCTCTCCCCGATCCTCCACTACACGGGCGTGACCTACGACGAGGACGGCCGGGTCGTCGACGTGGCCCGCATCCGCTACCGCGGCGACCGCTTCTCCTTCACGGTCACGGTGGAGGCGCACTGACGGGTCGGCTCCGGAGCGGCCGGCGCTGGCCCCGTACGGAGGGCGGTCGTTAGCATGCGGGGCGTGACGGAAGCCCCCCGGACGGAAGCCCCCCGCGCGGACGACGCCCCGCTCCTCCTCGACGAGCTGATGCCCTGGTCCGTGGCCCCGCCGCGGTTCGGGCGGGCGTGGATCGTCGCTCCCGACGCCCGCACCCTGCGGACCCGGTGGGACCGGCTGGTGTCCGCCGAGGGGGCCGAGCGGGAGGCGCTGTTCCGGCCGAGCCGGGCGCGGACCCCGGCGAGCGCGGTGGGCGCGCTGCCCGGGCAGCGGACGGGCACCGCGCGCTTCGCGCGCGAGACGGGGCCGTGCCCGGAGCCGGTGCGGGTGGCGCACGGGCCGTTCGACGAGCAGTGGCTGCTGCCGGACCACCGGCTGATCGACACCGCCCGGCCGGAACTGTGGCGGGTGGCCGGGGAGCCGCAGGTCTTCGCCGTCGAGCAGGGGTACGTGCCGGGGGCGGCCGGGCCCGCGCTCCTGGTGACGGGGGCGCTGCCGGAGGGCCGCTCACCAGCGGGCCGTCCGGGCCGCGTCCGGCCGCTGTTCCGGCGCCCCGGGGGCCGGGAGCCCAATCTCGCGCCCGGCCTCCTGGACTTCCTCGGCGAGCGGTACGGGCGCGAGGTCGACGCCCGTGACTGGCTGGCGTGGACGGTGGCGGCGGCCCTGCCCTCCCCCGCCGGGTGCCGCGTCCCGCTGCCCGGGGATCCGGAGGCGTGGGCGGCGGGCGTGGCGCTCGGCCGGGAGCTCGCCGACGTGCAGCTGCGCGGCCTCCTGAGCGGGACGAGGCCCCGGTTGCCGGGCGGGCGGCGGCCCTACGTGCGGGCGGCGGTCCCGGCGCGGCCGGCCGCGCTGGCGTACGACCCCGGGACCGAGGCGCTCGACGTCGGCGGGGGCCTGATCTCGCCCGTACCGGCGGAGGCCTGGGAGTACCGGGTCGGCGGGGTGCGGGTCCTGGAGCAGTGGTTCGCGCACCGGACGGCCCCGGCGGAGCCCGGCTCCCTGGAGGCGATCGGGCCGGCCGCCTGGCCGCAGGAGTGGACCTCGGAGCTGCTCGACCTGGTCACCGTGCTCGCGCTGCTCGGAGCCCGGGAGCCGGAGCGCGCGGCGCTGACCGCCGGAGCGGCCGGGGGCCCCGGCAGGGCGGAGCTCACCGCGGCCGGGGTCCTCCCCGCACCCGCCCGGTCCCGCCGCCCCGCGTCGGTGCTCGACCACCAGGAGGAGGGCCCGGAGGGGCAGTTCACGCTCCTCTGAGCGTCACCGGTCGCCGTCCGGCGCGAAGGACTGCAGGAGGCGGGCGACGGCCATCGCGAAGATCTCGTCCGCGTCGACGGGAGCGGCGGACGCGGCCTGGCCGGTGGCCCACCCGGTCGCGGGCACGCTGCTCCGGTCGCTCGGCCTCCTCGCCGTCTTCGCCCCGCTCGCCGTCCGGCGGTACGCCCGGGGGTGACGCACCCCCGGGTGACAAGGACCGGTCCGGCGCGGTAGGCAGGACGGTCATGAGCACTCAGCCACTCCCCCTCGCCGGGGTCACGGTCGTCGCCGTCGAGCAGGCCGTCGCCGCGCCCTTCGCCACCCGCCAGCTCGCCGACCTCGGCGCCCGCGTCGTCAAGATCGAGCGCCCCGACGGCGGGGACTTCGCCCGGGGGTACGACACGGCCGCCCGGGGTCTCGCCTCGCACTTCGTGTGGTGCAACCGCGGCAAGGAGTCGGTGGCGGTCGACCTCAAGGACCCCCGGGGCCTGGCGCTCGTCCGGAAGATGGTGGCCGGTGCCGACGTCTTCGTGCAGAACCTGGCGCAGGGCGCGGCGGCCCGCCTCGGCCTCGACGCCGCCGGACTGTGTGCGGCGCACCCGTGGCTGATCGCGGTGGACGTCTCGGGGTACGGGGCGGAGGGGCCGTACGCGCACAAGCGGGCCTACGACATGCTCGTGCAGTGCGAGGCGGGTCTGGTGTCGGTGACCGGCACGCCCGGGCAGCCCGTCAAGTCGGGGATCCCGGCCGCCGACATCGCCGCCGGGATGTACGCCTTCTCCGGCGTCCTCGCCGCCCTCGTCCGGCGCGGCACGACCGGCCGGGGCGGTCCGGTGGAGGTCTCCCTGCTCGACTCGCTGGCCGAGTGGATGGGGCATCCGCTGCACCACGGGATGCACGGGGGCGCGGCCCCGGCGCGCACGGGGCTCGCGCACGCGGTGATCGCCCCGTACGACGCCTATCCGACGACGGACGGGCTCGTCCTGCTCTCCGTGCAGAACGACCGGGAGTGGCGGCGGCTCGCCGAGCGGGTCGTCGGCCGGCCCGAGCTGGCCGACGACCCGGCGTTCGCGACGAACACGGCGCGGGTGACGGGGCGCGCGGCGACGGACGCGGTGGTCGCGGCGGCGCTCGCCCCGCTGACGGCGGCCGAGGCGCTGGCGCGGCTGGACGCGGCGGGCATCGCCTGCGCCCGGCTCAACTCGGTCGCGGAGCTGGCGGACCACCCGCAGCTGACGGCGCGTGACCGGTGGCGGGAGGTGGAGTCCCCGGTGGGGCCGCTGCGGACGCTGCTGCCGCCGATCGTGTTCCCGGACGCACCGGAGCCGCGGATGGACCGGATCCCGGCCCTCGGGCAGGACACGGACGAGGTGCTCGCCGAGCTCGGGGTGCCGGAGGCGGAGGTGAAGGAGCTGCGGGACGCGGGGGTGATCGCCTGACGGGAAGCGGACGGGGCCCTCCGCGTACCGGGCGGGCCCCGGACACGACGGAACGCCGGACGGGCGGGGACACGTCCGGCGGGGTCGCGGGCGGGGCCCTAGTGGCGCGTGCCGAAGAGCGAGCGGCGCAGGCGGCGGAGCGGGGCGAAGAGCGAGACCCGCGCGCTGCGGCTGCGGTGGCCGTGCACCGGCACCTCACGCGTACGCGTCGTCAGTTCCTGCATGAGCAGCGTCGCCTCGGCCACTTCGCGCTGGGGCACGGCGGGGCCGCCGAGCACCGCGAGATGGCGGTCGAGCCGCGAACTGGTCGCGCTGCTTCCGCAGGTGATGGCAGGCACTCGCGGCCTGCTGCGCATTGCTATCTGTTCCATGTCACTCCCCACCCGTACAAGGGCACCCGGCCCGGGCAGGTTAACCCTATCGCTCCGTCGTGACACCCGTGTATCCCGGCGGCGGGATTCGACACACTCGTACGGGGGTTGACGGTGACTGTCCGAATACATCTGATTCCAGGGCGAGTTGGACAGCGCTCGAACACCTGCCGAACCGTCACGAACCATCCTGCACTCCGGACCGCCGCCCACGGGCACGAGGACGGGTGTGATCTCCGCCACCAAGATCGTCCGGGCCGTCCCGCGCGTGTCGCGCGCGGGTCCCGCGCAGGACCGGAGCCGGGAGGGCGCCCCTCGGCTACCGTGGATCCATGACGGTGATCGCGGGTCGTTACCGGCTGCTCGACGTCCTCGCCGAGGGGGCGACGGGCACCGTCTGGCGCGCCCTGGACGAGACCGACCGGCACGAGGTGGCGCTCGAGGAGTTCCGCGCCCCGGCCGGACTGCCGGCCGACGAGGTCCTCCTGCTGTACGCGCGGCGGGAGCGCGAGGCACGGGCCGCCGCGCGGATCTCCCACCCCTCCGTCGTACGGGTCCTGGGCGTGGCCGCCGAGGACGGCCGGCCCTGGGTGGTGACGGAGCTCGTCCGCGGCCTCACCCTCGCCGAGACCCTCGACGCGGACGGCCCGCTCCCCGCGCGCGAGGCCGCGCGCGTCGGAGCCGAGGTCCTCGCCGGCCTGCGGGCCGCCCGGGAGGCGGGCACACCGCACCGGGGGGTGCGCCCCGGGCAGGTGATCCTCGCGAACGACGGACGGGTCGTCGTCACCGGCTTCGGCGGCACGCCGGAGGGCCCCTCGGGCCCCGAGGCGGATCTGCGCTCCTTGGGGGCGCTCCTGGAGGCGGCGACGGACGACCGGTCCGGGCCGCTGGGCGCCGTGATCGAGGAGCTGACGGGCGGGGAGCCCGCCGTGACGGCCGGTCAGGTCGAGCGCGAGCTGCGCCGGGCGGCCTCGGGCGGCACGCCGAGGACGGAGGCGGGGCCGGTGGAGGCCTCCGCTCCGCCCCGGACCGGCCGCGACGGCGTCGGCGGGGCGGGCACGCAGGCCGGGGTCCCGCCGACGCCGGCGAGGCCGTCGGGCCCGCCACGGGCGACGCCCCGACGGGGGCCCGTCCTGGTGGCCGGGATCGTCGGGGCGCTGCTGATCGCGGGGGTGTTGGCGTATCAGGCGGTGAAGGACGACGGACCGGGCACCGGGCCGGGGCCGGGCGGTGTCACGAGCACCGCTCCGACGGGACCCGGCGCCACGGGCGCCGACGGCGGGACGGTTACACCGCACCCCTGAAGGAGGGCAGGTAGCCACCGGACTGTCCGGCGGCGGTCGGGTGGTACGACTCCCCGATGTTGAGCCAGTTGACGCTGTGCAGCCAGGCCGAGCTCGAGCAGATCTCGTGGCCGGTGAAGGCGGAGACGACGCCGGCGTAGGTGAAGCCGTGGTCGGCCGCGCGCTTGGCGACGGCCGCGTTGAGGTAGTCGGAGGCGTTGTTGATGGCGCTGCGCTCGTTCTCGCTGAGGCCGGCGATGCAGCTGCCGCCCAGCTGGTAGAAGCGCGGGTACCCGAGGACGACGACGTGGGCGGCGGGCGCCTTGCTGCTGATGGCGTTGTAGACGGAGTCGAGCTTGCCGGGGAGCGTGGTGTCGACGTAGGCCTTGGCCTGATTCACGCGGTTGATGCAGGTGGACTCGGACTGCAGCACACACGTCGTCATGACGTCGGCGAAACCGGCGTCATTTCCCCCGATCGTGAGGGAGACCAGGTCGGTGGCGGCCGAGAGGGGTCCGAGCTGATTCGCGGTCACATCACCCGTTCGGGCGCCGGAGCAGGCGGTGAAAGCGAAGGAGGAGGGGGCGTTGGCGTTCTTCCACAGGACCGGATACGCCTTCGTGGAGCGCTTGCAGTCGCCGCTGGCGCTGTCGTAACTCCCTGAGCCGACACCGGAGGAGTACGAGTCCCCCAGGGCCACGTAGTCGAGTGCGGCGGTCTCGGCGGCCTGGGCCGCGCCCGACCCGGTGAGGGCGAGGACGGCGCCGAGCAGGAGCGAGGACGAGAAGGCGGCAAAACGGGACAGTCTCATGGAACCTCCCTGTAGCAGGATCTCTGCGCTACCAGGTAGTAGCATCGGATCCGCCGCGCCGGAAGTGTTCATGTCAAAACTGGGGATGAACAGCTGCCGATCCTCCGTCAGGGACAGTCGAGATCAAGCCACTTCGGGAAGCGAAGCGACGTCGTCGTGACAGCCGTAAAACCCGGTGCGCCGCCCCGCCGGTTGTCCGATCATGGGCGCATGTCCGACACCCCCTCCGCACCGCCCGCCTCGCTGCCCGTCGTCGTCAACCTCGACGACAGCGACTCCCCCGGGGACGTCCTGGACGCGCTGTTCCTCGACCGCTTCGCGACCGGCGAGCAACCGCACGCGCACAGCACCACCCTGGACCGGGCGAAGCCCGACGCGACGCTGCTCCCGGCGGGGGCCAGGGTGCTGCGGGCCGCGCGGGACGACGACCGCAGCTCGGTGCTGGCCGAGGGCGAGGGCTGGACGATCCTCTCCTCCCGCTGGAACCGGCGCGCGGACGTGACCGTCACGGCGACCGGCCCGGAGCTGGCGAAGCGGATCCTCGACGAGGCCACGGAGGGGGCGAAGGACGAACCGGAGCCGGAGCCCGAGGACGTGACGATGGGCTTCTGGTACGTGGCCCCGCAGCGCGGCCCGCGGCGCATGACCCGCCGGATCAGCGCCGGGACCTGGGAGGAGGTCCGGCCCCACTACTCGGCGTCGGTGGCCGAGTCGATGGACCGGCTGATGAGGGTGACCCCGGAGGACATCTCCGGCCGGCTCCTGCTGCTGCACGGCCCGCCGGGCACGGGCAAGACCTCGGCGCTGCGGACGCTGGCCCGGGCGTGGCAGGACTGGTGCCAGGTGGACTGCGTGCTCGACCCGGAGCGGCTCTTCAACGACATCGGCTATCTGATGGACATCGCCATCGGCGAGGACGACGGCACGCCGAAGGAGCGCTGGCGGCTGCTGCTCCTGGAGGACTGCGACGAGCTGATCCGGGGCGGGGCGAAGCACACGGCGGGCCAGGCCCTGTCACGACTGCTCAACCTGACGGACGGGCTGCTGGGCCAGGGGCGCAACGTCCTGGTCGGGGTCACCACCAACGAGGACCTGGAGCGGCTGCACCCGGCGGTGGTCCGGCCGGGCCGCTGCCTGGCCCGCATCGAGGTCGGGCCGCTGAGCCGGGCCGAGTCGGTGGAGTGGCTCGGCCGCGAGGAGGGCGTGCCGCGCGAGGGCGCGACGCTGGCGGAGCTGTTCGCGCTGCGCCGCGGCACGCCCTCGGCGGACCTCCCGGAGCCCCGCACGGCGGGGGCTGGCCTGTACCTGTAGCGGATACGGACGGGTCCGGCCGCCCGCAACGGGCGCGGACGCGTCCAGCCGTCCGCGGCGGGTACGGACGCGCGTCACCCGTCCGCGGCGAGGACCGACCCGTCACCCGCCCGTGGCGGGTACGGACGCGTCAGCCGTCGTACGCCGCCCGCAGGGCCTCGTTCAGCGCCGCCTCCGCGGCCTCGCGGCTGAGCCCCAGGCGGCGGGCCTCCTCGGCGTACTGGGCGGCGGCGGTGGCGGCACGGCGGGTCGCCGCGTCACCGGCGGCGGCGACGAAGGTGCCGTGGCGCCCGCGCGTCTCGATGACTCCGTCCGCCTCCAGGGCCTTGTACGCCTTGGCAACCGTGTTCGCGGCGAGGCCCAGCTGCTCCGCGAGCCCCCGTACCGTCGGCAGTTTGTATCCGACCGGCAGTCTGCCCGACCGGGCCCGCTCCGAGATCTGGGCACGCAGTTGTTCGTAGGGAGCGGTGGTGGATCCGTGGTCCACGGCGATGGTGAGTGTCACCCGCCGATTCTGCCCCCACCCCACCCGAAAATGGGAGGCGGTGGTGCGTCCCCCGCCCGTAGCGTGCCGCCTCATGACTGTGATCGTCCGTGATGTACGGGCCCGGGACGCCGAGGGCTTCGCCCGGGTCCGCAGGGCAGCGCTCCCCTTCATGCTCGCGACCGCCGAACAGGTCGCCTTCGACTGGGCGCACGCCCACCCCGACAGCCACCACCGCCCGCTCGTCGCCGTGGCCGGCACCGGCGAGGTCATCGGGACCGCCCAGGTGGGGATCGCGCACGACGCGCCACGGCCCGGGATCGGCTACGCCAACGTGTACGTGGACCCCGCGCACCCGGGTCTCGGCGCCGGGACGCTGCTGTTGCGCGCCGCCGAGGAGCACCTGGCCGAGCGGGGGGCGCGGACCGTGTACAGCTGGGCCCTGGACGAGCCGGCGAACCACGCCTGGGCCGAGCGGCGGGGGTACTCCCCCAGCCGTTCCGCGCACTTCCTCCGGCTCGACCTGACGGCCGGACTGCCGCCGCTCCAGGACCCGCCGGCCGGCGTCGAGCTGCGCACGGCCGAGGACTTCGCGGCCGATCCCCGGCCGCTGTTCGAGCTGGACGCGGCGGCGACGGCGGACGAGCCGGGTGACGTGGGCGTCGAGCTGACCGACTACGCGCACTGGCGGGAGACCACCTGGGGGCATCCGCTGCTCGACCGGGCGCTGACGACGGTCGCGGTGGTCGACGGAGTGCCGGCGGCGTTCACTGCGGCGCACACGGACGGCCTGGGGCGGTACGCCTCGGGGATGACCGGCACCGCGCCCGCGTTCCGCGGCCGGGGGCTCGCGAAGCTCGTCAAGAACGCCTCGCTGCACCGGGCCGGGGCGGCGGGCTGCGTGGAGGCGTTCACGGGGAACGACGCCGGGAACGGGCCGATGCTGGCGATCAACGAGTGGTTCGGTTACGAGATCGGCGCGACGGAGGTGCGGTATGTCCGGACGATCGGTTGAGGTCACCCTGACGAAGGCGGGCCGGACGAAGATCCGCTACCCGGCCGAGGTGCTGACGGAGGAGGGCGCCCGGCTCTCGGTGCGGGCCCCGTGGGCGGCCGAGGGGGTACGGGACTTCGGCTTCGTGCGGTTCGAGCCCGGTGACGTGTTCGTGGAGCACTACTGGCGCGACCGCTGGTTCACCGTCAAGGAGGTGTGGTCGGCCGACGGCGCCCTGAAGGGCTGGTACTGCGACATCACCCGGCCGGCCGTGATCGACGGCTCCGGGGTGGTGGTCGAGGACCTGGACCTGGACCTGTGGGTGTCGGCGGACGGCAGCGAGGTGCTGCGGCTCGACGAGGACGAGTTCGCGGCGAGCGGTCTCGCCGCCTCCGACCCGGAGGCGGCGGCCCGCGCCGTGGTGGCCCTCGACGAGCTGGAGCTGCTCGGCCGGGAGGGCCTGCTCGACCTGTTGCACCAGGCCTGAGGCGGGTCCTCCGGGACTACCCGAGCAGTTCGACGTCCGCCTGCTCGGCGGCGAGGAAGCCCGGCAGCGGCAGGCCCGACGCGCCGGCCGCGAGCTGCACGAGGGTGGCCTCCACCCGGGCGGCGCCCGGGCGGTAGGCGGGCTCCTTCACGACGGCGCTGTTGGTCCACGTGTGGAGGTGTCCGTCGCAGACGGCCCGGGTGCCGCCGATGCCGGTGGAACGGTTCCCCTGCTCGAGGGTGGAGCTGACGAAGACGGGTCCTTCGCCGTCGTCGAGGCAGCGGTACGTGCCGGAGACGGTCACCGTGCTGTCGGCGCCGAGCACGCCGTACCCGTCGACGGTGAGGTCGTCGGCCCCTCCCGCGTGGGCGAGAGGGGCGACGGCGGCGGTGAGCAGGGCCGCTGCGGTGAGGACGAGTCGGACGCGCATGGCGGGGTCCTTTCGAGGGGTGGGGGGAAGGTGCTGCCCGCCAGGGATACCGGATCGGGCCGCCGCCCGTCCGAATCTCACTCCATCGGGGGCGAGTTGGTCCGGTCGCCGCGCATACGGTCGTACGGCCCTGCCGCCCGCACCCCGGACCGCCGCGCGCCGCCGCGACGACGGCCGGCAGCACCGGAAGGCCGGAGCGCCGCCACCGACGGCCGACCGGCCGTTCCTCAGCCGCCTCTTACCTCCGTCTTAACGCCGCCCTAAAGGCCGCGGTCCGCGCTTCTTCCGGGGCTAGTTTGCTCGGCAACCCCCCGCACGCCCTCGTGAAGGAGTCGTCTCCCCATGCCCTCTCGCCGCACGGCAACAGCCACCGCCACCGCCGCTCTGGTCCTGTCCGGACTCGCCGCCTCTCCCGCCCTCGCGCACGGGTCGATGACCGACCCGGTGAGCCGGGTCTCGGCCTGTTACGCGGAGGGCCCCGAGGCGCCGAGGTCGGCGGCCTGCAGGGCGGCCGTGGCGGCGAGCGGAACACAGGCGTTCTACGACTGGAACGCGGTGAACGTCGCCAACGCGGCCGGACAGCACAAGCGGTTGATCCCGGACGGCAAGCTGTGCAGCGCGGGCAACGACAAGTACCGGGGGCTCGACCTGGCGCGGGCCGACTGGCCGGCGAGCAGCATGAAGTCCGGTGCGCACACCTTCCGCTACAAGGGGACCGCTCCGCACAGGGGCTCGTTCGCGCTGTACGTGACGAAGGACGGGTACGACCCGTCGAAGCCGCTGAAGTGGTCGGACCTGGAGGAGCGGCCGTTCGTGACGGTGACCGATCCGGAGATGCGGAACGGCGACTACGTGTTCCGGGGGACCGTGCCGAAGAAGTCCGGCCGTCATCTCGTCTACTCCATCTGGCAGCGCTCCGACTCCCCCGAGGCGTTCTACACCTGTTCGGACGTGGTGTTCGGGCAGGACGCCGGCGGTACGGCTCCGGCGCCCACGGCCTCCGCGCCCACCGACGAGCAGATCGAGGCCGGTGCGGACGAGTCCTCGGTCGAGCACGGCGGGCACGGGGACGCCGACGCGGCGACGGGTGCGGGGACGACGGGCGCCGAAGCGACCGGCCCCCAGGCCGCGGGCGCCGGGGCGAAGGGTGCGGGGACGACGGGTGCGGGAACGGCCCCTTCCTCCGAGCCTTCCGACGTCCCCGTCCCCGTCCCCGCCCCCGTCCCCGCCGGTTCGGGTTCCGGTGTGGTGCTGGCGGAGACGGGCGGCGGCGCCACCACCCCGTATCTCGCGGTCGGTGGCGCCGCCGTGCTCGCGCTCGGTGCGGCGGTGCTCTTCGGAACGGCCCGGCGGCGCCGGGCCCGGGGTTAGCCGATCACCGAGAGGCAGGTGGTCGGGGTCGCGTGGGCCGGGTCGAGGGCGTTGGCCACCTCGTGGAAGGTGACCCGGTCCACCGTGCCGATCGCGACGTGCTCGGAGAGGTCGAGCGCGCACTTGTCCTGGATGAGGACGTTGGTGACGTTCGGGCCGGTCAGGAACTGGGAGCGGTACGGGGTGACGACCTCGTCGTACTGGGAGGCGATGACGTGGTAGCGGACGCCCGGCACGGTGTCGCCGCCCTTGTTGAGCTCGGTGATGAAGGCCGAGCCGGCGATCTGGTCGGCGAGGCCCGGGGTCGTGGAGCTGATGACGTCCTCGGCGCCGGGGAAGTACGGCAGGAGCCGGGTGAGGCCGAGCAGGGTGGTGCCGTGGTTGTCGGGGGCGATGCCGACGAGCGTGTTCACCTTCTCGGCCCCGCCGAGGAACTTGAGGTACCAGCGGGGCATCATGCCGCCCTGTGAGTGCCCGACGAGGTCGGCCTCGGGGGCGCCGGTGGCGGCGAGGACGCGGTCGACGTAGGTGTCGAGCTGCCCGGCGGACGCGGCGATGGGGCCGAGCCCGTTGAAGAGGGGAACGCCCGGCAGTTGGCCGTAGTCGAGCGAGAAGACGCAGTAGCCCCGGTCGACCAGGTAGGGCGCGAGGGCGAGCCAGTTGTCGACGGAGTTCCCGAAGGTGCCGTGGACGAGGACGACGGGGCGCGGGTGGGCGGCGGACGGCTTGCAGGAGAAGTCGTTCCAGCCACGGCTGGGGGCGGTGGCGGCCTGGGCGGCGGCGGTGGGGGCGAGGGTGGCGGCGGCGGCCAGGAAGAGCACGGACAGCGCTCTGACGGCGCGCTTCCAGGACTTCGGGGGCAGCATCGGGCGATCTCCTTGCGGCTCAAGGGGAAGGTGGGGGTGCTGTGCCCTGCGGCCCGGACCACAAGTGGGGATGCTCTCCGGCCAAGCTACGCACCGGTAGCCTCGGCTGGGAAGTTACGCGTCGGTAAAATCCGGTGTCGCCGTCCGACGGCCGACGGGTCGGCCGGGCGCGCGCGAGCGGACCCGGTCAGCCATTCGGACCCCACCCGCCTGCGGGAACGTCCCGGGACCCGGAGCGTGGGGGCATGAGTCTCGTCGACGAACTGAAAAGCGCCGTCACCCCCCGAGCAGCCCTGCTCGTCGTCGGCGTCCTCGCCCTCCAACTCCTGTTCATCACCTCGTACGTCGGGGCCCTGCACAACCCGAAGCCCACGGACGTCCCCTTCGGCGTCGTCGCCCCCCAGCAGCTCTCCGCCGCCCTGACGCAACGGCTGGCGCAGCTGCCCGGCGACCCCCTCGACCCGCGCGCGGTCGCGAACGAGGCCGAGGCCAGGGACCAGATCCTGAACCGGGACATCGACGGGGCCCTGATCGTCGACCCCCGGGGCCGCACCGACACCCTGCTCGTCGCCTCCGGCGGCGGCAAGGTGCTCTCCGCGACCCTGGAGGCGATGACGAAGAAGCTGGAGGCGGCCGACCAGCGCCTCGTGCGGACCGTCGACGTGGCCCCCTCCTCCTCCCAGGACTTCAACGGGCTCTCCCCCTTCTACCTGGTCATCGGCTGGTGCGTCGGCGGCTACATCTGTGCCGCGATCCTGGCGATCAGCGCGGGCTCCCGGCCCGCGAACCGGGAGCGCGCGATCATCCGCCTCGGGGTCCTGGCGCTCTACTCGGTCCTCGGCGGTCTCGGCGGCGCGATCATCGTCGGCCCGATCCTCGGCGCCCTGCCCGGCAACATCGCGGCCCTGTGGGGGCTGGGCGCCCTGGTGGTCTTCGCGGTGGGAGCCGCCACCCTCGCCCTGCAGGCGGTGTTCGGGATCGTCGGCATCGGCCTGGCGATCCTGCTCATCGTGATCGCGGGCAACCCGAGCGCGGGCGGCGCCTTCCCGCTGCCGATGCTGCCGCCGTTCTGGCGGGCGATCGGTCCGTACCTGCCCCCGGGCGCGGGCACCTGGGCGGCGCGTTCGATCGCGTACTTCAAGGGCAACGGCATGACCGCCTCGATGGTGGTCCTGTCGGTCTGGGCGATCGTCGGCACGGCCGTCACCCTGGTGATGTCCTCGGTGAGGTGGAAGCCGGCACCGGTGCCGGTCGCCTCGGAGGTGGGCGAGGTCCACCGGTAGCCCGCACGGGGCCGGGGGCCCCGGAACGAGAGGTCCCTCCGGCCGCCGTCGGCGGCCGGAGGGACCTTCGGACACGGGATCAGAAGACGTTGACCCCGTACGCGCTCAGCGCCTCCGTCACGGGCTGGAAGAAGGTCGTCCCGCCCGAGGAGCAGTTGCCGCTGCCGCCCGAGGTGAGGCCGATCGCCCGGCTGCCCGAGTAGAGCGGGCCGCCGGAGTCGCCGGGCTCGGCGCAGACGTTGGTCTGGATCATGCCGTAGACGATGTCGCCGCCGCCGTAGTTCACGGTGGCGTTCAGGCCGGTCACCGTGCCGCCGTGGATGCCGGTGGTGGAGCCGCGGCGGGTGACGGACATGCCGACGGTGGCGTTGGCGGCACTGGTGATGTCGACGCTGCCGACCGTGCCGGACTTGGTCACCGAGGTGTTGGTGTAGCGCACGATGCCGTAGTCGTTGGTCGGGAAGCTCGACCCGGCCGTGGAGCCGAGCACGGTGGAGTGGCTGGAGTTGGACCACCACGTGCCCGCGCCGTCGGTGCAGTGGCCGGCGGTGAGGAAGTAGTAGTTCCCCGCGCCGTCCTTGACGTTGAAGCCGAGCGAGCAGCGCCAGCTGCTCGCGTAGATGGCGTCGCCGCCGGAGATCAGCTTGTTGAACGTGCCGGGGGTGCGCTCGATGCGCAGGGCGCCCGCGTTGACCCCGGCCCGGCGCTTGATCTTCGCGATCTCGGCCTGGGAGACGGTGGAGTCGGCGGTGACGACGACCTTGCCGGTGGCGGTGTCGACGCGCCAGGCGGTGCCGGCCACGTCGGCGGCGAGGACGGCGTCGCCCGCCGCGGTGAGCTGGGTGGCGCTGAACGTCTGTGCCGAGTCGGCGTTCGCGGTGGGGATGCCGAGCGTCGCGGCGGCGGCGACGATGCCGGCGGTGAGGGCGAGCAGCCGGAACTTCTTCGTGGGGGTGGTGTGCATGGTCGCGTTCCTCCTGGGTGGGGGTTTCGATGAACGGGCCGTGCGGGGTGGGCTCAGTAGGACCCGGCCTTGTACGCGGCGGGGGCCTCGGGGGCCGGCGGGAAGAAGGCGGTGCCGCCCGACCGGCGGTCGCCGCTGCCGCCGGAGGTGGTGCCGAGCGCCTTGGTGCCGTCGTGGAGCGGGCCGCCGGAGCCGTCGGGCTCGGCGCAGACGTCGGTCCGGATCGGACCCTTCACCGTGCCGCCGCCGGAGTGGCGGACGGTGGCGTCGGCGCGGGCGAGTTGCGCGGCTCCGGCGGGCCGGGCGCGGGGGCGGCCTGGGCGCCGGGGAGGCCGGGGGCGGTCGCGGCGGCGAGGCCGGCGGTGACGGCGGGCAGACGGGTGCGGTTGTTCCTCACTGTTCTCCTCACTGTTCTCCTTCTGGGAAAAGCGGAGGGGCCCCTGGGTGGGGGGCCGTGAGGCGCCGTCAGGTGACGTGTCCCTGACATGCACTGCCAGTGATAGTGGCCCTTCCGGAACGGACGCACAAGACCGCCGTACGCACGGCGGAGGGCGGCCGGGGTCGTGCTCGGGTGCCGCCGCCCCGCCGCGGAGCCCGGGGCGGGCTCTGCGGCGGGGCGGCGGACGGCCGGGTGCCGGTCTTCGGGAGCAGGGGCCTCAGTTCTCGGTGCGGGGCAGCCCGGGCGGGTTGATCTCCGACTTCCGCACGGCCTCGTCGCCCAGCCCCCACCGCTTCAGGACCTGCGCGTAGGTGCCGTTCTCGACGATGTGGTCGATGGCCGCCGCGTAGGCGGCGACCAGGCCGCTGTCCTTCTTCGTGGTGGCCGCGATCTTGCCCTGGAGCCCGGCGCCCGCTCCGGAGAACTTGCCGACGGCCTCGGTCTGCCCGGCGGAGGCCACGTGGTAGGCGACGGTGGGGTTGGGACCGAGGTAGCCGTCGATCCGGCCGGACTGGAGGGCGAGGTAGTAGTCGGTGGTGTTGTCGTAGTACTTGATGTCGA
This sequence comes from Streptomyces sp. NPDC107498, assembly GCF_055582805.1. Classification (NCBI taxonomy): domain Bacteria; kingdom Bacillati; phylum Actinomycetota; class Actinomycetes; order Kitasatosporales; family Streptomycetaceae; genus Streptomyces; species Streptomyces sp. NPDC107498. Next base: position 66,062 of record NZ_JBVJPE010000019.1, on the reverse strand, counting down.
CGCCCTTGCGGCCGGCCTTCTCGTTCTGCCGGGACCAGTCGACGAGGATCTTCTCTTGGTTGGTGCCGCTGCCGACGGCGATCCGCTTGCCCGCCACGTCCTCGGGACCCTTCACCGTCCAGCCGGACCCCTTCTTCGCCTCGAAGGCGAGGTCGTCGAGGCGGTAGGTCGCGAAGTCGTACTTGTCCTTGCGCTCCTCGGTGACGGTGACGTTGGAGAAGACGCCGTCGTACTTGCCGCTGTCCAGGCCGACGAAGAGGTTCTCCCAGGAGACCGGCTTGAACTCGGGCTTCAGGCCGAGGGTGTCGGCGACCAGGGTGGCGAGGTCGACCTCGACGCCGATCAGCGTCCTGTCGTCGGTGGCGCGGAAGGCGAGCGGCGGATTGCTCTTGGCGGAGACGCCGAGGATCAAAGTGCCTCTCTCGCGGACGGCCGCGGGCAGCTTGGCGGCGATCGCGTCGACCTCGGCGGTGTGGACGCGGTTCTGGTCCGGGGTCACGTTGATGCCGGTGTCCTCCTGTCCCTCCGGCTTGATCTCGCCGACGGCGGCGTCGCCCGAGCCGCAGGCGGTGAGGAGCCCGAGGGCGGCGAGCGAGGCGAGGGCGGTGAGGAGGGTGCGACGGGTCTTCATGGCGATGCTCCTGAGGGTGAGGGGAGGTCAGAGGACCTTGGAGAGGAAGGCGCGGGTCCGCTCGTGGCGCGGGGCGTCGAGCACCTCGGCCGGCGGACCCTGCTCGACGATCCGGCCCTCGTCCATGAAGACCACGGTGTCGGCGACCTCGCGGGCGAAGCCGATCTCGTGGGTGACGACGATCATGGTGGTGCCGGAGGCGGCCAGGTCCTTGATGACGTCGAGGACCTCGCCGACGAGTTCGGGGTCGAGCGCGGAGGTCGGCTCGTCGAAGAGGAGCAGGCCCGGTTCCAGGGCGAGCGCGCGGGCGATGGCGACCCGCTGCTGCTGCCCGCCGGAGAGCTGCTTGGGGTACGCCTCCGCCTTGTCGGCGAGACCCACCCGTTCGAGGAGCTTCCGGGCGGCGGCCTCGGCGTCCTTGCGGGGGCGCTTCAGGGCCGAGACCGGCGCCTCGACGATGTTCTCCAGGACGGTGAGGTGCGGGAAGAGGTGGAAGTTCTGGAAGACGAAGCCGATCCGGGTGCGCTGCTTGAGGATCTCGCGCTCGCGCAGCTCGTAGAGCTTGTTCCCGGAGCGGCGGTAGCCGACGAGGACGCCGTCCACGCCGACCGTGCCGCTGTCGACCTTCTCCAGGTGGTTGATGGTGCGCAGCAGGGTGGACTTGCCGGAGCCCGAGGGGCCGAGGACGACGGTGACCTCGCCGGCCCGGACGTCGAGGTCGATGCCGCGCAGGACGTGGAGGGCGCCGAAGCGCTTGTGGACCGAGCGGATCTCGACCTTGGCGGTGGTGGCCCCCGCGGTGGCGGTGACGGAGCTCATCGGGCGCTCCCCTTCGCGTAGTGGCGTTCGACGTAGTGCTGGACGACGGAGAGCGCGGTGGTGAGCAGGACGTACCAGGCGGTGGCGACCATCAGGAGCGGGACGACGCGGCCGTTGCGGCCGTAGACGACCTGGACCTGGTAGAAGAGTTCGCCGATCGCCATCACGGAGACGATCGAGGTGCCCTTGAAGAGCGAGATGATCTCGTTGGCGGCGTTGGGCAGGATCGAGCGCATCGCCTGCGGCAGCACGATCCGCCGCACCTGCCGGAGCCGGGGGATGCCGAGGGCGGCGGCCGCCTCCGACTGGCCCTCGTCGACGGCGAGTACGCCGCCCCGGACGATCTCCGCCGCGTAGGCCGCCTGGTGCAGGGCGAGTCCGAGGACGGCGGCGCCCATCTCGCCGACGAGGCCCGTCGTGTCGAAGGAGAGGAAGCCCGGCCCGAAGGGGACGCCGATGCTCAGTTCCTCGTAGAGGTAGGCCAGGTTGAACCAGAAGAGCAGCTGGACGATGAGCGGGATGGAGCGGAAGGCCCAGGTGTAGCCGAAGGCGACCGACCGCAGGAACGGGCTGGCGGACAGGCGCATGAAGGCGAGCAGGATGCCGAGCGCGAAGCCGAGCGCGGTGCCGTAGAAGGTGAGCTGGAGGGTGACCCAGACGGCGCGCAGGATCGTCTCGGTGGTGAAGAAGGCGGCGAAGACGTCCCATTCCCAGCCGGGGTTGGTGACGAGCCCGTGGGCGAACTGGACGAGCAGCACGGCGGTGGCGGCGACGGCCGCCCAGCGCCAGGGGTGGCGCACCGGGACGACCACGAGTGCGGGGGACGCGGCCGGCGTGGTGACGGGGTCCTTCGTGACGGGCGGATCGCTGGTGAGAGACATGGCGGTTCCTCGGGAACGGGGCACGGGCGGAGGGTGCGCGGATCAGGCGCTCAGCGGGGCGGGGAGGCGACACTCCCCGTCGCGCAGGAAGGTCAGGGCGGCCCGCGCGGCGGCGTCGTTCTGCCCGAAGGCGACCCCGCCGGTACGGGGCCTGGTGAAGGCGCTGCCGGTGCGGGCGGTGGTGTGCGGGCCGAGGGCGAAGCGGCGCGGGTGCGGGCGCCCGTCGCGCTCCAGGATCCGGCCGTCGACGGGGTCGACGACGAGGAGGCCGCCGGGGGTGGCGCGGGCCCCGTCCTCGTACAGGGCGCGGAGCAGGGGGCTGCCGGTGAGCTCCGGGGTGGGGTCGGGGATCCGGGCCTCGACGAGGGCGCGGGCCTCGGTCCACCCGCCCGGCACGGCGGCGGATCCGGCCCGGAAGAGACCGCGCTCCTCGTCGGTCTCGACGGTGACCCCCGGGCCGAGGAAGCGGACGACGCCGGCGCGGGAGAGCGCGAGGAGCTGCCGCAGCCGGGGGCCGGGCGGCCCGGAGGCGAGGTAGCTGAAGAAGCCGTGCCACCAGGCGCCGGGGTCCAGGCGCTTGCCGAGGCGCAGGAGCTGGCCGTAGACGGAGAGCAGACCGGCGAAGACGGCGGCGTCGGGGCTGTGGGCGGGGTCGTGACGACGGGTCAGGTCATCGGTGACGTAGGCGCGCAGGCCCTGCTGGAGGGCCTCCGCGGAGGCGTACCGCAGGCCGTCCAGGGGGTGGTCGAGGGCGTCGAGGTCGAGCCGGTCGGCCGGGTCGGGGACGGCCGCGGCGACGAGCGCGGCGAGTTCGGCCCCGCGCGGCGGCGCCTGCTCGTAGGCCTTCTCGAAGTCGTTCCAGGCGAGCGCGGTCCGCTCGGGATGGGCGGAGAAGAGCCGGTGGTAGTGGGCCCAGCCGAGTTCCTTGTCGATGAGCGGCCACACGTCGCGCCGGAAGTCGATCGGACCGGTGCGCCGGAGCAGGGCGTCGGTCTGCTCGGTGCCGAAGAAGCGGGGCAGCGGGGGCCGTTCGCCGTCGAGGGCGTAGCCGATCTTCGCGTGGTACGGGACGCCCCGGCGCGATCCGACGTGCAGCACCGGCTCCCTGCCGGAGGGCACGTAGACGAGCTCGTCGCCCTCGCCCTCGTACCGTCCGCCGCGGCCCTCGGTGAGCAGCACCATCAGGTCGACGAAGGCGAGGCCGAAGCCGCGGACGAGGACGGGTTCGCCGGCGGGGAGGGCGGCGAGGTCGGCGTCGGCGGTGAAGTCGGGCGGGAGGTGGAGGAGCCGGTGGCGGGCGGCGAAGTCGGCGAGCCGCCGCTGCTCCCCGTCGGGTTCGGCGTCGAGGTGGCCGACGGTGAGGACGACGAGGTCGGCGAGGAGGGGCACGGCGGTGCCCTCCAGCCGGACCCGCTGGCGCCCGTCGCGGGGGCCGCCGATCCGCAGGGCGGTGGTGCGGTGCTCGTGGACGGTGACGGAGGCAGGCAGGGCGTCGCGGGCCCGCTCGTACACCCAGCGCAGGTAGGCGCCCTGCTGGGGGCGGGTGGGGAAGGCGCGGCCGTCGATGCCGGCCCATTCGGCGAGGGTGGGGCCGGGGCGGACGGGCCCTTCGAGCTCGACGGTCTCGTCGGTGAACATCGTGACGTCGTCGGCCCGGGAGTTCATCCAGAGCAGCGGGGACTGCGCGGTGCGCCAGATGCGGCCGGGGCCCGCCGGGTGCGGATCGACGAGGTGGACGTCGAGGGGCTCGTCGTCGTACAGCTCGGGCAGGTTGGCGGCGAGCCGTTCGAGGAAGCCGGTCCCCCGCGGCCCGGCGCCCACGATCACGAGGGAGCGGCGCGGGCTCATCGCGCACCGGCCGTTCCGCGGGCGTAGTGCCGCTCGACGTAGTGCTGGCCGATGCCGAGGACCGAGGTGACGGCGACGTACCAGAGCGTGGCGACGAGCAGCAGCGGGATGATCTCGTACGTGCGGTGGTAGACGAGCTGGGTCGAGTAGAGCAGGTCCTGGACGGCGATGACGGAGACGATCGAGGTGCCCTTGAGGGTGCCGATCAGCATGTTCCCGGCGGGCGGGACGATCGCGCGCATGGCCTGCGGCAGCACGATCCGGGAGAGCCGGCGCCCGCGGCCGAGGCCGAGGGACTGGGCGGCCTCGATCTGGCCCCGGTCGACGGAGAGGATGCCGCCGCGGACGACCTCGGCGGCGTAGGCGGCCTCGTGCAGGGTGAGGCCGATGACGGCGACGGCGACGGGGCCGAGGAGGTTGACCGTGTTCACGCCGAGGATCTGCGGGTACAGCACGCCGATGTTGAACCAGAAGAGCAGCTGGACCAGGATCGGGGTGGACCTGAAGAACCAGATGTAACCCCAACTGACCGCGCGGAGAACGGGGTTGGCGGAGAGCCTGAGGACGGCGAGCAGGGTGCCCAGGACGAAGCCGAGGGCCATGACGAGGGCGGTCAGCCACAGCGTGAGGCCGAGGCCGCGCAGGACGGACGCGGAGGTGAAGTACGCGGCGACGACGTCCCATTGGAAGGCCTTGTTGCGGACGACCGAGACGAGGGCGAGCGCGAGCAGGACGAGGACGGCGACGGCCGCGGTCCATTGGCCGGTGCGGCGGGCGGGGACCACGCGCGGGGGCGGTTCGGCCGGCGGTGCCGTGGCGGGGGTGGTGACGAGGGTCGCGGACATGCGAGGGCTCCGTGGATGCCAGAGGATCGAACACGGGGTGCGCCTTCACACGCGCTGAGCCGCGGATCCGGGCCCCTCAGCCCGATCCGCCCTTCGAGGCTATGCGGTCAACACGGCCCGCTGTCAAGGGCGTCCGCACTGTGAGCCGTACGTCTCATCGTGGTTGACGCGGGACCGGATGCCTGTTCCACTGGGGCCATGCATCCGCAGCAGCTGGTCACGCGCTCCCACATCGACTTCGGTCGCGTGTGGTCCTCTTCCTGTTGAGCCGACCCTCTGCTCCTCCCCGCCCGCGTGCTGTCCTCCGCGGCGCCTTCACACCCAGGTCCCTCGTGAGCGCCTGAGCCCTCCCCTCCCCTCGCTCCGCCCTGTTCCCTCCTTCCTTCCAGCGGCTCTCCCCTGCCCTCCTTCGCCCTGAAGGACCGTCATGACCTTCGCGTTGTCCGTGCACCGGACCACGACCTCCGATCCCCTGGCGCGCCCGCTCCTCGACGAGCTGGCGCACGAGTACACGACCCGCTACGGCTCCGCGCACGATCTGAGCCGCTACCCGGCGGCGGAGTTCGCCCCTCCGCACGGCGCCTTCCTGCTCCTCCTGGAGCAGGGCCGGCCCGTGGCGGGCGGCGCCTACCGCCGCTACGACGACAGGACCGCCGAACTGAAGCGGATCTGGACCCACTCGGCGCACCGCAGGCGCGGTCTCGCCCGCCGGGTCCTCACCGTGCTCGAACGGGAGGCCGCCGGCCGCGGCTACTCCCGCGTCTACCTCACGACGGGGCCGCGCCAGCCCGAGGCCAGGGGCCTCTACCTGGCGAGCGGCTACCGCCCGCTCTTCGACGTGTCCGCCGATCCCGAGTCGATCGGCCCGCTGCCGTTCGAGAAATTCCTGGAGAACCCGAAGCCATGAGTACGCGCACGAGTTCCGGCACCGCACGCACCACCCTCGTCTTCGCCCTGATCACCGCGGCCGCCCTCGGCCTCACCGCCTGCTCGGGCGGCGAACCGGCGACCGCCCCGGCCGGGGCCTCGGGAGCGCCGGGCGCCGCGAAGGGCGCGCTCCCGACCGAGGACGTGGTGGCGGGGGTGAAGAAGAACGAGGCGGCGGCGAAGCTGCTCCCCGCCGACGTGCGGCAGCGCGGCAGTCTGGCGCTCGCCTCCTCGGTGGGGACTCCGCCCAGCTCGGCCTACCTGCCGGACGGCAGGACCGTCGTGGGCGTGGACGCCGACTTCTCGGCCGCCGTGGCGAAGGCCCTCGGTCTGGAGCTGAAGCGCGAGGTGGTCGGCTTCGAGGCGATCCTGCCGGCGCTCGGCAGCGGCAAGTACGACGTCGGCACGGGGAACTTCGGCGTGACGGAGGAGCGGCGCAGGACCATCGACTTCGTGACGTACGTCAACGACGGGCAGGGGTTCGCCGTCCGGGCGGACAGCCCCCTGAAGGCGGTCACCGACCTGACCCGGCTGTGCGGCCTGAAGGTGGCGGTGAACGCCGGCACCACCTTCGAGCGGACCCTGGAGAAGAACGAGGGCCGGTGCGCGCAGGCCGGGAAGCCGCCGTACGAGGTGAACGTCTACAGCGAGACCGGGGCGATCTGGATGTCGCTCCAGCAGGGCCGCAGCGACGTCGTGATGAACACGATCAACGGCGTGCGGTACGCGGTGACGCAGCAGGAGAACGTGAGGTTCCTCAACGAGTACCGGCGCCTCGACGTCGGCTTCGCCTTCAAGAAGGGCACTCCGCTCGCGCCGGCCTTCCAGGCCGCGGTGAACGGCCTGAAGGCCGACGGGACGTACGACCGGATCCTGAGGAAGTGGGGGGTGACCGCCTCGGGCATCGAGCGGTCGCGGATCTCCCCGCCGGAGATCCCGGCGCCGAAGAAGTAGCGGTGCGGGGGTCCGGCGGGGATGACCGACGGGGCGTCAGCAGCCGTCGCAGGGGCAGCAGCAGTCGCAACCGTCACAGCCGCCGCAGTCGCAGTCGCAGTCCCGGCAGCAGCCCTCGCGCTTCTTGCGGGACCAGGGGCCCTCGTACTCCTTGGCGCAGCAGATCTGGCAGGTGCAGAAGAGCCAGGTGAACATGGCGCACCCGGCGAGGAAGCCGCGGGGCTTGGGCGCCCGGGGCGCGCCGCCGCCGAACTGCGGCGGCAGACCGCCGGGCCCGCCGGGGCCGCCGGGCCCGCCCGGACCCATGGGGCCGCCGCCGTAGGGGTTCCCGCCACCTCCGTAGGGGTTCCCACCGCCGTACGGGTTTCCGCCCCCGTGGGGGTTCTGCGCGCCGTACGGGCCGGGGGCCTGGCCCCCGTACGGGTTCCCCGGCACCGGGCCGTGGGCGGCCCGCACGTCCTGCGCTCCGTGCGAGCAGCCGGTCGTGCCGAAGGCGCGGTCGACCGAGGTGCGCAGCTCGTGGGCGAGGAGGACGTGGACGAGCCTGCCGTCGGCGAACTCGGCGTCCCGCAGGGCGAGGCGGATGCCGTGGAGGGCGTCGTCGGCGAGTCGGCGGGCCTCCGCGCGGGAGGTGCCGGTGGCGGTGAGCGGGTTCCACGCGCCGGTCTCGGCGTCGGCGGCCTGGTCCTCGACGGCGTCGAGGAGGTGGGCGAGGCGGCCGAAGAGGCGGCCCGCCTCGGCGAGCGGCGCCGCGTTCCCCGGCCGTCCCGCGAGGACGGCGGTGTGCGCGAAGGCGGCGGCGGTCGCCGTCTCGGTCGGCTCGGTGACGACGAGCAGGGGGGTGCCGGGCCCGGCCAGGGCCTCGATGCCGGTCTGGCGGTCGACGGCGTCGACGAGGAGGGCGGTGTCGAAGCCGAGGTCCCGACCGGTCCTGGCCCCGGCCCTGTCCCAGGAGCGGGCGACGCGGCGGGCCGCGGCGGCGACGGGGCGGCGGGCCAACAGGCCGTCCCTGTCGGCGACGTGGTCCCGCACCTTCGCCGAGGCGAGGACGAGCGAGACGGCGGCGGCGAGCCTGGCTCCCTCGCCGCGGGCGACGGGGGCGGTCCGCATGGCGCGCAGCGCGCAGGGCCCGGCCGTGCGGCGGCCCGCCTCGGTCACGCCGGTCTGAGCCTCCGTCAGGATGGAGACGATGAGCCCGTCGTAGTTGGTGACGATCCGGGCGAACTGCCCGTGGTCGGCGCGGAGTGCCAGGCAGAGGCCGCAGAGGTGGGCCATCCACTCGGTCTTGAGACCGTCGGTGAGGCGATGGGTGCAGGGTCTGACGATTCCGAACAAGGACTCCCCCGTGAGTCGTGGGCTGTGGCGGGCGAAGGTCCGCCGGGCGACCTCGCGGCATCGTAGCGAGTGGGTCCGTTCACCCGTACGCGCCCATCGTCACCCTTGTGACCCGACTTTCATATTTTCAGCTACATGGCCCTCCATCAGGGGCCGCATACCCTATGTTTCCTGACGAATCGCCAGGAAACGGCCCTCACGTTCTGCACCAGTACCGTCACGAATCCCCTGCGCGGCGCCTATCCACTTGGCGCGCGATCCGCATGATGGACGACGATAGGGAATGCGGAACCACAAGTGACCGCGCTGAAAGGAGGCGTCCATGGGATCGGTGCGCAAGGCGAGTGCCTGGCTGGGACTCGTCGAGGACAACGACGAGCGTTACTACGACGACGAGTACGCCGACGGTGCCGAGGGCGGCGACGCCTGGGTGACGGACCCCCGGGTCCGGGTGGCCACGGACACCGCCGAGGAGCGGGGCCGCCGGATCGCCACCGTCTCCCCGGACGGCTTCCGGGACGCCCGGGGCATCGGCGAGCTCTTCCGGGACGGGGTTCCGGTGATCGTGAACCTGACCGCGATGGAGCCGAACGACGCCAAGCGCGTCGTCGACTTCGCCGCCGGCCTCGCCTTCGGCCTGCGCGGTTCCATCGAGCGCGTGGCGACGCGGGTCTTCCTGCTGACCCCCGCCGACACCCAGATCGTCACCGGCGAGACGGGCCGACGTCAGCAGGACGGCTTCTTCAACCAGAGCTGAGCGGGTCCGCCGGCCGGACCCGGCGCCTCCCGACGGGGTCGGGTCAGTGCGCCGGACGCCCCGAGCCGGCGGGCTCGATCGCTTCCCGGGTCGCGGGCACCCGCGGCTCGACCGCCTCCGGGGAACCGATCCGCCCCGAGCGGTCGGCCCGCCCCGAAGGACCGGGCGTCCCCGGGGAACCGGCCGGCTCCGCGGCCCGGACCGGACCCTCCTGGGCCGAGGGCGACTCCTGGGCCGAGAGGGACTCCTGGGCCTCCCGCACGTCGAAGGCCTCCTCCGGATCCACCGGACACTCCATGACCCGCGGCAGCCGCCGGGCCATCAGCGCGCCGACGAGCAGCAGCCCGGCGCTCACGAAGAGCGTGACGTGCAGGCCGTGCACGAAGGAGTGGCGGGCGGCCTGGTGCAGGGCGTCCCCGGCCGTGCCGCCGAGCTGATCGGCGACCTTGTAGGCCTCCCCGAGCGAGTTCGCCGCCGCCCGGCCCGCTTCCGCGGGCACTCCGGGGACCGAGGAGAGCGCAGGGGCGTACGCGGCGTTCATCACGCTGCCGAGCAGGGCGATGCCCATGCCCGCGCCGAGCTGGTACGAGGTCTCGCCGATCGCGGCCGCGCCGCCCGCGCTCCGCTGCGGCGCCTCGCTGAGCATCGACTCGTACGCCGAGAAGAGCGTGGTCTGCAGGCCGAAACCGAGCAGCACGAACCCCGCCGTGAGCAGCAGCGGCCGGTCGTGCTGCCCCATGAGCGTCAGCAGCAGCACCGCGGCGGCGGTGAGCAGGAAGCCCCAGCCGACCATCCGGCGCGGCCCGATCCGGCGCAGGGTGTACGAGCCGGTGGCGCCGGCGGCCATGGCGGCGAAGGTCAGCGGGAGGAGCCGGAGGCCGGTCTCCAGGGGGCTGAGGCCGAGGACCAGCTGGAGGTACTGGACGGCGATGAGCTCCAGGCCGACCAGGGCCAGCATGCCGATGACGATGCAGCCGACCGAGGTGGTGAAGGCGGCCCGGGAGAAGAGCCGCAGGTCGATCAGCGGGTGCGGGCGCCGCTTCTGCCGCCGTACGAAGAGGACGAGGAGCGCGGCGCCGAGCAGCAGCGGCCCGGCGGTCGGCAGGGCGAACAGCGGTTCGCCGGCCCCGGCGCGCTTGACGCCGAGGACGCAGCCGAGCACGCCGGCCGCGGCCATGAGCGCGCCGAGCACGTCCCAGGGGCCGTCGGCGGCGCCCCGGGACTCGGGGAGGAGCCGGCGGCCGAGCGGGAGGATCAGCGCCATCAGCGGGATGTTGATGAGGAAGACGGAGCCCCACCAGTAGTTCTCGACGAGGAAGCCGCCGAGCACCGGTCCGGTGGCGGCCCCGACCGCGGCCGTGGCGGTCCAGACGCCGATCGCGGCGGCGCGCTCCCTCCGGTCGGGGAAGACGGTCCGGAGGAGGGAGAGCGTGGCGGGCATGATCATGGCGCCGCCGACGCCGAGCAGCGCGCGGGCCCCGATGAGGACCGCGGGCTCGGTGGCGAGCGCGGCGACCGCCGAGGCGATGCCGAAGAGCGCGTAGCCGAGGAGGAGGACCCTCCGTCTGCCGACCCGGTCGCCGAGGGTGCCGAAGAGGATCAGCAGCGACGCGCAGACCAGGGGGTAGGCGTCGACGATCCAGAGCAGCGCGGTGGAGCTGGGGCGCAGGTCCTCGGTGAGCGAGGGGACGGCGACGTGGAGGATGGTCGCGTCCAGGGCGACCAGGAGAAGGCTGACGCAGAGGACGACGAGGACGACCCAGCGATTGGTGCCGGAGCCGACGGCGGAACGCGATCGCCCTTGGGCCGTGTTCGTCCGCGACATGTACGTACCTCCCAGTGAAGCTCTCGCGCTCGGTGGGCTGTGACCAGGGCGTATGCCCCTGGGGCGGCCCGGCATCGACGGGCGAGTGAGCCGTCAGCGTACGCGAGTTCAAGGCCCGAGCGCGTGGTGCAGCTCTCACCTCGCCGGGGCTCGGGGTGTGGCGTACGCCACTCGGCGCGGGCCGCGCGTCGCATGGAATTCCGCACGGACGCCTGTTTGAGGGAATTCCCGGGCGCTCAAACACACTTTCGGAATCGCCCCGCGCGGGAATAGCGCGGAAGGTCATCGGATTTCCCGACGGACGGCCCGAATGGACCGGCCACTGAGACCCACTCCACATCACATGGTCATCACGAAGGGAGCGGAACGCCCGGGTCTGCTTCTCACTCCCTGTAACGTCCATTGGGTGCGTACCGACATCTTTGCCCGGCTGGACCGGGAGCCGGAACCGCCGAAGATAGAGGTCCCGCGGATGACCCGCACGCGTCTCGCCCTCTTCGGCGGGACGTCGGCGTTCTATCTCGCCATCGTCGTGGCCGTCCTGCTGTCGACGTGGCTGGTGACCCTCGACTGGAAGATCATGCTCTTCCGGCCGTACCAGCAGTGGCCCGAGATCCACGGCTTCCTCGACTACTACGTCGTCCTCGGCCAGCGCGGGCCCACGGCCGTCATGGTGGCCGCCTGGCTGGGCTGGCGCTCCTGGCGCCAGCACACCCTGCGCCCCCTGCTGTGCCTGGGCGCCGCCCTTCTGCTGCTCAACGTCTCGGTGGGCGCGGTCAAGCTCGGGCTCGGCCGCCTCGGACCCCACTACGCGACCCAGGTCGGCTCCGCCGAGCTCTTCGCCGGAGGCGACATATTCCCCTCGGGGCACACCGCCAACGCGGTCGTGACCTGGGGCATCCTCGCCTACCTGGCGACCACGCCGAGGGCCCGGCGCTATCTCTCGGCCCTCTCCGCCGTGGTCGCCCTCGGCGTCGGCCTCACCACCGTCTACCTCGGCACGCACTGGCTGAGCGACGTGCTGCTCGGCTGGGCCGCCGGGCTCCTCGTCCTGCTCGCGCTGCCCTGGTGCGAGCCGGTCCTGGCCGTGGCGGAGTCCTGGATCCTCGCCGCGCGCGAGCGGATGCGGGAGCGGCTGCGGGAGCGTCGCCGGCTCGTGCCCTCGCTGCCCGTGGCCTCCGGCGGTCCGCGTCCCGGGTTCTTCCCGCCGCGCCCGCCCGCGCCCGAGGAGCCGGTGCGCGAGCCCGTCCGGGAGCCCGTGGGGATGGCCGGCGGCCGGCGCGCCCCGGTCACCCGCGGCTGATCCGCACCCCCTCCGCACACGCGAAAGGGCCCCGGCCACCTCGGCCGGGGCCCTTTCGCGTACGGTCCGGCCGGTTCCTCAGCCGAGCCAGCAGCGGGTGACGGCGCCGCCCTCGACCTCGAAGTTGATGCGCCCGGACAGGTACTCCATGGTGATGATCGAGCCGGGCGGCAGGGACCGGACGACGCTCCAGCCGCGGGTCCTGGCGAGCCGCTCGGCCGCTTCGGCGTCGAGGCCCACATAGGAGTCGGGAGCGTCGCGGGGCGGTTCGGGAGTGCGCGAAGTGGGTGACATGAACCTCACGTTAGTCCCTCCCCGGTCACGCTTGTGTCACAAGTTCTCGACATATGTTTGACCTGCCGGCACGCCCGTCGCGGGGCGGGTTTCCGGCCGTTTCTCCAGTAATTCCGAGCGGTGCCCATCAGTTCGCACGAAGGGCGCGGAAGCGCGGACGAGGCACGGAGAAGACGCGGCAATTCCCCTCTTCCCGCGAGCCGTCCCGAATTGTGTCGGCGACGCGCACGCACGCCACACACTCTTCCCTTACACAATGCTTACGCCGGCGGAACGCCCGGAGCCGCGGAGCCGGGACGACGGCGAGGCGGAGGCGGCGACGGGCCGCGGGACGGCGACCGCGACCGCGACCGCGACCGCCGAATCAGCCAGGCGGCGACACGGCCGCGTCGTGATCGACCGGCTCGTCACGACCGGCCACGAGAAGATCGGCCGCCTCCGCCCGGCCACCGCGTTCGCCTTCTTCCCGCGCACCGGGCCGGCCCGCCCGGAGTTCGCGGCGTACGAGCGGGTGCGGATCAGCGCCGGGTCGCCGGGGCGTCCCCCGGCCGATCGAGGGCCCGGGACAACCGGTCCCTGAGCGTCCGGACCGCCTCCGCGAGCTCCGGCGGCTCGACCACCTCGAACTCGAAGCCCATGAACGCCACGTGGAACACCATCGTGTCGAGGGTGCCCGCCCCCGTCCGCAGCAGACAGGCGTCCTCGCCGTCCGCCGTCAGGACCCCGTCCAGCGGCCCCGCGACGGCGGCCGCCTCGGCGAGCGGGACGAAGAGCCGGACCGTCGCCTCCACCGCGTAGGCCGTACGGGACACCCCCTTCGCCACGTAGGCGGCCAGGTCCTCGGCGGGCGGCTCGCGGGGAGGGAAGCGGGGACCGTGCGGCGGGGTCGGCTCGATCCGGTCGGCCCGGAACGTCCGCCAGTCGTCCCGGTCCAGGTCCCAGGCGACCAGGTACCAGCGCCGCTCCGTGCACACCAGACGGTGCGGCTCGACGGTCCTGCGGGTGGCCGCGCCGCCGTGGTCGCGGTAGGCGAAGCGGAGCCGCTCGCCGTCCCGGCAGGCGTTGGCCAGTTCGGTGAGGACCGCCGGGTCGACCCGTTCCCTCGGGGTGCGCAGCAGGGGCACCGTGAAGGCGTTGAGCGCCCCGATCCGGCGCCGGAGCCGGCCCGGCAGGACCTGCTCCAGTTTCGCCAGGGCGCGTACGGAGCTCTCGCCGATGCCCTCGACGCCCTGGCCGGCGGCCGACCGCAGCCCGACCGCGACCGCGACGGCCTCCTCGTCGTCGAGGAGCAGCGGCGGCAGCTCGGCGCCGGCCCCGAGCCGGTACCCACCGCCCGTGCCGGGGCTGGCGTGCACGGGGTAGCCGAGCTCCCGCAGCCGGTCCACGTCCCGGCGCACGGTGCGGGCCGTCACCCCGAGCCGCCCGGCGAGATCCGCACCGGACCACTCGCGATGGGCCTGGAGCAACGACAGCAGCCGCAACAGCCGTGCGGAGGTCTCCACCATGCCCCGAGTCTGCCAGCCCTCCCGGCCACCACGACCGCAACCCGGTCCCCGGGGGCCGACGCCCCGCCGGACCCCGTCGCGGACAACCGCTCCACCGGGGCGGCGCCCACCCCGCTACGGGCTGCGCCGGCCGCCGCCCCCGTTGTGGGCAATCGTTCCGCTGGGGCGGAGCCCACCCACCCCGTTGTGGGCAACTGTTCCGCTGGGGCGGAACGGGTGGGCACAACGGAACGGCGCCCCTGCCGGCGCCCGAGGCTCCCACGCCCTGACCCGCACCGGACTGTGCGGTGCACTCGTGGTGCGGATCAAGGCGCGGAACGCGGAGGCGCCGCTGCAGGGCGCCGTCCCGTGTGCCCACCCTCCCCCAAGCTCTCGGCTCCGCTCGAGCAGGGGGGACCCCCTCGCCCAGCGGGACGATTGCCCACACGGGCGGGGGGGGCGGGGGCACCGCCCCGCCGGGTGCGGCCCACACGGAGGCGGGCCGGGGCACCGCCCCGCCGGGTGCGGCCCGCCGGGAGGTGCCCGGCAGGCGCGTCAGCGGAGGCGGCGGAGGAGGCGGCCCGCCCTCGCCTTCTGGGCGTAGACCGCGTCCACCACCCGCCCCACCCCCCGATGCACCCGCACCCGCCCGGCCCCGTGCACCCGCCGCCCCGCGCCCCGCGCGGCGAGCTCCGTCCACAGGGCCTCGTGCCGCGCGGCGATCCGCGACGGGTCGAAGCGTTCGGACGCGGCGAGCGCCGCCCGCCCCGCCCCGGCCCGGAGCTCCTCGTCCTCGACGAACGCCCGCAGCGCCCCCGCGACGGCGGCGACGTCGTCGACCGGCACGAGCCGGCCGTCGACCCCGTCCTCGATGATCTCGCGCGGCCCGTGGGGGCAGTCGGTGGAGACCACCGGCAGCCCGCACCGCATCGCCTCGACGATCGTCATGCCGAAGGACTCGCGCTGCGAGGTCACCGCGGCGATCGAGCCCTTGGTCCACTCCGGTTCCATCGGGGTGACGGCCCCCATGAGGAAGACCTGCCCGTCGAGCCCGCGGTCCCGGATCTGGCGGGCCAGCGGGGCCTTGAGGTCCTGGACGGCGTCGCCGGAGCCGTAGATCCGCAGCTTCCAGTCGGGATGGTCGGCGGCCACGGACGCGAAGGCGTCGATCAGCACGTCGTACCGCTTGACCCGGGTCAGCCGGCCCGCCGCGACGACGGTCCTCGCCGCGGGGTCGGCGGGTCGTACGGAGGGCGCGGGCACGCTGTTGGGGACGGCCTCGACGCGTACGCCGGGCAGCCGGAGCGCGCGGTAGGCCCGGGCGTCGGCCTCGGTGACCGTGGTGACGGCGTCGAGGAGCGCGTACTCGTGGGCGATGTCCCGGCGCAGCCGGTAGCTGTGGCCGCCCAGTATCAGGTGTTCCTGGCCGACGAGGACCGGCCCCCGCCGGGCCTGCCGGGCGAGGTGCACGTTGAGCCCGGGGCGGGTGGCGACGAGGACGTCGGCCTCCACCCCGCGGAGGTGTTCCCCGATCCGGGTGTCGGTGAGCGCGCTGTACTGCTTCCAACGGCCGTCGCCGCGCGGGAAGACCTCGGCGGGGCGGTGGAAGTCGGGGTGGTCGCCGTCGTATCCCGGGCTGTCCCGGCGCACGTCGACGAGGTGACGCAGGGTCACCCCCGTCGGCAGGTCGAGCCGCGGCCGGTCGCGGTGGCGGAACACCGAGACGATCTCGACCTCGTGGCGCCGCGCCAGTTCCTCGGCGAGCGTGAACGTGGTCCGGATCGTGCCGCCGTAGTGGTAGCCGTTGTGGAGCAGGAAGGAGATGCGCATCGTACTGCCGGTTCCCCCCGGTCAGTCGGTCAGTCGGTCGGTGCCCGACTGTACTGCCGGTGAGGGGAGGACCGTTCACGGCCGGTAGCCGAGCTGGGGGACCGTCGCGCAGTTCCCGGTCATGTCGCCCTGGCTCACCCAGCCCCGCCCGTCCTGCCAACGGGCCACGGACAGGCAGGTGTTCCGGGTGGCGGGCGGCCGGGCCAGGTGCTCGAACCGTACGGGGAGCAGCAGTCCGCGCGCGGTGTACGGTTCCGGACGGTTCATGAACTCCTCGACGCAGCCGCGGGTGAGCGCGCCCCGGGCGAGGCAGGAGCGGGCCGCGTCGGTGAACCACATCGCCGCCGCCCACCCTTCCAGCTGCCACTGGGACGGGGGCCGGTCGCCCATGGCCGCGCGGAAGGCGCGGACCTCCGGGTGTCCGGTGTCCTCGTAGTTCCGGCTGGAGCCCGTCACCCACAGCGAGGCCCGGCAGCCGGGGGTCCGGGCGTAGTCGCGGGCGACGGCGGAGGACCAGTTCTGCACGTTGGTCACCTTGGCGGCGACCCGGACCCCGAGCGCCTCCATCGCCTCGCACAGGCGCACGTTGCCGTGGGTGTCCATCGCGTCGAAGAGGAGGTCGGCGTGCTGGGCCCGCAGGTCGGCGGCGACGGCGCGGAAGTCGGGCAGGGCGAAGTCGACCTGCTCCTCGACGACGCGGTAGCCCTCGGCGCGCAGTCCCCGGGCGACCAGGCGGGCGTAGGCGGCGGAGGCCGCCTGGTTGTAGGAGACGACGGCGGCGGTCCGTGCGCCCAGTTCCTTCCGGAACCAGTGGTAGACCTCGGTCCCGCCGTACAGCGTGCCGCCCCAGCCGGGGGCGCGGCCGGTGCGCGGGGCGGAGCTGCCGTAGATGCCGTAGAGGTGCGGATAGGTGTCGTAGGCGGGGGTGAGCGGCTGGCCACCGATGTCGGGGACGCCGGCCCGGGCGACGAGCGACGCGCCCGCGTAGTTCAGGGCGGTGGTGGCGACGAGGGCGAAGACACCGCGCTCGTCGATCAGCCGGTGCACGCACGCGTTGTCGCCGACGCCGCTGCCGCCGTCGTCGCAGGTCTCGACCTCGATGCGGCGCCCGTCGAGGCCTCCGTGCGCGTTGAGGGCGTCGAACCAGGCGCGGGCCCCGTCGCGCGGGCCGGTGAGGGCCTCCCCGCCGACGGGGCTGGTGGCGCTGGTGATGATCCCGACGCGGAGCGGCTCACCGCCGGAGGGGCGGGCGGCGGGCCGCGTCCCGAAGTCGCGCTCCGGGAGCCGGCTGCCGCAGGCCGTGAGGAGGGCGAGCAGCACGGCCAGGAGCAGCGCCGCGACCGCCTCAGCAGCCCGGGACGGTGACACCGCTCAGCTCGACCAGGCCGCACAGGGTCTTCACGGAGACCTTCCAGGTGTCGTTCTGGAGGACGGAGGTGCCCCGGGAGCCGGGCAGCGCCGGGTTCCCGCCGACCAGCAGGTCGTAGGTGACGTTCGCGCCGGTGGCCGACGTGAACTCGACGTGGGTGACCTTCGCGGAGGTCACGGCCGCGTTCTTGTCACCGGCGAAGGCGGCGAGCACCGGCCGCATCCGCTCCCCGTCCTCCAGGAGCCTCGCCTTCTCGGCGACGGGCGTCTTCGGGTCGAAGAACGCCGTCCAGTTCTCGGTGATCTCCGCCCTGGCCGCGGCCGGGTCGGCGGGCTCGTCGCCCGCCGGCGGCGGGGCCGTCGTGGCGGGCGGGGCGGACGAGACGGCGCCGCCGCCCTTCGACCCCCCGTCGTCCGAGCAGCTCGCGAGGACGGGCGCCAGGGCGAGGACGGCGACGGTCCCGAGGACCGCGAGGCGGGAGCGCCCACCGCGTCGTACGACAACCATCTGGCTCACCACCGGGTGTCCCCCCGGTCCGGAACGGCTGGTGTTTCCAGGGTGGGACGGAACGGGGCATAGTGCAAGGAAGAGACGAGGGAGGGCCCCGTGCCGACATCCCGGATCCTGCTCTGGAGCGGTCTCGCGGCGGCCGCCGGGGGCGCGGTGCTCTGCGCGCTCGGCTGGTACGGGATCTCCGGCGAGCGCTTCGCGGAGCGCCAGCTGCCCTATCTGGCCTCGTGCACGGTGCCGGGGGCCGCGCTCCTCGTGGCGGGCGCGGTCCTCGTCGGCGCGGCGGCGCTGCTTCCCGTACGCCCTTCCCGGCCGCGCCTCCCCGGCGGCCCGGAGGAGCCTCCCCCGCCGTCCTCGGACGGCCCCTTCCTGCGGGTCCCGGAGGGGACCCTCGCGCATCGCCCGGACTGTCCGCTGGTGGCGGGCAGGGCGGAGGCCGTGGAGGCGGGGGACGCGGAGCTCGCCCCCTGCCCGGTGTGTGAGCCGTGGCCTCCCTGACGTACGAGCTGACGCTCGCCGGCCTCGCGATCGGCAGCGCCGCCGCGCTCACCGGCATCGGCCTGATCGTCACCCACCGGGCGACGGGGGTGCTGAACCTCGCGCACGGAGCCGTCGCCATGGTCTGCGCGTACGTGCTCCGCCAGCTGGTGGTCGACTGGGGCTGGCCGCTGCCCCTGGGCGTCCTGGTCACGCTCCTCCTCGTCGCCCCCGGCATCGGTCTGGTCCTCGACCGGGGCGTCTTCCGCCCCCTCGCGCTGCTCGGCGCCGGTCCGGCGCGGGCCCTGGTGGCGACGATCGGCGTCTTCGTCCTCCTGGTGGGCGGGGCGGTGCTGCTGTGGGGCCCGGGGGCCCGGGACGACGCGCCCGTGCTGCTCGGCGACGGACCGTGGGCGCAGCTCGCGGCGGTGGTCGCGCCGGCCTGTCTGGTGGGGGCGGTGACGCGGTGGACGCGGTTCGGCCGGGAGCTGCGGGCGGTCGTGGACAACCGTCCGCTCGCCGTCCTGGCGGGCATCGACGCGGATCGGGTGGCGGCGGCGGGCTGGGCGTTCGGCTCGTTCACGGCCGGGCTCACGGGCGTGCTGCTCGCCCCGTACGTACGGCTCGACCCGTACGGGATGCCGCTGCTCGTCGTCGAGGTGATCGCGGTCGCGGTGATCGCCCGGATGCGGTCGCTGCCGGTGGCCGTGGCGGCCGCGCTCGTCCTCGGCGTCGCCCAGGCGCAGCTGACCCGGCTGCACCCGGAGGGCTGGGCGGAGCCGCTCCTCCGGGCCGTCGGGGCGAACCTGTTCGTGGTGGCGCTCCTGGTGGCGGCGCTCGTCCTGCCGGGCGTCGGCGGCAAGGGCGAGGACGCCCTGCCGCCGCCGGCGCGGCCCGCCCGCGTGCCCACGGCCCTCTGGCCGGTGGTCGGCGTCCTGTTCCTCCTCCCGCTCGGCCTCGCGGGCTCCGACCTGCACACGGCGGTCCAGGTCCCCGCGCTCGCCGTGATCCTGCTGTCGCTGGTCGTGGTGGCGGGCCGCGGCGGCCAGATCGCGCTGGGTCAGGCGGCGTACGCGGGCCTGGGCGCCCTCTTCACGGCCCTCCTCGCGGCCGGCGGGGTGCCCACGCTCCCGGCCCTCGGGCTCGCGGTGCCGATGGTGGCGGCGGCGGGCCTGGTGACGGGCCGGCCGGCGATCCGGCGGCACGGCCTGGCCCTCGCCCTGGCGACGCTGGCCGTGGGGGTGGCGGTGAGCCGCTTCGTCCTCACCCAGCCGTACGCGACGGCCGGCCTGGTCCTCGGCCGTCCGGCGGGCTTCTCCGACGACCGCGCCTTCTACGCCCTGGAGCTCGTCGTCCTGGCCGGCTGCCTCGTCCTGGTGGCGGCCCTCCGCCGGGGCCGTACGGGCCGCGCGCTGGCCGCCCTGCGGGACCACGAACCGGGCGCTGAGGCGGCGGGCGTCCCGGTGCCCCGCCTCAAGCTCCTCGCCTTCGTCCTGGGCGCGGCCCTGGCGGCCCTCGGCGGCGGGCTCCTCGGCATGGGCCTGCGCGCCTTCGACCCCGAGGCGTACGACCCGGTGCGCGGCCTGCTCTGGTTCGCGGCGGTCCTGGTCCTCGGCGCGGACAGCCTCCTCACCCCGCTGGCCGCGGCGGCCCTCCTGATCACCTTGGACGCGGGCCCCCGGGCGGGCACGGCGGCGGCCCTGATCGGCCTCCTGGCCACGCTGACGGGCCGTCTCCCGCCCCTGCTGACGCTGCTCCCGCAGCCGAGGCGCCCCGAGCCCCACGCCCCACCACCCACCGCCGCGCCCGGCACCGTTCCGGACGGGCCCCCCGGCACCGCTTCGAGCGGGCCCCCCGGCACCGCCCCGGCCGAAGGCCGGGAGCGCGCCCACGGCCGGTCGGCCGCCGGTCCGGCCGAGGGCCCGACGCACCGCCCCCACGGCCCGCCGGCCGCCGACGAAGCCCGGCCCCGCCCCACGACGCCCGCACCGCACCGCCCCCGCGAGGGGCTCCGCGCACACGACCTCACCCTCGTCCACCCCGGAGGGGTCACCGCCCTCTCCCACGTCACCCTCGTCCTCTCCCCCGCCCGCGTCACCGCCCTCGTCGGCCCCAACGGCGCGGGCAAGAGCACCCTGTTCGACTGTCTCGCCGGGACCCTCCGGCCCCGCCGGGGCCAGGGCCGGATCACGCTCGACGGCACCGACATCACCGCCCGGTCCGCCCACGCCCGGGCCCGCCTCGGCATCGCCCGGACCTTCCAGCGGCTCGCCGTGTTCCCCTCGCTCACCGTCGAGGAGAACGTCCGCCTCGGACAGGAGCAGAGCGAGGGCCGCGGGGACCCGGCCGCCGTGGAGCGGAGCCTGCGGCTGCTCGGGCTGGCCGGGCCCGTGCGGCACCGGGCGGCGGCGGACCTGCCCACCGGGACGCTGCGCCGGGTCGAACTGGCCCGCGCACTGGCCGGGCGGCCGCACACGCTCCTCCTCGACGAGCCGGCCGCCGGGCTCGACGCCGCCGAGACCGCCGCGCTCGCCCGGATCCTGGCCGCGCTCGCGGCGGACGGCCTGACCGTCTTCGTCGTCGAGCACGATCCGGACCTGGTCGCCGGGATCGCGCACACGGTGCACACCATGGAGGGGGGCCGGATCCTGTCGTGAGCGTCGAGATCGCCCTGCGCGCCGCCCGGGTCCGCTACGGCCCCCTGGAGGCCCTGCACGGGCTCGACCTGCCCGTGCCCGCCGGGACGGTGACGGTCCTCCTGGGCCGCAACGGCGCGGGCCGGACGACCGCCCTGCGCGCCCTGGCCGGCACGGTGCGGCTCGCGGCGGGCCGGGTGGAGTGGCGCGGGGCCGACGTGACCCGCCTCCCGCCGCACGAACGGGCGCGCCGCGGGCTGTGCTTCGTACCGGATCTGCGGGCGGTGTACGCGGGCCTCACCGTCGCCGAGAACCTCGCGCTCGCCGCGCCCTGGGCCGACGCGTACGACGCCACCGCCCCGTACCCGGAACTGGCCCCCCTCCTGTCCAGGGCGGCCGGGACGCTGTCCGGCGGGGAGCGCCGGATGCTGGCGCTCTCCCGCGCGCTGCTCGCACGCGCGCGCGTGGTGCTGGTCGACGAGCCGTCGCTCGGCCTGGCCCCGCCGGTCGCGGCCCGTACGTACCGGATGCTCGCGGAGCTCGCCATGGAGCGCGGGGCGGCCGTGGTCCTGGCCGAGCAGCGGGTGCCGCAGGGGTTGCCGCGCGGCTCGCTCGTGCACGAGCTGCGGCGCGGCTCCCGCGCGTCGAGCGGGGAGCCGGCCGAGTACCGCTGAGACCGCGGGGCCTCAGAGCGGGGCGATCCGCAGCATGGTGCCGACGACGATCCGGTTCGGATCGGGTCCGATCAGGCTCCGGTTCGCCGCGTACAGCGCCTGCCAGCCGCCCTTGACCGCGAAGCGGCGGGCGATCGAACCGAGCGTGTCGCCGGCCTGGACGGTGTGGACGCGCCCGGACAGGCCGTACCGCTTGGAGCAGACGGGCCAGGCCCCCCACCCCTGGGTGCGCAGCACGTCCTCGGCGACGGTGATCTGCTGCTGCCGGGTCGCCAGGTCGGCGCGGCGGGCGTACTTCGGTCCCCCGTGCTCGACCCAGGTGGGCTGCCAGAACTGGAGGCCGCCGTAGAAGCCGTTGCCCGTGTTGGCGTGCCAGCGCCCGCTGCTCTCGCACTCGGCGACGCAGCCCCACGGCCACTGGTCCCGCGCGCAGGCGTACGCGGGCACGGAGGCGGCCTCCCGGAACGCGTCCGACACGTCCAGGAGCGCGGCGGAGTCCTCCCGCACGCCCCCCGACAGGTCCCGCACCCCGGTGACCAGGTCCTCGACGGACCCCGGCACGTCCCGCGCCCCCGCGACCACGCCCGGGGCGGGCCCCGCGGACGTGTCCCGGGCGTGGGCGGGCGCCGGAGCCAGGGTCAGGAGCGCGGCCGCGGACGCCGCCACGAGGGAACCCGCCGTCCAAAATCGGATCTTCGACATCGGGGAAGGCTAGGCAGCCCCCCGCCGACTCCGGCCCGTGCCGCGCGGAACACCGTTCACACCCCACCCGGTCGGAGTCACGCCCCCGGACGGGGCACGGACGCCCCCGGACGGCCCGGGACGCACACGCCACCGGCAACTTGCCCCGCTTCCGCGCGTGACCCCGGCCGAGGCTGACCCGTTGAACTCGGCATGAGACGCCCGGGAACGGCCCGGCGTCCCCCGTACCGAGTCCAGGGAGCCCCCGTGCCGCGCATGCTCGACGTCAGCGAGGACGTACGCGCCGAGATCGGCGACGAAGAAGCGGACCGGCTGCTGGCCGGCGACAACGCCCCGGGCAGCTACGACTGCACCTCCTGCCGCACGCCGGGAGACTCCGACCAGGAGCGCACCAGCACGGTGCTGTTCGTCGGCGAGGAGACCGCGGTCCTCGCGTTCGCCCACGCCAGTTGCATCCCGTCGCAGGTCGTCCGGGTCGCCGAGGAGCAGCTCCAGGGTGCCGTCGCCTCCATCACGGCCTCCGACGCCGCCGACGCGCTCTCCGCCTCCCACCCCGAGCAGGCCGTGCTGGGGGTCACCAGCGGTCTCGTGCTGATCGAGGGCGAGCTGCACCCGGCGCTCGTCGTGGAGCCGACCGCCCCGGTGGCCCGTCCCGGTTCGGACGGCCTCACCGACGAGTTCCTGTCGCTCCTGGCCGAGCAGGGCTTCCAGCAGGTCATGGACCTGGGCGAGAAGCCGGCGATGCTGCCGGGCTGGTCGGTCCTGGTCGCCATGGGCCAGCTGCACTCCGTGCTCCAGCCGGGGCCGGGCGGTGCCGGTCAGGCCGCCTGGTGGCAGGCGCACCAGCCGCTCCAGGTCACCGAGGGCTGGCGCGCGGCGGCCAACAAGTCGCACACGGTCCTGGTCTTCGCCGCCCCGGTGGGCTCGATCGGCCAGCAGCCCCGCGAGGACCTGCTGCGCGACGCCCTGGAGAAGGCCGCCGCGAACGGCCGTCTGGTGGCCGCCGCGATGCCGCTGGCCGGCACCTGATGGAAGACGGCCGGCCGGGCATACGGCGGGCGCGGCAGCGCCCGGGGGCGGGGCAGGGCGTGCCGACCGTGCCGCGTCCCCGGAGCGCTCCCCTTTCGGAGAGCCGCCCGCATCCGACGGACGTCGGTGTCGTTGGCACCTATGTGCACCCATACGACCCCTTCACCCAGCCGTATCCGAGCCAGATCCCCTCGATGCGTCCCGCGCGGGACGTCGCGGCGGGCCCTTCGCCGACGCCGATCTACGACGCCCTGTACTCGGAGTACCGCAGGTCGTTCCGTACGCTGCCGGGCGACCGCAGCGGGGAGGAGGAGCTGAGCTTCCGGTCCTTCGGCACGGCCCTGGGCACGGGCAGGCACGGGCGCGGGCACGGGCACGTGAGCGGGCATCCGACGGCGTGGTCGGCGCAGCAGCACCCCCCCACCCAGGCGGCGCTGCCACCGGGACCCCGCAGAGGTCTCTAGTACGGAAGCGGACCGACGGAAGCGGACCGGACGAACGGCCGAGGGCCGGGGCGCATCGCCCCGGCCCTCGGCCGTGTGTCACCGCGCGGGTGCGCAGGCGTGTGGTGCGTGGGTGCTACTTCTTGCGGCCGCGCTTCTCGCGCACCCGGACCGAGATGTGGATCGGGGTGCCCTCGAAGCCGAACTCCTCGCGCAGCCGGCGCTCGATGAAGCGGCGGTAGCCGGCCTCCAGGAAGCCGGAGGCGAAGAGCACGAAGCGGGGCGGCTTGGTGCCGGCCTGCGTGCCGAAGAGGATGCGGGGCTGCTTGCCGCCACGGACCGGGTGCGGGTGGGCGGCGACGATCTCGCCCAGGAAGGCATTGAGCCGGCCGGTGGGGACGCGGGTCTCCCAGCCGGCGAGGGCGGTCTCGATGGCCGGGACCAGCTTCTCCATGTGACGGCCGGTCTTGGCGGAGACGTTGACCCGGGGCGCCCAGGCGACCTGCTGCATCTCGGTCTCGATCTCGCGCTCGAGGTAGTAGCGGCGCTCCTCGTCGAGCTCGTCCCACTTGTTGTAGGCGATGACGATGGCGCGGCCCGACTCGACCGCCATCGTGATGATGCGCTGGTCCTGGACCGAGATGTTGTCGGTGGTGTCGATGAGGATGACGGCCACCTCCGCCTTCTCGACGGCGGCCGCGGTCCGCAGGGAGGCGTAGTAGTCCGCGCCCTCCTGGAGGTGGACCTTCTTGCGGATGCCCGCGGTGTCGACGAACTTCCACGTCACGCCGCCGAGCTCGATGAGCTCGTCGACCGGGTCGCGGGTGGTGCCGGCCAGCTCGTTGACGACGACCCGGTCCTCGCCCGCCACCTTGTTGAGCAGGGAGGACTTGCCGACGTTCGGGCGGCCGATGAGCGCGATGCGGCGGGGACCGCCGACCGCGTTGCCGAAGCGCTGCTCGGGGGCCTCGGGCAGCTTCTTGAGGACCTCGTCGAGGAGGTCGCCGGTGCCGCGGCCGTGCAGCGAGGAGACGGGGAACGGCTCGCCGAGGCCCAGGGACCAGAGCATGGCCGCGTCGGCCTCGCCGGACTGGCCGTCGACCTTGTTGGCGGCGAGGACGACCGGCTTCCCGGCGCGGCGGAGCAGCTTGACGACGGCCTCGTCGGTGTCAGTGGCGCCGACGGTGGCGTCCACGACGAAGAGGCAGGCGTCGGCGGCCTCGATGGCGTACTCGGCCTGGGCGGCGACGGAGGCGTCGATGCCGAGGACGTCCTGCTCCCAGCCACCGGTGTCGACGACCTTGAAGCGGCGGCCGGCCCACTCGGCCTCGTAGGTGACGCGGTCGCGGGTGACGCCCGGCTTGTCCTCGACGACGGCCTCGCGGCGGCCGATGATGCGGTTCACCAGGGTCGACTTGCCGACGTTCGGGCGGCCGACGACGGCGAGGACGGGGAGCGGGCCGTGGCCGGCCTCCTCGATCGCGCCCTCGACGTCCTCGACGTCGAAGCCCTCTTCCGCGGCGAGCTCCATGAACTCCGCGTACTCGGCGTCGCCAAGTGCCCCGTGGTCGTGCTGGTCGTTCATGAAGTCCGTTCCTTGATCATTCGTGGTCGGTGGTCCCGGACGGCCGGAGCCGTGGGGGCCACTACTGAGAGTGTCGCTCAGCGCCCGGTGAGGCGCCTGGCGTTTTCCAGGTGGGCGGTGAGCTTCCCCTGGATCCGTACGGTGGCCTCGTCGAGCGCCTTGCGGGTGCGGCGGCCCGAGCCGTCGCCCGCCTCGAAGGCGTCGCCGAAGACGACGTCGACGCGGCCGCGCAGCGGAGGCAGCGCCTTGACCAGCCGCCCGCTGCGCTCGGTGCTTCCCAGCACGGCGACCGGGACGATCGGCGCGCCGCTGCGGACGGCGAAGTACGCCAGGCCCGCGCGCAGCGAGGCGAAGTCGCCGTCGCCGCGGGTGCCCTCGGGGAAGATCCCGAGGACGCCGCCCTGCTCCAGGACGCCCAGGGCGTTGCCGATCGCCTTGCGGTCGGTCGAGTCCCGGTCCACCTTCAGCTGCCCGATGCCCTCCAGGAAGCTGCCGAGCGGTCCGACGAACGCCTCCTTCTTGATGAGGAAGTGCACGGGGCGCGGGGCGGTGCCCATGAGCATGGGGCCGTCGATGTTGTGCGCGTGGTTGACGGCGAGGATGACGGGGCCGGAGGACGGCACCCGCCAGGCGCCGAGGACGCGCGGCTTCCAGAAGCCGTACATCAGCCCGATGCCGATGCGTCGGCCGACGGCGGCGCCCTTCCCGGAGGGCAGGGTCACTTGGCGACCGTCCGCTTCTCGTCCACCAGGGTGACGACGCACTCGATGACCTGGTCCAGGGTGAGGTCGGTGGTGTCGACCTCGACGGCGTCGTCGGCCTTGGCGAGCGGGGAGGTCTTGCGGCTGGAGTCGGCCGCGTCCCGCTTGATCAGGGCCTCCTTCGTCGCGTGCACGTCGGCGCCCTTGAGCTCGCCGGAGCGGCGGGCGGCACGGGCCTCCGGCGAGGCGGTGAGGAAGATCTTCAGGTCGGCGTCGGGCAGGACGGTGGTGCCGATGTCCCGGCCCTCGACGACGATGCCGATCTCCGCGCCGCGGGCGATGGACCGCTGGAGCTCCGTGATCAGGCTCCGCACCTCGGGGACGGCGCTGACGGCGCTGACCTTGGAGGTGACCTCCTCGGTCCGGATCGGGCCCGAGGCGTCGGCGCCGTCGACGGTGATGGTGGGCCGGGCCGGGTCGGTGCCGGAGACGATGACCGGCTTGGAGGCGGCGTTGGCGACGGCCTCGGCGTCGGTGACGTCGACGCCGTTGCTGATCATCCACCAGGTGATCGCCCGGTACTGGGCGCCGGTGTCGAGGTAGCTCAGCCCCAGCTTGGCGGCGACCGCCTTCGAGGTGCTGGACTTGCCCGTGCCGGAGGGCCCGTCGATGGCGACGATCACGGATTCCACGGTGGGAACACCTTCCTGGGGTGAACGGTAGGGCCCGGCGGGATGCGGGGGACCCCCACAAGGTTACCGAGTCCCCGCACCCCGCCGGTCCCGGGCCGCCGACCCCGCCGCGCGGGGCACCACCCTGCCGGGGCGGTGCCCTCCCTGCCCCTGCCCGTGTGGGCAATCGTCCCGCAGGGCGAGGGGGTCCCCCCTGCTCGAGCGGAACAGTTGCCCACAACGAGGGTGGGCGGGGGCGCGCGCCGTCCCGGTGGAGTGGGGCCTGGCCGTCAGCTCGTGCGGAGGGACCAGCCGCGTTCCTGGAGCGCCGCCCCCAGCACCGGCGCCGCCGACGGTTCGACCATCAGCTGCACCAGACCCGCCTGCTGCCCGGTCGCGTGCTCGATGCGGACGTCCTCGATGTTGACGCCCGCGCGCCCCGCGTCGGCGAAGATGCGGGCGAGCTCGCCCGGTCGGTCGCTGATGAGGACGGCGACGGTCTCGTAGACGGCAGGGGCGGCACCGTGCTTGCCGGGGACGCGGGCGCGCCCGGCGTTGCCGCGGCGCAGGACGTCGGCGACGCCGGCGGCCCCGTTCCGCCGCTTGTCCTCGTCGGCGGACTGCAGGGACCGCAGGGCGCGGACGGTCTCGTCGAGGTCGGCGGCGACGCCGGAGAGGACGTCGGCGACGGGCCCGGGGTTGGCGGAGAGGATCTCGACCCACATGCGCGGATCGGAGGCGGCGATCCGGGTGACGTCGCGGATGCCCTGCCCGCAGAGGCGTACGGCGGACTCGTCGGCCTCCTCCAGGCGCGCGGCGACCATGGAGGACACCAGCTGCGGGGTGTGGGAGACGAGGGCGACGGCCCGGTCGTGGGCGTCGGCGTCCATGACGACGGGGACGGCCCGGCAGAGGGCGACGAGCTCCAGGGCGAGGTTGAGGACCTCGGTGTCGGTGTCCCGGGTCGGGGTGAGGACCCAGGGCCGACCCTCGAAGAGGTCGGCGGTGGCGGCGAGCGGGCCCGAGCGCTCCTTGCCGGACATGGGGTGGCTGCCAATGTACGCGGTGAGGTCGAGGCCCAGCGCCTCCAGCTCCCGCTTGGGTCCGCCCTTGACGCTCGCCACGTCCAGGTAGCCGCGGGCCAGGCCGGCCGTCATGGCCTCGGCGAGGGTGGCAGCCACGTGCGCGGGGGGCACGGCGACGACGGCGAGGTCCACGGGGCCTTCGGGCGCCTCGTCGGTGCCCGCGCCGAGCGCGGCGGCCGTGCGGGCGCGCGCCGGGTCGTGGTCGCGCAGGTGGACCGTGACGCCCCGGCCCGCGAGGGCGATGGCGGCGGAGGTGCCGATCAGACCGGTACCGATGACGAGCGCTGTTCTCACTGGGCGATGTCCTTGCGCAGGGCGGCCGCGGCACCGAGGTAGACGTGCGCGATCCGGGACTTGGGCAGTTCGGTCTCGACGTGGGCGAGGAGCCGGACGACCCTCGGCATCGCGCCCTCGACGTCGAGTTCCTGTGCGCAGAGCAGGGGTACGTCGGCCATGCCGATCCCGAGGTGCCGGGCCGCGGCGGCGGGGAAGTCGCTGTGCAGATCGGGCGTGGCGGTGAACCAGATGCTGATGAGGTCGTCGGTGGCGAGCCCGTTGCGCTCGAGGACGGCGGTGAGCAGTTCCTCGACCTGCTCGCGCATGTGTCCGGCCTCGTCCCGCTCCAGCTGGACGGCGCCTCGGACCGCTCGTACCGCCACGTCGTGCTCCTTCGCCTGCGTCAGTGCTCCGTTCAGCCTAGTCAGCGGCGGGGAGGCCGCGTCGCGCCGCCCGCCCTCCGAGACGGACGGGACGGCGGGCGGGGGACGGCCGCGTCCGGTGCCGGTGGTCAGAGCCGCTGCTGCCGGATGATCTCCTCCAGGGAGGCGCCCTCGGGCAGCGAGCCGTTCGGGGTCAGCTTGTCGACGGCCTGCGGCAGGGACCGGGCGATCTCGTCGGCGGCCTCCTCCGGGCTGACGCCGGTGTCCGCCGCGACCTTGCGGAGGGCGTCGTCGGGGAGGGCCTCGGCGATCTGCGCGCCGCTGACGGCCTGGTTCTCGCCGGTGCCGACCCAGGACCACGCCTGGTCGCTGAGGCCGGACCTGGTCAGCACGTCGAGGAGGCCGCCGAGCGGGTTCGACCCGCCCGCCGCCCCGCCGCCCCTGGCCCCCGCGAGGGCCCCGATCAAGGAGCCGAGGATGTTCCCGGCGCCACCGCCCTGCCCGCCGCCCTGCCCGCCGGCTCCTCCGAGGAGGCCCCCGAGGAGACTGCCGAGGTCGTTACCCGCCATGGTCCTGCCTTTCGTCCGGTCGTCCGGTGCGGAACAGGGCCAATGTCACCCGAGCCGGGGGGCTCCGCCACCGGGGTGCGCGACGGGCGGGGGCGGCCGTGCGGGGGAGCCGGGCACCGGGCACAGGCGTGTTGCGGGCCCCGGGGGCGGGGCGCGCGGCCAAGCTGGCGGCATGACCTCACGCCCCACCACCCGCCGTACCGTCCTGTTCTCCGCAGCGGCCCTGACGACGGGCTGCGGCTCGGACGACGGAGGCGGCGGCACGAGCACGACGAGCGCACCGGCCGCCGCCGAGGCGTCCCCGACCGCCACCGAGGCGTCCCCGAGCGCCACGGCCGCCCGGAGCGGCGGAGCCCCGCTGGCCAGGACCTCCCAGATCCCGGTCGGCGGCGGTCTGGTCTTCCCGAAGGAGAAGGTGGTCGTGACCCAGCCCTCGACGGGCGAGTTCAAGGCGTTCTCCGCGATCTGCACGCATCAGGGCTGCACGGTGAACAAGGTCGCGGACGGCACGATCGACTGCCCCTGCCACGGCTCCAGGTTCCGTGTCGCGGACGGCTCCGTGGTGGCGGGTCCGGCTTCCCGTCCGCTGCCGGCCGAGCAGATCGTCGTCTCGGGGGAAACGATCACCCTGGCGTAATCTGCCGGGCATGACTCCGGACGAGCTGGTGCGCGAGCACACGATCTACTCCTGCGTGATGGGCTCGCGCGCCTTCGGTCTGGCGACCGAGGACAGCGACACGGACGTGCGGGGCGTGTACCTCGCCCCGACGCCCCTCTTCTGGCACTTCGACAAGCCCCCGGCGCACGTGGAGGGGCCCGGCGAGGACCAGTTCAGCTGGGAGCTGGAACGCTTCTGCGAGCTCGCCCTGCGCAACAACCCCAACGTCCTGGAGTGCCTCCACTCCCCCGTGGTCGAGCACGTCGACGACTGGGGCCGCGAGCTCCTGTCCCTGCGCGGGGCCTTCCTGTCCCGCCGGGCCCACCAGACCTTCGTCCGGTACGCCGCCGGCCAGCGCCGCAAGCTCGACGCGGACGTCCGCCAGCACGGCGGGCCGCGCTGGAAGCACGCCATGCACCTGCTGCGGCTCCTGACCAGCTGCCGCGACCTGCTGCGCACGGGCGAGCTCCGCATCGACGTCGGCGAGGACCGCGACCGCCTCCTCGCGGTCAAGCGCGGCGAGGTCGCCTGGGCCGAGGTCGAGTCCTGGATGGACCGCCTCCAGGAGGAGGCCGACCGGGCCCACGACACGACCCCCCTCCCCGCCGCCCCGGACGAGCGCCGGATCCAGGACTTCCTGACCCGCGCCCGCCGGTCCTCGGCCACGGACGCCTTCTAGGACGCCGCGAGCCGAGCCCGTACGACCAGGTCGTGGAGCGCGTCGTGGGCGCCGGTCGCGGCCTCCGGCAGCCCGGACGCGGCCTGGGCCTCGTCCAGGACCGCGTGCAGGGCCTCCGTCTCGGCGAGTACGTCCTCGACGACGACCTCCGCGTGCCCGTGCTCGGCCTCGGTCTTCGCCGCGACGAGGCCGGGCAGCCGGGCGGGCGCCTCGGGCACCTCTTCGACGAGGGTCGGCAGGTGGGCCTGGACCTCGCCCGAGCGCATCAGGTGGATGCCGGTGAGCAGGGCCCGGTAGGTGTACAGCAGCGGCTTGAGCTCGCCGCTGCTCCGGAAGAGCCGCCACTGCGTCCCCGCGAAGCCCCGGTAGTGGTGGGCGTGGTGGCGGGTGAGCACCCCGGGCACGAGTGCCACCAGCTCCGCGTGGGTCTCCGTCGTGTGGGCCACGAGCGGGGAGGTGAGCTGTTCGAGGACGTAGCCGTTGCGGCGCAGCATCAGCCGGGCGAACTTCCGCAGGTCGTGGGTGACGAGGTCCATCTCGACGCCGTCCCGGTCCCACGTCCGGCTGCGGGTCTCCTCCGGCTCGCGCAGGCCTGTGAGGGCGTCCACGGGGAGCAGGTGCGCGCCGCGCAGGTCGACGTCCGAGTCGCGGGACGGGAATCCGTACAGGTGCGCGCCGGAGACCGTGGCGAAGAGCAGCGGGTCGGGCTGTTCCGCGACGACGGCGGAGAGGTCCGGGTCCGGGGTGAGCGTCATGGGTCAGGCGTCCCAGAGCGCGCCGAAGGTCAGCAGGTCGCTGTGGTGCTCGACGCGCTCCGCCCACTCCTTCGGCCAGGCGTCCGCGCCGAGGTGGGCGCCGGCGAAGGCGCCCGCGAGGGCGGCGATCGAGTCGGAGTCGCCTCGGGTGCAGGCGGCGCGGCGCAGGGCGGTGAGGGGCTCGTCGGGGAAGAGCAGGAAGCAGAGGAGGCCGGTCGCGAGGGCCTCCTCGGCGATCCAGCCGTCGCCGGTGTACGTGCAGGGGTCGAGCTCCGGGTCGGCCGTGCGCTGGACGGCGTCCAGGCGTTCCAGGACGGCCAGGCACTCGTCCCAGCCGCGTTGGACGAAGTGCAGGGCGTCGGGGTCCTGGGAACGGGTCCACAGGTCGCCGAGCCAGTGCTCGTGGTAGCGGGAGCGGTTCTCGTAGGCGTACGAGCGCAGCTGCCCGACGAGCCCGGTCGGGTCCACGCCCTGTGCGAGCAGGTACACGGCGCGGGCGGTGAGGTCGGAGGCGGCGAGCGCGGTGGGGTGACCGTGGGTCAGGCCCGCCTGGAGCTGCGCGGCGCCCGCCCGCTGCTCCTCGCTCAGCCCGGGGACGAGTCCGATGGGCGCGACCCGCATGTTGGCGCCGCAGCCCTTGGAGTGGATCTGGCTGGCCTCCTGCCAGGGCACGTCGGTCGTCAGGAGCCCGCAGGCGACCATGCAGGTGCGCCCGGGCGCCCGGTTGTTCTCCGGCGAGCGGAACCAGTCGACGTACTCCTCCCGCAGGGGCCGGGCGAGCCGCAGCGGGGCGAGCACGCCCCGGTCCATGGCCGTGCGGATGCCCCGGGCGAAGGCGAGGGTCATCTGGGTGTCGTCGGTGACGTACGCCTTGCCGTTCCTGACGGGCAGGGGCATCTCCCGCCAGGGTCCGACCTTGGCCAGGATCGACGGCACGTCGTTGAACTCGGTCGGGAAGCCCAGCGCGTCTCCGAGTGCCAGTCCGATCAGGGAGCCGGTAGCGGCCTGCTTGGTGGCGGTGCGGGTGAGGTTCATGCGGGGCGTCCTTCCGGTCGCAGGAGGGGCGGGTGGAGGGTGGTGGCCCCGCCCGCCCGGTAGAGGGCGGCCGGTTTCCCCCGTCCGCCGGTGAGGCGCGGCGGTCCTTCCACGGCCTGGACGAAGCCGGGCGTGGTGAGGACCTTGCGCCGGAAGTTGGGGCGGTCGAGTTCGACGCCCCAGACCGTCTCGTAGACCTGCCGCAGCTCGCCGAGGGTGAACTCGGGCGGGCAGAAGGCGGTCGCGAGGCAGGTGTACTCGAGTTTGGCGCCGACCCGTTCGTGGGCGTCGGCGAGGATCCGGTCGTGGTCGAAGGCGAGCCGCCCGTGCGTCCCGTACGGGATCCAGCGGGCCTGGGCCGCGTCGCCGCCGCCGCGCGGTTCGGGAGGGTCGGGGACGAGCGCGGTGAAGGCGACGGAGACGACCCGCATCCTCGGGTCGCGGTCGGGTTCGGTGTAGGTGCGGAGCTGTTCGAGGTGGAGGCCGGCGACGGTGGCCCCGGAGAGCCCGGTCTCCTCGGCGAGTTCGCGGCGGGCGGCCCGTTCGGCGGACTCCTGGGGCAGGACGAACCCGCCGGGCAGGGCCCAGGCCCCGGCGTACGGCTCCTGGCCGCGCTCGACGAGCAGGACGTGGAGGCGTTCCTCGCGGACGGTGAGGACGGCGAGGTCGACGGTGACGGCGAACGGCTCGAAGGCGTACGGGTCGTAGCCCTCGGGGGGCCGGCGGTCGGTCATCGGCGCTCCGGCAGGGGGTCGGCGAGGTGCGGGCCCTCGGCGAGCAGCGCGTCGACGGCGGCGACGGCGGTCGCGAGCCGCTCCTCGTGGGGGCCGGTGAGGACGGCGGTGCGGCGGCCGGTGCGGGCGAGCTGGGTGAGGAAGCGGGCGGTCATCCAGGGCCGCAGGTGTTCCCCGTCGCGCAGGCCGTCGTCCTCGAACTCGACGCCCCGGTGGTCGGTGAGCAGCCAGAGGTGCTGTCGGCCGAGGGCGGCGATCTCGCCGGTGGCGCGGCTGGTGGTGCCCATGTAGCGCTCGTGCCAGATGGTGGTGGCGAAGGCGTCGGTGTCGCAGAAGAGGACGGGTGAGCCGTCCCGGGCGGCCTCCTCCTCCAGTTCGGCCTGGCGCTGGGCGATGACGGGGAAGTCGGAGGAGCGGAAGGTGACCTCGGACCAGTCGGCGCCGGGGCGTTCGGCGCGGAGTTCGGCGAGTTTGAGTTCGCTGTACTCGCGCCCGTACTCCGGTACGTACCGGGTGCGGGCCCAGACGCCGCCGCGCCGCCGGTAGTGGTCGGCGAGGGCGAGGGCCATGGTGGTGGTGCCGGTGGACTCGGCGCCGAGAACGACGATCCGGCGGGTGAGCGCGGCCCGCACCGGTGCTTCCAGGAAGTCCCAGCAGCCGGCGGGGTCCGCGCGGACGGCGGTGCCGGAGACGGGGTGGCGGGCGCGCTCCCGGTCGACGAGGACGGAGTCGGCGCCGAAGCGGCGGCCGAGTTCCTCCCCGTACGGCTCCGAGGTGAAGACGGCGTCGACGCGTTCGGGCACGGCGGCCCGGAAGACGGCCATGTGGGCGGCCCACACGTCGGGGTCCCGGAGGTCGACGGGGACGTCGTCGACGGTGCCGACGACGAGGACGTCGGGGTGGATCTCGCGCATCCAGGCGACCCGGTCCTCCAGGGGGACGCTCTCCACGGAGGAGGCGCAGACGAGGACGGTGAGGCGCTCGCACCGGTCGCGGGCGGTGCGGACGAGGTGGTGGTGGCCGGCGTGCGGCGGATAGAACTTGCCGAGGACGAGGCCGTGGCCGTAGCGCTTCACGCGGTCGCTCCCACCGGACGGGGGGAGCCCGTGAGGTCCCTGGTCCAGCCGCGCAGGCCGAGGACGCAGAGCGTCATGAAGCCGACGTACAGCAGGGAGGTCAGGTAGAGCCCCTTGTACGCGTAGAGCGGGACGTAGACGACGTCGGCGGCGATCCAGAGCCACCAGGACTCCAGCCGCTTGCGGCACTGGCCGTAGGTCGCCGTCAGGGAGAGCGCGGTGGTGAGGGCGTCCCAGAAGGGGACGGTCGAGTCGGTGACGCGGTCGAGGAGCAGGGTGAGCACGAGGGTCCCCACCGCCCCCGCCGTGAGCAGCCACGTCCACTCGGTGCGCGTGGTGCGGCGCACCGGGAGGTCGTCGGAGCCTGGTCCACCCCCGTGGGTCCAGGTCCACCAGCCGTACGCGGCGAGGGCGATGAAGACGATCTGGAGGCCGGCGTCGGCGTAGAGCCCGGCCTGGGTGAAGAGCAGGACGAAGAAGAGGTTGTTGGCGATGCCGATGGGCCAGTTGGCCGGGTGCTGGCGGGCGACGAGCCAGACGCAGAGGGCTCCGCTGCCGAATCCCAGGACCTCGGTCCAGCTGACCGGGGTGTCCAAGAGGGTGAAGAGCGGCTGCTGCAAGGGTTCGAGTACGTCTGCGAGGCTCACGCCCGCCTCCTTAAGAGTCATCCTGACTATAAAGGTCGGCGGACCACCGCCACAAGCCCCGTTCGCGTCCCCGCCCCCGCTGCGGACGCGGCCCGGGCCCGGGCCCCGACCTCGGACGCGACCCCGGGCCCGGCCCGGCCCCGGACGCGACGAAGCCCGTGACCGCCGGGCGTCACGGGCTTCGCCGGTACGGCAGGGGGCCTTACATGCCGACTTCCTTCATCAGCATGCCGACCTCGGTGTTGGTCAGGCGGCGCAGCCAGCCCGACTTCTGGTCGCCCAGGGCGATCGGGCCGAAGGCGGTGCGGACCAGCTTCTCGACCGGGAAGCCCGCCTCGGCGAGCATCCGGCGCACGATGTGCTTGCGGCCCTCGTGCAGGGTGACCTCGACCAGGTAGTTCTTGCCGGTCTGCTCGACCACGCGGAAGTGGTCGGCGCGGGCGTAGCCGTCCTCCAGCTGGATGCCGTCCTTCAGGCGCCGGCCGACCTCGCGGGGCAGCGGGCCGGTGATGGCGGCCAGGTAGGTCTTCTTCACGCCGTACTTCGGGTGCGTGAGGCGGTGGGCCAGCTCGCCGTGGTTGGTGAGCAGGATGATGCCCTCGGTCTCCGTGTCGAGCCGGCCGACGTGGAACAGCCGGGTCTCGCGGTTGGTGACGTAGTCGCCGAGGCACTGGCGGCCGTCGGGGTCCTCCATGGTGGAGACGACGCCGGACGGCTTGTTCAGCGCGAAGAAGAGGTGGGACTGGGTGGCGACGGTCAGGCCGTCCACCTTGATCTCGTCCTTCTCCGGGTCGACGCGCATGCCCTGCTCGACGACGATCTCGCCGTTGACCTCGACGCGGGCCTGCTCGATGAGCTCCTCGCAGGCGCGCCGCGAGCCCATGCCGGCACGGGCGAGGACCTTCTGCAGCCGCTCGCCCTCCTGCTCGGCGCCGGGGAAGGTCTTGGGGATCTTGATCTCGGGCTTGTCGGCGTACCGCTCCCGGTTGCGCTCCTCCGCGCGGGCGTCGTACTCGCGCGAGCGGGCGGGCGCCGTACGGCCGCCGCCGCGCTGCGGGGACTGCCGGGGGCCGCCCTTGGCGCCGCCGCGCGCGGCCGCGCCCCGGCCGCGCTTGGGGGCGTCCGAGGAGCCGCCGGGGCCGCTGTAGCGCTCGTCGTAGGTGCGCTCCTCCGGGCGCGCCTTGCGCGAGCCGGCGCCGGTCGGCCGGCCGCCGCCCTGGCCGGGACGCCCGCCGCCGCCCTGCCCCGGACGCCCTCCGCCCTGGCCGGGGCGTCCGCCGCCCTGGCCCTGTCGGTCGTCACGGCCGTTGCCGGCGCCGCGGTAGTTGCCGCGCCCGCCGCCACCGCCGCCGTTGCCGCGGCCACCACCGCTGCCGCCGCTGCCGCCGCGGCCGCCGCTGTTGCCACCACGGCTCCCGCCGTTGTTTCCGCTGCTGTTCCTGCCGCTGCTGCTTCGCATCAAAGTTCCGTCTTGTCGTCTACGTCTGCGTCCGGGTCGAACGACGGGACGCCTTCCAGGGAGTCCGCCTCGACCGCCTCGGCCTCGGGGAGGAAGGGGGCGAGTTCGGGGAGTTCGTCCAGGCCGCGCAGGCCCATCCGCTCCAGGAAGTAGTTCGTCGTCCTGTACAGGATCGCACCTGTTTCGGGTTCCGCGCCCGCCTCCTCCACCAGACCCCTCTGGAGGAGGGTCCGCATCACGCCGTCGCAGTTGACTCCGCGGACCGCGGAGACCCGGGAACGGCTGACCGGCTGGCGGTAGGCGACGACCGCGAGGGTCTCCAGGGCCGCCTGGGTGAGCCGGGCCTGCTGCCCCTCCAGGACGAAGGCCTCGACGGCCGGGGCGAAGGCGGCGCGGGTGTAGTAGCGCCAGCCCCCGGCGACCCGCCGCAGCTCGAAGCCGCGGCCCTGGGCGGTGTACTCCTCGGCCAGCTCGTGCAGGGCGTCGGCCACCTCGGCGGGGGCGCGGTCCAGGACCTTGGCGAGGTGGTCCTCGGCGGTGGGCTCGTCGACGACCATCAGGACGGCTTCGAGGGCGGGCTTGAGGTCGCTCACGCGGTGGCCTCCTGGTCGAATTCGTCGGTCACGGCCGCGGACGGATCGTTCTCCCCGCCGGTCCAGGAGACCGTGAGGTCCCCGAGGGCGGTCTCCTGGTCGAGGGCGACGGCCTTCTCCCGGTAGAGCTCCAGGAGGGCGAGGAAGCGGGCGACGACGGTGAGGGTGTCGTCGGCGTCCTCGATCAGCTCCCGGAAGACGGCCGAGCCGCGCTCGCGGAGCAGCGCGACGACCACCGCGGCCTGGTCCCGGACGCTGACGAGCGGGGCGTGGATGTGGTCGACGTACACCTGGGGCTCGGCCTTGGGCTGCATGGCCTTGACGGCGAGCCTGGCGAAGCCCTCGACGCCGAGGGAGATGACGACCTCGGGGAGCAGCTCGGCGTGGTGCGGTTCGAGTCCGACGGTACGGGGGTGGCGATGGCCCTCGGCCTCCCAGCGCTCCTCGAAGATCTCGGCGATCCGCTTGTACGCGCGGTACTGGAGGAGCCGGGCGAAGAGCAGGTCGCGGGCCTCCAGGAGGGCGAGGTCGGCCTCGTCCTCCACCTCGGCGGCGGGGAGCAGCCGGGCGGCCTTCAGGTCGAGGAGGGTGGCGGCGACGACGAGGAACTCGGTGGTCTGGTCGAGGTCCCCGTCGGGCCCGAGGGCCCGCAGGTGGGCCATGAACTCGTCGGTGACCCGGGAGAGGGCGACCTCGGTGACGTCGAGCTTGTGCTTGGTGATCAGCTGGAGGAGCAGGTCGAAGGGCCCCTCGAAGTTCGAGAGCCGCACGGTGAACCGCCCGTCACCGCCCTCGGGGGCCTCGCCGCCGGCCGCCTCCGGGACCGCGGACGCTTCGGGGTCCGCCGGGACCTCGGGCACTTCCGGGACCTCGGGCGCCTCCGGAGGCTCCGGGGCCTCTGGCGCGTCCGGGCCCCCGGCCGGAGCGGCGGGCGCCGCCCCCTGCGTCTCGCCCGGGCCGCGGCCCAGGGGGCGGCGGCCCGGCGGGCGGGACGTTTCGTCAGAGGCGTGGCGCATGGGGGTCCAGGGGAAACGAGAGGGGCGGCAGCCCGCAGGCTACCGTCAGCGGCCGCGCAGGCGGCGCACGAGGATGCTCGCGTCGCCGCGGGACTCCAGGTCCGCCAGGACGACCGCGACGGCCTCCCGGACGATCCGGCCCCGGTCGACGGCGAGACCGTGCTCACCGCGCAGGACGAGCCGGGCGTGCTCCAGGTCCATCAGCTCCTCGGCGGAGACGTAGACCGTGATCTTCTCGTCGTGGCGCTCGCGACCGCTGGGCCGCCGGTTCGCGGTGCGGCCGCCGCGCCGCCGGGCCGCCGCGGGGGCGGGCACCTGGGCGCCGGGCGCGGCCTTGGGGGCCGGTCCCTCGGGCTCGGCCGTCCGGGCCCGCGGTTCCGCGGCCTCGGAGTCCGCCGGGGCGTGCTCCGCGGGGCCCTCGGCCGCCGCCGTGTCGCTCTCGGCGGCCGGCGCCGGGACGGCCCGGCGCGGTGCGGACGCCTGGAGCGCCGTCCCCCCGGTCGTACGGAAGAGTTCGTCGGCTCCGGGCAGACTCACTCGGCGTGACACCGGGCGAGCACCTCCCTGGCGAGCTGACGGTAGGCGGCGGCGCCCACGGAGTTGGAGGCGTACGTGGTGATGGGCTCGCCGGCGACCGTGGTCTCCGGGAAGCGCACGGTCCGCCCGATGACCGTGTGGTACACGTGGTCGTCGAAGGCCTCGACGACGCGCGCGAGGACCTCGCGGCTGTGCACGGTCCGGGAGTCGTACATCGTGGCGAGGATGCCGTCGAGCTCCAGCTCGGGGTTGAGCCGCTCCTGGACCTTCTCGATGGTCTCGGTGAGCAGCGCGACCCCGCGCAGCGCGAAGAACTCGCATTCCAGCGGCACGATGACCTTGTGAGCGGCCGTCAGGGCGTTCACGGTCAGCAGGCCGAGCGAGGGCTGACAGTCGATCACGATGTAGTCGTAGTCGTTCATCAGCGGCTTCAGGGCCCGCTGGAGCGTGGACTCGCGCGCGACCTCGCTGACCAGCTGGACTTCGGCGGCCGAGAGGTCGATGTTGCTCGGCAGCAGGTCCATGTTGGGCACGGCGGTCTTGAGGAGCACCTCGTCCGCCGACATGCCCCGCTCCATGAGCAGGTTGTAGACGGTGAGGTCGAGCTCCATCGGGTTCACGCCGAGGCCGACCGACAGGGCTCCCTGCGGGTCGAAGTCGACGAGCAGCACCCGTCGTCCGTACTCGGCGAGCGCGGCGCCCAGGTTGATGGTCGACGTGGTCTTGCCGACGCCGCCCTTCTGGTTGCACATCGCGATGATCTTCGCGGGTCCGTGGTCGGTCAGGGGACCCGGGATCGGGAAGTACGGCAGGGGCCGTCCGGTGGGGCCGATCCGCTCGCGGCGCTGGCGGGCAGCGTCGGGTGCGAGGGTGGCCGCGTACTCCGGATCGGGCTCGTACTCGGCGTCGGGGTCGTAGAAGTGCCCCTCGGGCACCTCGTCGTAGGCGGCGAAGTGGGTGGACTCTCGGCCCATCTCGTTGCCGGCCGTGGCGTTCACGTGTAGGCCGTCCATCGTCTTCATCGTGTGGGCACTCGTCATGGGCTGGTGCGTCGCGAAGGTCCGCACCGCGACGGAGCCGATCGGGGCACCTGGTGCACCGCTCCCGGGAGTAAATGTCGACTCATTCACAAGTCGTCTTACCTCCTTGGATGTGACCAGGAACATTTATCGATAGGTCAGCGTGGCACCATGCCGACGGTTGGCGACTCTATGGCGTGTCACCGGTCCGCAGCAACACAATCCGCCGGACCCGGCCCGATGTGTCGGCAACCGAACACCTCTCTGTCAAGGGTGCGCAGGCATGCATCCGCACGTTTCAGGGGTGCGCGAAACGGTTAAAGGGTTACGTTCGAGGCGAGTTGCCCGAACGTTTCGGCAAGCGCGGAGACACGACCGGCCGGACCTTGTCGAACAAGGTCCGGCCGGGTGCGTGACATTGACGGCACGCGTTGACGGAGCCTCCGTCAAAGAGCCTTCGGCGGTCAGGCCAGGAGGCTGCTCAGCTCGACGTGCTCGAGGCCGTGCGCCTCGGCGACCTCCTTGTAAACCACCTTGCCGTCATGGGTGTTGAGGCCCAGGGCGAGGGCGGAGTCGCGGCGCAGCGCCTCGACCCAGCCGTTGTTCGCCAGCGACACGATGTAGGGCAGCGTGGCGTTGGTGAGGGCGTAGGTGGAGGTGTTCGGGACCGCGCCCGGCATGTTCGCGACGCAGTAGAAGACCGAGTTGTGGACCTGGAAGGTCGGCTCGGCGTGGGTGGTCGGGTGGGAGTCCTCGAAGCAGCCGCCCTGGTCGATCGCAATGTCGACAAGGACACTTCCGGGCTTCATCTTGGCGACGAGCTCGTTGGTGACCAGCTTCGGGGCCTTGGCGCCCGGGATGAGGACGGCGCCGACGACGAGGTCCGCCTCGACGACGGCCTTCTCCAGCTCGAAGGCGTTGGAGACGATCGTCTTGACCTTCGTGCCGAAGATCTTGTCGGCCTCGCGGAGCTTGTTGATGTCCTTGTCGAGCAGGGTCACGTGGAAGCCCAGGCCGATGGCGATCTGCACGGCGTTCCAGCCGGAGACGCCGCCGCCGATGACGACGCACTCGCCGGCGTGGGTGCCGGGGACGCCGCCGGGGAGCACGCCGCGGCCGCCGGCCGAACGCATCAGGTGGTAGGCGCCGACCTGCGGGGCCAGGCGGCCCGCGACCTCGGACATCGGGGCGAGCAGCGGGAGCGCGCGGTTCGCGGTCTCGACCGTCTCGTACGCGATGGCGGTGGTGCCGGACTCCAGGAGCGCGTCCGTGCACTCCCGGGAGGCGGCGAGGTGCAGGTAGGTGAAGAGCGTCTGGTCCTTGCGGAGGCGGTGGTACTCCTCCGCGATCGGCTCCTTGACCTTGAGGAGCAGGTCGGCGGTGGCCCAGACCTCGTCGGCGGTGGCGAGGATCTCGGCGCCGGCGGCGACGTACTCGCCGTCCGTGATCGAGGAGCCGACACCGGCGTTCTGCTCGATGAAGACCTGGTGGCCGTGGCGGACGAGCTCGTGGACACCGGCGGGGGTGATGGCCACGCGGAACTCGTTGTTCTTGACCTCGCGGGGGATGCCGACCTTCATCGTCGATCACGGTCCTTGAATCAGGGGGATAACTGGGGCACTGCGATACATACCCGGATGCACTACGGCGCACCGGGGCAGACCACGTTCTGACGCGGCTCACCCAGTCTAATGAAGGAGTTCTCCCTGTCTAGCCTTTCAAAGTACTAATCTTCCACGGAGCCACTGCGGATTTCGTAGGCTGTCGGTTCCGTTTCCAGGAGTCTTTCGGCCGCCGACCGGTGC
Source organism: Streptomyces sp. NPDC107498 (assembly GCF_055582805.1). NCBI lineage: Bacteria > Bacillati > Actinomycetota > Actinomycetes > Kitasatosporales > Streptomycetaceae > Streptomyces > Streptomyces sp. NPDC107498. Next base: position 25,206 of record NZ_JBVJPE010000019.1, on the reverse strand, counting down.
AAACCCGCCGCCGCGGGGTCGCCGAGCCGGTCGAGGGTGTCGGCCAGCCGCAGCTGGAGGGCGGCCTGGAGCCGGGCGTCCTGGGCGCGGCGGGCCCACTCCACCGCCTCCTCGCAGGTCCGCAGGGACTCCTCGGGCCGTCCGGCGTACTCCTGGACCCGGGCCGCCTCGCTCAACGCCCGTGCGTAGCCGGGGAGATCGGAGAGCCTCCGGTAGCCCGCCGCGGCGGCCCGCCAACTCCGCAGGGCCTCCCCGTACCGCCCCGCATAGGTGTGCACGGCTCCGAGGCGGGCGTACAGCCGGGCCTGGTCGGCGCGCTCGTCCCGGGCGAGGCGCTGGGCGAGCGCCCGTCCGTACCAGTCGCCGGCCCGCTGCCAGTCCCCCAGCTCCTGATACGAGCCACCTACGGATTCCATTGCGCGACCGGTCGCGTACGGGTCATTTGCTGCGCGTCCGGCCTCCAAAGCCAACCGATATCGCAGCAGAGCGTCCTTCGTCCTGCCGGTCCTGGCATCCAGGTCGGCCAGGTTGAGCAGGGCCGCCGCCCGCTCGCGGTGCAGCCCGTGCCGCTCGGCCACGTCCAGGACCAGCCGGTGCAGGCCGTACAGCTCGGGAGCGGCGGCCTCCGCGCCCCGGTGCGCCGCGAGCGCCCTCACGAGGGAGGCGATCAGGCGCCGGGCGAGGGTGTCGAGCTCCCCGTCCGCCACGGCGAGCCGGGCGGAGGCCAGGAGCACGGGCCGCCGGGAGTCCAGCCAGGCGGCACCCGCGGCCGCGCTCGGGAAGCGCAGCGCCCGCGGGAGCCCGGCCAGCTTCCGGCGGGCGGGCGAGCCCTCGGGTTCGGTGACCGCGCGGCAGGACTGGAGGAGCCGCACGGTCCGCTCCAGCATCCGGGCCCGGGCGAGCTGCACCTCGGCGGGCCGGTCGCGCTCCTCCAGCTGGGCGCGAAGGAGGGGGACGAGGTGCGCGCGCACCTCGTACTGTCCGTCCGCGCCGCCCGAGACGAGTCCCAGGGCGGCGAAGTCGGCGAGGGTCGTCTCGGCCGCCGAGACCGAGCAGCCGGCCAGGGCGGAGGCGGTGTGGGCGTCGGCCCGGCCCAGCGGGGCCAGGGCGAGGAACCGCAGTATCCGGGCGGCCGCGGCGGGCAGCGCCTCGTGCGCGAGCAGGAAGGCCCGGGTGAGCGGGTCGCCGCTCAGCGCGCGCAGCCGCTTGGCGAGGTCGGCGACCGAGGCCTTCGGCTGCCTGGAGAGCCAGCCGCCGGCGAGGACGACCGCGGCGGGCAGCCCCCCGCACTCCTCGACGAGGCTCTCGGCGGCCTGGGGGTCGACGGTGACGCGGACGGAACCGGTGAAGGACGTCAGCAGTTCGATGGCCGACTTGGGGTCGAGCCCGCCGAGGGTGCAGGGCCGTACGTCGGGAATGCCGGTGAGCGGACCGCGGGCGACCCCCACCACCAGGACGTCGGGATTGTCGGGGATCAGCGGGTCGGCCTGCTCGGCGTCGACGGCGTCGTCCAGGAGCAGGACGGCCCGGCGGTCGGCGAGGGCGTTCCTGACGAGCTCGGCCAGCTCCTCCTCGCCGGCCCCCGGAGGCTCGGCGACCCCGAGCGCGGCGAGGAGCTCCTGGGCGGCCCGCCCGGTGGGGACGGGCTCGCCGCCGGGCTCGGTGAGCCGGGCCCGGAAGACTCCGTCGGGGTAGCGGTCGGCGAGCCCGGCGGCCAGCTCCTCGGCGAGGGCCGTCCGCCCGGAACCGGGCTTGCCGGCGATGAGCAGGACCCGGGCGCGGGGGGCCTTGCGGCCGGTGAGGGTGTCGAGACCGGTCCGCTCGATGTCGGCGCGCAGGGCCTTCAACTCCCGCTGCCGGCCGAAGAACTGACGGCTGCCGGCCGCCGCCACCGCCTGATCCGTCACGGGCCACGCTCCCGTCCACCTGCACACGAGCCGATCCCGCGGGGGGCTCCGCACGGGCGATTCCGAGCGTAGTTCAAGGCGGGAGGGAGACCTGGCGGAGCAGGGCGGAGGAATCCCCTGATCGGATCAACACATCTTCACACCACCCACCCCGTTGTGGGCAATCGTTCCGCCGGGGCGAAGGGGGCCCCCCTGCTCGAGCGGAGCCGAGAGCTTGGGGGAGGGTGGGCACAACGGACGGCGCCCCTTGCCGGCGCCAGAGGCTCCCGCGCCCTGACCCGCACCGGGCTGTACGGCGCACTTCGTGGTGCGGGTCCAGGCGCGGAACGCGGAGGCGCCGCCGAAAGGCGCCGTCCCGTGTGCCCACCCTCCCCCAAGCTCTCGGCTCCGCTCGAGCAGGGGGGGCCCCCTTCGCCCCAGCGGGACGATTGCCCACACGGAGGTGCGGGGGGGGCACCGCCCCGCCGGGCGCGGGCCCACACGGCGGGAGGGCGGCGGGCGCAGTCCGCACCGGGGAGAGGGGCGCCGCCCCGCCGGGTGCAGAACGTGCGGGCCCGGAGGGTTACGCCTCGAAGGGGCGGGCCGGCCACGGCGCGGAGGCCGGACGGAGCGCGTCGAGCCCGCCCTCCCCCGCCCGCGCCGCCGCCAGCGAGAGGACGCCCACCGCCAGGCAGTTGTTGTGCAGCTCCCCCGCCAGCACCCCCCGCACCAGCTCCGGCAGCGGCACCCGCGCCAGCTCCATGTCGGCCTCCTCCTCGGAGACCTCGAAGCGCGCGCCCTCCGCCTCCGCGAGGTCCCGCGCCAGGAAGATCCGTACGGCCTCGTCGCAACCGCCGGGCGTGGTGTAGACGTCGGCGAGGACCCGCCAGTCCCCGGCCTTGACGTGCGCCTCCTCGTACAGCTCGCGCTGGGCGGCGTGCAGCGGGTTCTCGCCGGGCACGTCGAGGAGCCCGGCGGGGATCTCCCAGAGCCGCTGCCGCACGGGGTGCCGGTACTGCCGGAGGACGACCACGCGGTCCTCCTCGTCCAGGGCGAGGACGGCCACGGAGCCGGGGTGGACCTGGTAGTCACGGCGGTGGACCGAGCCGTCCGGCATGACCACGTCGTCCGTGCGGACACTCGTCTTGTTGCCCTCGAAGGGGGTGACGGTGGCGACGACCTGCCACTCCTCCGGGGTGTCCTGCACCTGCATCAGCGCGAGTCCTCTCGTACGAAAACCGGGGTGCGGGTCCCGGAAGGGAACCCGTACCCCGGCAACGTTAACGCGCCGTACTACTTCCCCGTCTTGCGCTCCACGGCCGCCTTCACCAGGCCCGCGAAGAGCGGGTGCGGGCGGGTCGGGCGGGACTTCAGCTCCGGGTGCGCCTGGGTGGCGACCAGGTAGGGGTGGATCTCCTTGGGGTACTCGACGTACTCGACGAGCTTGTTGTCCGGGGAGGTGCCGGAGAAGACCAGACCGGCCTTCTTCTCCAGCTCCGCGCGGTAGGCGTTGTTCACCTCGTAGCGGTGGCGGTGGCGCTCCTCGACGTACGGCTCGTCGCCGTAGACCTCGCGGACGACCGAACCCTCGGCGAGCTTCGCCGGGTAGAGGCCCAGGCGCATCGTTCCGCCCAGGTCGCCGGCGCCCTCGACGTACGCCAGCTGCTCCTCCATCGTGGAGACGACGGGGTGCGCGGTGGCCGGGTCGAACTCGGTGGAGTTGGCCTCGGGGATGTCGGCCAGGTTCCGGGCGGCCTCGATCACGATGCACTGCAGGCCGAGGCAGATGCCGAGCAGCGGCACCTTGTTCTCGCGGGCGTACTGGATCGCGCCGACCTTGCCGGACACGCCGCGGTCGCCGAAGCCGCCGGGAATGAGGATGCCGTCGACGTCGCCGAGCTGCTTCGCGGCGTCCGCCGGGGTCTTGCAGTCGTCGGAGGTGACCCACTTGACCTTGACCCGGGCACGGTTGGCGAAGCCGCCGGCGCGCATGGCCTCGGTGACCGACAGGTAGGCGTCGGGCAGGTCGATGTACTTGCCGACGAGCGCGACCGTGACCTCGTGCTCCGGGTTGTGGACGCGGTCCAGGAGGTCCTCCCAGACGGTCCAGTCCACGTCGCGGAAGGGCAGGTCGAGCTTGCGGACGACGTAGGCGTCCAGGCCCTCGGTGTGCAGGACCTTCGGGATGTCGTAGATCGACGGGGCGTCGATGGCGGCGACGACCGCGGCCTCGTCGACGTCGCACATCAGCGAGATCTTGCGCTTGATGGCGGTGGGGACCTCGCGGTCGGCGCGCAGCACGATCGCGTCGGGCTGGATGCCGATGTTGCGCAGGGCGGCGACGGAGTGCTGGGTCGGCTTGGTCTTCAGCTCGCCGGAGGGGCCGATGTAGGGCAGCAGCGAGATGTGCACGACGAAGACGTTGTCGCGGCCGACCTCGTGGCGGACCTGGCGGACGGTCTCCAGGAAGGGCAGCGACTCGATGTCGCCGACCGTGCCGCCGACCTCGGTGATGACGACGTCGACGTCGTCCGTCGCCATGCGGCGGATGCGGCCCTTGATCTCGTTGGTGATGTGCGGGATGACCTGCACGGTGTCGCCGAGGTACTCGCCGCGCCGCTCCTTGGCGATGACCTGCGAGTAGACCTGGCCGGTGGTGACGTTGGCCGAGCCGTCGAGGTCGACGTCGAGGAAGCGCTCGTAGTGGCCGATGTCCAGGTCGGTCTCGGCACCGTCGTTGGTGACGAACACCTCGCCGTGCTGGAAGGGGTTCATCGTGCCCGGGTCGACGTTCAGGTACGGGTCGAGCTTCTGCATCGTGACCCGCAGGCCCCGGGCCTTGAGGAGCGCACCCAGGCTGGAGGCGGTGAGGCCCTTGCCGAGGGAGGAGGCGACACCCCCGGTGACGAAGATGTGCTTGGTCGTCGTGGTGTTGGGCGGCATCGCCAAGAGGGGGCTCCCGTGGTCGCGTTCTGGAGGTGCGTACCGGCTTCCCCTCCGGAAGAATCGGGGGGTGCCGTCGCTGCGGTTTCGGGGTTCTCGACTGTCGCCGTTTCCCACCGGTCCACGGGGTACCAGGGTATCAGCGACATCGGGAGACCGCTCCCGGCCACACGCGGCAGTCGGGTGTTCACGGACGGCTACGGAGCCGTCGGGGAGGGGGAAAGCCGCAGCTCACCCGTGTGGAGCAGTGCGTCGCCCGTGTGATCGCTGAGGTCACCGGGCCGCCGCGTATTCTGCTCGTCACACCGCCCGCACAGCCGGTCCGCTCATCCCGCACACTGGCCTGGTTGACCCATCGCGCACATGAAGCGCATCCGTAGCAAGCGCCCCACGGGGCGGACGTGGCCGTTCGACTGGAGTGAAGCACGTGGCCGGGCGTATCGAGGATTACGCACTCATCGGAGACATGCAGACGGCCGCCCTGGTGTGCCGGGACGGCAGCGTGGACTGGTTGTGTCTCCCCCGCTTCGACTCGCACGCGATCTTCGCCGGTCTCCTCGGCACCGAGGAGCACGGATTCTGGCGGGTGGGCCCGGCGGGCCCCGCGGACGCGGAGCCCGCCCCCGCCGACCGGCGCCGCTACCGGGGCGACTCGCTGATCCTGGAGTCCGAGTGGGACACCCCGCGCGGCACGGTCCGGGTGACCGACTTCATGCCGCCGCGCGACGGCGCGCCGCAGCTGATCCGGGTCGTCGAGGGCGTCTCGGGGCGGGTGCGGATGCGCTCCTCGCTGCGGATGCGGTTCAGCTACGGCCGGGTCGTGCCGTGGGTGCACAAGGTCGGGGACCGCACGGTCGCGGTCGCCGGACCCGACTCGGTGTGGCTGGACACGGCCGTGGAGACCCACGGCAAGGACCTGACGACGTACTCCGACTTCACCGTCACGCCCGGCGAGCGGATCACCTTCACGATCTCCTGGCAGCCCTCCCACAAGGAGCCGCCCGCGCTGCCCGACCCGGAGGGCGCGCTGGAGGCGACCGCCGACTTCTGGCGCGAGTGGGTCGAGCACTGCACGTACCACGGCCCCTACCGGGAGGCCGTGGTCCGCTCGCTGATCACCCTGAAGGCGCTGACGTACGCGCCGACCGGCGGGATCGTCGCCGCGCCGACGACCTCGCTGCCGGAGGAGATCGGCGGCGTCCGCAACTGGGACTACCGCTACACCTGGCTGCGGGACGCGGCGATCACCCTCTCCTCGATGCTGCGCACCGGCTACCGCGAGGAGGCCCGCGCCTGGCGGGACTGGCTGCTCCGCGCCGTCGCGGGCGACCCGGAGAACCTGCAGATCATGTACGGCATCGCGGGCGAGCGGGAGCTCGGCGAGGCGGAGCTCGACTGGCTGCCGGGGTACGAGAACTCCAGCCCGGTCCGGGTCGGCAACGGCGCCGCGAACCAGCTCCAGCTGGACGTCTACGGCGAGGTCACGGAGGCCCTCCACCTCGCGCACATGACGGGCCTGTCCCGCAACGACTACGCCTCCCTGCTCCAGATCAAGCTGATCAACTACCTGGAGACCCACTGGGACCAGCCCGACGAGGGCATCTGGGAGGTGCGCGGCCCGCGTCGGCACTTCGTGCACTCCAAGGTGATGGCCTGGGTGGCGGTGGACCGCACCATCAAGCTGATCGAGTCCGGCGACGCGGACGGTCCGCTGGAGCGCTGGCGGGAGCTCCGCGACGAGATCCACCGGGACGTCTGCGAGAAGGGCTACGACAAGGAGCGCAACACCTTCACCCAGTCGTACGGTTCCCAGGAGCTGGACGCCTCGCTGCTGCTGATCCCGCAGATGGGCTTCCTGCCGCCGGACGACAAGCGGGTCATCGGCACGATCGAGGCGATCCAGCGCGAGCTGTCCACGGAGGACGGTTTCGTGCTGCGGTACCCGACGGCCGGCGAGGAGGCCGGCGTCGACGGCCTGGAGGGCGACGAGGGCGCGTTCCTCGCCTGTTCCTTCTGGCTGGCGGACGACCTGGCGATGATCGGCCGGGTCGACGAGGCGCGCACGCTCTTCGAGAAGCTCCTCGCGCTCCGCAACGACCTCGGGCTGCTCGCCGAGGAGTGGGACCCGCGGCTCCAGCGGCAGGTGGGCAACTTCCCGCAGGCCTTCAGCCACGTCCCGCTCATCGACACGGCGCTGCGGCTGACGGCCTCCGGCGCGTACGGCGGCTGATCGGCAGGACACCCCGGGGGGCCGGACCTACGATGAGAGGGTCCTGTCGCCCCTCGTGAAAGGGGGGCTCCCATGGCTCCCCACATCTCCGAAAGCGCCCTGGCCGGGCTGGTCGACGACCTGGCCGGCGAAGTGATCACCCCCGGTCATCCGGGGTACGACGAGGCGCGTGCCCTGCACAACGGCATGATCGACCGGCGCCCGTCGGTGATCGCCCAGTGCGCCACCCAGGCCGACGTGTCGAACGCGATCCTGTTCGGCCGGGAGGCCGAGCTGCCGATCGCGGTGCGCGGCGGCGGGCACAGCGTCGCCGGGACCTCGGTGATCGACGGCGCGCTGGTCGTCGACCTCCGCCGGATGCACGGCGTCGTCGTGGACCCGGAGGACCTGACGGTACGGATCGAGGGCGGGGCGACCATGGCCCACCTGGACCACGCCTGCCAGCCGTTCCACGTGGCGACGACCGGCGGACGGGTGTCCACCACCGGGGTCGGCGGCTTCGCGCTGGGCGGCGGATCGGGCTGGCTGGAGCGGAAGTTCGGGCTCGCCAGCGACAACCTGCTCGCCGCCGACCTGATCACCGCCGAGGGCAAGCACGTCCACGCGGACGCGGAGGAGAACCCGGAGCTGTTCTGGGCGCTGCACGGCGGCGGCGGCAACTTCGGGGTGGCGACCTCGCTGACGATGCGGCTGCACCCGCTGCCCTGGACGAGCGTCGCGATGCTGCTCTTCCTGCCGGAGAACGCTCCCGAGGTGGTGCGCACCTTCCGTGAACTCGGCCTCCGCGCGCCCGACGAGATGGGTGGCGGCGCTATCTACATGCCCGCGCCCCCGGAGCCATTCATACCCGAGGACCTGGTCGGCAAGCTGGTGTGCGGATCGCTGTTCACGTACGCCGGTCCGGTCTCCGAGCTCCGTGAGTTCGCGGCGCCGCTGTTCGCGCTGAAGCCGGTGGTCGAGGTCGTCACGGACATCCCGTACGTGGATCTGCAGACGATGCTCGACGACCCGCCGGGGCTGCGGAACTACTGGTCGGCGGAGTACCTGCGGGAGTTCCCCGACGAGGCCGTGGACGTCTTCTGCGAGCGCGGCGCGGGGATCCCGGCCGGGACCGCCACCCAGCAGGTGCTGTTCCTGATGGGCGGGGCCGTGGCCGCGGGGCCCTCCCGGTATCCGCAGCCGTGGCGCACCGCGCCCTGGGCGGTTCACCCGTTCGCGACCTGGGAGGACCCCGCACTGGACGGGCCGGCGACGCAGTGGGTGCGCGACGTGCGGGCCGATGTGCGGCCGTGGGCGCTCGACGCGACGTATCTGAACTTCGTCGGCGCCGAGGGCGAGCAGCGGATCGTCTCCTCCTTCGGCGAGAGGAACTACCGCCGGCTCGCCGCCGTGAAGGCCGCGTTCGACCCGGACAACGTGTTCCGGTTCAACCACAACATCGTGCCGGCCGGCTGACCCGGCTCATCGCAGCACGGCGATCACCTCCCGAGCGGCGCGCTCGCCCTCGGTCGCGCCGCCCTCCATGAAGCCCTGGAAGTCGTACGAGCAGTGCTCGCCGCCGATGTGGACGTTGCCCTGGGCGGTGCCCTCGTACCCGGCGTACCGGTGGAGGTAGCCGACGGGCCAGCAGGAGTACGCGCCGAGGGAGTACGGGTTCTTGTGCCAGGCGGAGAGCTGGGCGCGGCCGGTGTACGCCCGGGAGGTGCCCGGGAAGAAGGCGTCGATGCCGGCCAGGTGGCGGGTGACCAGGTTCCGTACGTACGGGTCGGACTCGGTGGAGAACGGTCCGGCCGGGTTCAGGTTCCGGGCCAGGCTGCCGCCGCCGTACTGGAGGAGGATGCCGCCGGTGCCGCCCTGGACCTTGGTGGTGTCCCAGGTCTGCTGGACCTCGGTGTCGGTGAAGCAGTCGCCCGCGGAGACGCCGGGCCAGGGGCCGGTGCCGCGCCAGGGCCGGGTGCCGAACTGCATGTTGAGCTTGGTGCAGGAGCCCATGCGGGCGTCCCGCAGGAGGTTGCGCATGAGCGGGTCGAAGCCGGCCCGGGAGAGGTCGAGTCGCTGGAGGACGGGCAGCGGGACGCAGAGGATCGTGTGGTCGGCGGTGACGGTGCGGGTGGCGCCCGCCTCGGTGAAGGTGAGCGTCTGGGTGCCGTCGGCCTCGGCCCGTACGGCGGTGAGCGACCAGCCCATGCGCAGGGTGCCGGGGGCGAGCGCCGCGGCGACGGCGTTCGGGAGCCGGTCGTTGCCGCCGACGACGTGGTAGCGCTCGTTGGAGAGGCCCCAGACGTTGAAGTTGCCCGGATTGGTCTGGTAGCCCATGAGCAGGACGAGGGCGAGCGAGGACTGCTCGGTGGTGTCCGCGCCGTACTCGACGTTGTAGGCGACGTCGATGAACCTCCCGAGCGGTGAGGAGTGGCCGCCGGGGACCCGGGTCTCGATCCACTCGTACAGCGACGTGTCGTCGAGGGCGGTGCCGGTGGGGGTGGTCCGGTTCCACTTCACCTCGCCCGCGTCCAGCAGGTCGCGGTGGAGGGCCTGGTAGACGGCGTTGAAGTCCTCGTCGGCCCGGGCGCGCGGGTAGTAGGCGCCGCCGAACCAGAGGACCTCCTCGGCCCCGTTGGGGCCGCCGCCGAGGAAGTCCTCGACGGCGAGGCCGAAGCGGCGGCAGAGCTCCAGGATCTTCTTGTGGCCGGTGTCGATCAGCTCGCCGCCGATCTCGGAGGTCTGGCCGTACGCCCAGTGGTCCCGCTGGGTCCACATGCGGCCGCCGACCCTGGACGGGTTCGCCTCGTACAGCACCGGGCTGAGGCCGGCGTCCTGGAGGGTGAGGGCGGCGGTGAGGCCGGATATCCCGGCGCCGACGACGGCGACCCGGGCGGAGCCCTTGACCGGCGGGGTGGGGGTGGCGGCCGCCGCGGGGACGGTCGAGCCGACGCCGACGGCGATGCCGGCGGCGGTGGCGTACTTGAGCAGGGACCGGCGGCCGAGGGCGTCGGATCTCATGCCGCGCAGCTCGTCGACCGGGAGGTTCAGCCGTCGGGCGGCGGCGTGCTCGGCGGCGAGGTTCTTCAGGAGGTGCATCGGGTTGGTGCGTGCCATGGGGCGCTCCTGGAGGGTGAGGGGGAGTCAGCTCTGCGGTACGGAGGCGGGGACGGGGGACTCTTCGGCGGGGCGTTCGGCGGCGTCCTCCAGGACGATCCGGCCGATGATCTCGTAGCGTTCGGGCCGCTTGGCCTTGAGGTGGAGGCCGAGGGCGAGGCCGCCGAAGAAGACGGCGCCGACGATCCAGGGGATCGCCTCGAAGAAGAGGGAGTCGGCGGCGAGACCGGCCGCCGTCTCCATGTTCATGACCAGCAGGACGACGACGGCGATCATGCCGATGCCGCCGAGGAGCGGGGCCGTGAAGGTCCTGAACCAGTGCCGGTCCTCGGGGTGGTTCTTCCGGAAGTAGCCGATGACGGCGAAGGAGCACAGGGTCTGGACGATGAGGATCGCCATCGTGCCGAGGATCGCGAGCAGCGTGTAGAGGTGGATGTACGGGTCCTGGCCGGTGAGCCAGAAGGCGGCGACGAGGGCGACGGCGATCGTGCTCTGCGCGTACGAGGCGATGTACGGCGAGCCGTGCCGGGCGTGGGTCCGGCCGAGCGCCGGGTGGAGGAAGCCCTCCCGGCCGATGGCGTACAGATAGCGCGAGGCGCACTGGTGGAAGGCCATGCCGCAGGCGAAGGAGCCGGTGAGCAGCAGCCACTGGAAGGCGTCGACGGCCCAGGCGCCGATGAAGGTCTCGGTGGGCGCGAAGAACAGGTCGAGCGGCGAGGAGGAGGCGGACAGCTTCACGGACCCGGCGAGGCCGTTGCCGGCGATCGTCATCCACGACACGTAGATGTAGAAGAGGCCGACGCCGACGACGGAGATCAGGGTGGCGCGCGGGATGACCCGCTTGGGGTCGCGGGACTCCTCGCCGTACATGGCGGTCGACTCGAAGCCGACCCAGGACCAGAAGGCGAAGAAGAGGCCGAGACCGGCGGAGGTGCCGGTGAAGGCGTTCGCGGGGTCGATCGGCTCGACCGGGATGCCGTCGGGGCCGCCGCCGGCGATCAGGACGGCGGTGGCGACCGCGAAGAGGACGGCGATCTCCGCGACCAGCATCACTCCGAGCGCCTTGGCGGTCAGGTTGATGTCGAAGTACGACAGGACGGCGGTGACGGCCAGCATGACCGCCGCGTACAGCACCCACGGCAGGTCGACGCCGAGCTGGTCGGCGACCGTGGTCTTGGCGAAGTAGGAGAAGACGCCGACGATCGAGGCCTCGAAGACGACGTACGCGAGGACGGCGAGCATGCCGGAGGCCATGCCGGCGATCCGGCCCAGGCCGTGCGAGATGTAGCCGTAGAAGGCGCCGGCGGCCGTGATCCGCTTGGCCATGGCCACGTAGCCGACCGAGAAGACGGTCAGGACCAGCGTCGCGAAGAGGTATCCGGCGGGGGCGCCGGTGCCGTTCCCGAAGCCGACGGCGATGGGGAGGTTTCCGGTCATCGCCGTGATCGGCGCGGCGGTGGCGACGGCCATGAAGACGACGCCGACGAGTCCGACCGAGTTCGCCTTGAGCCGGTGGACCTCTGGAGTGGGGTTCTCTGCCATGGGCCGAGAGGATCCTCGGGAGTGACGTAGGCCACAATCGACATGCGGTCGCACAATTCCCGCCACGGGGCGACGAGTTGTCGCCCTGGTGCACGAACTGTCCGGTCCCGTGACCGTGCGGTGATGTCGTCGGAACACGGACGCGGGTAGCGTCCGGCCCCATGGACAATCAGGGCGGGATCACCGTGCAGCGGGCGCTCGAACTCCCCGGGCTGCGCAGCGGGCTCCCGGAGGTCGTGGCCGGCGCGGACCGGCTCCACCGCACGGTGCGCTGGGTGCACGCGGGCGAGGTGCCGAACATCGCGTCGCTCCTCAAGGGCGGCGAACTGCTCCTCACGACGGGCCTCGGCCTGGGCACCCGCCCGGCCGAGCAGCGCGCCTTCGTCCGTCGGCTCGCCGACCGGGGCATCGCGGCGCTCGTCGTCGAACTGGGCCCGCGCTTCGCCCGCCTCCCGGCGACCATAGTGGAGACGGCCAGGGCGGCCGGCCTGCCGCTCGTCCAGCTCCACCGCGAGGTCCCCTTCGTCGCCGTCACGGAGGAGATCCACACCGAGATCGTCAACGGCCACTACGCCCTCCAGCGACGGGCCGAGGAGGTCCACCGGCAGTGCACGGAGGCGCTCCTCGGCGGCGGCGGCGTCCCGCAGGTGCTCCGCATCCTCTCCGACTTCGCCGCGAACCCGGTCTTCCTGGAGACCGCCGACGGACAGCTGCTGTACGCGGCGGGCACCGAGTCCGCGCCCGCCGACCCGCTCCAGGTGTGGGACGGGCTGCGCGGCCAGCGGGCGGCCCGGGAGTCCGGCCCGCCCTCCGGCACGGTCCTCGTGGACGTGCCCGGCGGCGGCCCCGGTACGGGGTCGGTACGGGCCCGCCTCGTCCTCCTCGCGGTCTCCGGCGCCCTCTCCCCCGTCCACCGGATGGCGGCCGAGCGGGCGGCGGGGCTCCTCGCGGTCGTCCTCATGCAGGCGCGCCAGGAGGAGGAGCTGGCCGCGCGGGGCCGGGGCGACTTCCTGACGGACCTCGCGGAGGGCCGCATCACGGCGGAGGACGCCCCGGCGCAGGCGCGGGTCCTGGGCTTCAAACCGGGGGACGGCCCGCTCCTCCCGGTGGTGATGCGCCTGGCGCCGGAACTGTCCCCCTCGGGCAACTGGGCCCTCCTGGCCCGCGCGGTCCTGGAGGAACTGTCCTCGGTGGGCGTCCCGGCCCTCCTGGGCGTCCGCCCGGTGGAAGGCCGTGTCCCCCTCCTCCTGGGGCTCCGCTCGGAATCGGAACGCACGGCGGTCGCGGACCGGGTCGCGGCGGCGCTGCGCGCGGGCGTGGAACGGGCCGGCCTGGAGCGGGCCGGGGCGCACCCGCCGGTCGTCGTGGTCGGCGTCGCGGGCGGCTGGGCGGCGGCCTCGGCGGGCCTGCGGCACGCGGCGGAGACGGCGACGGCGGCGCAGGGCCTCTCGGACCTCCCCTGGTACGACGCGCGCCGCCTCGACATCGACCTGCTCCTGTGGCGGCTGCGCGACCACCCGGACCTGGCGGCCTTCGTGGACCGCGCGATCGGTCCGCTGCGGGACCACGACGCCACGTCCCGCCCCCCGCTCCTCCCCACCCTCCAGACCTACCTGGCCCACGCGGGCCGCAAGGCGGAGACGGCCCGCGAGCTCCACCTCAACCGCCAGACCCTCTACAACCGCCTGGCCCGCATCTCCGAACTCCTCGGCACGGACCTCGACGACCCCCAGACGGTCCTGGCCCTCTCCCTGGCCCTGAGAGCCCGCCGCCACACCCCCTGACCCCCCGCCCGGCGGGGCGGCACCCCGGCCCACCCCCGTGTGGGCCCGCGCCCGGCGGGGCGGTGCCCCCGCCCCCGCCCGTGTGGGCAATCGTCCCGCAGGGCGAGGGGGTCCCCCCTGCTCGAGCGGAACGATTGCCCACAACGAGGGGGCGCAGGCCCCGCCCCGCCCGGCCCGGAAAAGGTCACCGCCCCGTCAACTCGTCGTACACGGCCAGAACATGCGCCACCGTCTCGTCCTCCGTCGGCCAGGACCCCGCCTGCACCCGCCCCGCCGCCGCCAGGTCCATCCGTCGTTCCGCGTCCTCCAACAGCCCCCGCACCGCCCCCGCCAGGGCCCCCGCGTCCCCGTACGGCACCAGCTCCGCCGCGTTCCCGACGAGCTCCGGCACGCCGCCGACCGCCGTCGCGACGAGCGGCACCCCGAGCCGGAGCGCCTCCTGCGCGAGCAGGGAGCGGGCCTCCCACCGTGACGGCAGGACGGCGACGTCGGCGGCGGCGAGCAGCTCGGCGACGTCGTCCCGGCGCCCGATGAGCCGCACGGGGAGCCGTTCCTCGAAGATCCGCCGTTGCAGGGAGGCCCGTTCGCGCCCTTCCCCGGCGATCACGAGCAGCGGCTGCGGGTCGAGCTCCCGCCATTCCCGGGCGGCGTCGAGCAGCGTCCGGTACCCCCGGCCGCGTTCGAGCGCTCCGACGGCCATGAGCAGGGGCCGGTCGACGGCGCCGAGTTCGGCGCGGGCCTTGCCGTCGTGGAGGCAGACGGGCCCGCGCGCGGGGGGCACGGTGACGGGGGCGAGGCGGGCGTCCCGGGCCCCGCGCCGCCGGGCTCGGTCGACGAGTTCGGAGGAGGTGCCGAGGACGACGGTCGCGGCCCGCGCGGTCTTCCGTTCGAGGAGCCGCAGCACCCCGCCCCGCGCACCGTCCCTGTGGTTCCTGCTGTGCCAGGTGGTCACCAGGGGGGCGCGGCCGCCGCCGGTCAGCGCGAGCGCGGCCCGTACGGAGGCCTGGAGGCCGTGCGCGTGGACCACGTCCGCGCCGATGCAGGCGTTGCGGAGGACGGCGACGGTCGCGGGGTCGCCGAGGCGGGGCAGGGGCACGAAGTGCGCGCCGGCGCCGAGGTAGTCGTAGGCGCGGTCGAGTTCGGCCGGGGCGCACACGGTCACCCGCACGCCCCTCGCCACCAGCCCCGAGGCGAGTGATCGGACGTGAGCGCTGCTGCCCGCGCCGCCGCCGCCCAGCACTTGGACCGTACGGAGCTGTGTCACGCGCCCAAGGATGCCAGTCCGGGCCCTCGACCGTACGCACGTTCCGGCACCGAAGTGGCGTCGTTCCGGCGTGCGGAAGGCGTACGGGCCGGGCCCGCGTCCACGGGTTCACCCCCACGAGGGAGCGCGCGAGCACCCCGCCCGCTCCCCCGCACCGCGACGGCGACCGTCGCCTCAGCCGCCGGCACGCGGACCGGGCGCCGCCGGAGCCGGAGGCGCCCGGAACGAACCGGCCCCTGGCTTCCCGCCCCGGCTCACGCGTCCGCCCGCGCCGTGG
The DNA here is from genome assembly GCF_055582805.1 of Streptomyces sp. NPDC107498. Lineage (NCBI taxonomy): Bacteria > Bacillati > Actinomycetota > Actinomycetes > Kitasatosporales > Streptomycetaceae > Streptomyces > Streptomyces sp. NPDC107498. The sequence continues at coordinate 10,184 of NZ_JBVJPE010000019.1, read as the reverse complement.
CGAGCAGCTCCTCCGCGTGGGCCCTGGCCGTCTCGGAGTCCTCCTGGCCGGCGAGCATCCGGGACAGTTCCCGGACCCGCTCCTCGCCCTCCAGGACGGTGACGCCGGAACGGGTCACGGAGCCGTCGTTCGTCTTCTCGACGAGCAACTGCCGGTCGGCGAAGGCCGCGACCTGCGGAAGGTGGGTGACGACGACGACCTGGGCGGACTTGGCGAGCTTGGCGAGCCGACGGCCGATCTCGACCGCCGCCTTGCCGCCGACGCCCGCGTCGACCTCGTCGAAGAGGTACGTCGGCACCGGGTCGACCCCGGCGAAGACGACCTCCACGGCGAGCATCACCCGGGACAGCTCACCGCCGGACGCGCCCTTGGCGATGGGCCGGGGCGGGGCGCCGGGGTGCGGGGCGAGCAGCAGCTCGACCTCGTCGGCCCCGGAGGGCCCGTAGGCGACGCGCCGGCCGCCGACCTCGACGCCCTCGGGGTCCTCGGCCTGGGAGATGGCGAAGGACACGCGCGCGTGGGGCATGGCCAGCGAGGCGAGTTCGGCGGTGACCGCGTCGGCGAACCGGGCGGCCGTCTCCGTGCGCGCGTCGGTGAGCCGCTGCGCGAGCACGGACAGTTCGTCGCGCAACCGGTCCCGCTCGGCGGTGAGCTCCTCGATCCGGTCGTCGTCGTTGTCGAGTTCGCCGAGCCGCGCCGCGCTCTCCTCCGCCCAGGCGAGGACGGCGCCGATGTCCTCGCCGTACTTCCTCGTCAGCTGGGTGAGCAGCGCCCGCCGCTCCTCGACGGCGGCGAGCCGCAGCGGGTCGGCGTCCAGGTCGTCGGCGTATCCGGCCAGCTCCTGCGCCACGTCGGAGAGCAGGATGGAGATCTCGCCCATCCGGTCGGCGAGCCCGGCGAGCGCCGGGTCGTGCGACCGTACGGCCTCCAGGGCCCGGCCCGCGCCGGCGACCAGGGTGGTCGCGTCGACGGCCTCGGGGTCCTCGGGGTCGCCCGCGAGCGCGCCGTGCGCGAGCGCGGCGGCGGAGGCGAGGGCCTCGGCGTGCCCGAGCCGCTCGGCCTCGGCGGCGAGTTCGGCGTCCTCGCCGGGCAGCGGGGCGACGGCCTCGATCTCGCCGAGCCCGAAGCGCAGCAGATCGGCCTCCTGGGCGCGTTCCCTGGCCCGGGTGGTGATCTCGTCCAGCTCGGCGGTGACGGCGCGCAGCCGCCGGTACGCCCCGCCGTAGGCGGCGAGCGGCACGGAGACGGCCTCGCCCGCGTACCGGTCGAGCGCGCCGCGCTGCCGGGCCGGCTTGAGCAGGCCCTGCTGGTCGGTCTGGCCGTGGACGGCGACGAGGTCGTCGGCGAGTTCGGCGAGCAGACCGACGGGCACGGAGCGCCCGCCGAGGTGGGCCCGGGAGCGTCCCTCGGCGGAGACGGTACGGCTGACGAGGAGCACGCCCTCGTCGAGCTCGGCACCGGCCTCCTCGGCGCGTACGGCGACGGGCGAGCCCGGGGGCACGCCGATCCGCCCCTCGACGACGGCCGAGGCCGCGCCGATCCGCACCAGGGCCGGGTCGGCACGTCCGCCGAGCAGCAGCCCCAGGCTGGTCACGACCATGGTCTTGCCCGCACCGGTCTCACCGGTCACCGCGGTGAAGCCGGGCGACAGCTCGACCACCGCGTCGTCGATGACCCCGAGCGACCGTATCCGCATCTCCTCCAGCACGCCCCAGACCATACGAGGTTTACCGGGTCCGATGCGACATCGCCCCCGGGCGTGACTCCCGGACGCGCCGTTCGTTACGGACCCGCCGGGGGCGTCAGCGCGGTGCGCCCCGCCATCCCGAGACGGGCAGGGCGAACTTGGCGACGAGCCGGTCCGTGAAGGAGGCGTGGTGCAGCCGGGCGAGCCGGACCGGCACGGCGCCCCGTCGCACCTCGACGCGGGCGCCCGCCGGGAGCTCCACCGTCCGCCGCCCGTCGCACCACAGCACCCCGTGCGGGGTGTGCGGCTCGACCTCGACGGCGAGCACCGACTGGGGGGTGGTGATCAGCGGCTTGGCGAAGAGGGCGTGGGCCCCGATCGGGACCATGAGCAGCGCCTCGACCTCGGGCCAGACGACCGGGCCGCCCGCCGAGAAGGCGTACGCGGTGGAGCCGGTGGGTGTCGCGCAGATCACCCCGTCGCAGCCGAAGCCGGTCACCGGGCGTCCGTCGATCGCGAGCACGACCTCCAGCATCCGCTCCGGCGAGACCTTCTGCACGGCGGCCTCGTTGAGCGCCCAGTCGCGGTGCAGGACGTCGCCGTTCTCGTACACGACGACGTCGAGGGTCATCCGCTCCTCGACCTCGTACGCCTTGGTGACGACCCGGTCGACGACCTTGTCGAGGTCGTCGCGCTCGGCCTCGGCGAGGAAGCCCACGCGCCCCAGGTTGACGCCGAGCATGGGCACGCCGGAGGCACGGGAGAACTCCGCCCCGCGCAGCAGGGTGCCGTCGCCGCCGAGGACGACGAGGAGTTCACAGCCGTCGAGGGCGTCGGGGCAGCCCTCCGGCACCGTCTCGACGGACGGCGGCAGCGGCAGGTCCGCGGCCTCGGCCTCCAGGACGCGGACGCCGATGCCGCAGCGCAGCAGCCCCAGTACGACCAGTTCGGCGCTGCGCACGGCGGCCGGCCGGCCCGTGTGCGCGAGCAGGAAGACGGTGCGTGTCGTTCCCGGTGGTGCTGCAGTCGAGTTCAACGAGGTCCCTCCGCCACGGCGCGGTCGACGTCCGCCGGATCCAGAGCGGGCGCGCCTGCCCGCAGCCACAGAAAGTACTCGACGTTGCCCGAGGGGCCGGGCAGCGGGCTGGCGGTGACGCCGAGGACGCCGAGGCCGAGCTCGCCGGCCTGCCGGGCCACGTTCTTCACGGCGTCCGCGCGGAGCTCCGTGGAACGCACGACTCCGCCCGTGCCGAGCCGCTCCTTGCCCACCTCGAACTGCGGCTTGACCATGAGGACGAGGTCGGCGCCGGGCGCCGTGCAGGCCGCGAGGGCGGGCAGGACGAGGCCGAGCGGGATGAAGGACAGGTCACCGACGACGAGGTCGACCGGGACGCCGTCGATGGCGTCGAGCGTCAACTCGCGCACGTTGGTGCGGTCCTTCACGGTGACGCGCTCGTCGCTCTGCAGCGACCAGGCGAGCTGTCCGTAGCCGACGTCGACGGCGACGACGTGGGCGGCGCCGGCGCGCAGCAGGACGTCCGTGAAGCCGCCGGTGGAGGCGCCGGCGTCCAGGGCGCGCCGGCCCTCGACCCGCAGTCCCTGCGGGACGAAGGCGGCGAAGGCCCCGGCGAGCTTGTGGCCGCCGCGCGAGACGTAGTCGGGGTCGGAGTCGTCCTGGACGACGACGATGGCCGCGGCGGTCTCGACCTGGGTGGCGGGCTTGGTGGCGACGGTCCTGCCGACGGTCACCCGGCCCGCGGCGATCAGCTGGCTGGCGTGCTCGCGCGAGCGCGCGAGCTTGCGCCGGACCAGCTCGGCGTCGAGACGGCGGCGTGCCACTCCTGCCACGTTCTTTTCAGCTCCTGTTGTCGTGCGGACGGGGGGCGGGGTGGGCGTCGAGCGAGGTCAGCTCGGCGCGCAGTCCACGGTGTACATCCTCGTACACCTCCAGGTGTCCGTCCGCCGGGAGGTGGTCCAGCTCGGCGAGACGCGCGAGGTGGGCGTCGACGGCGGCACGGCCGGTGGGTTCGAGGGCGACGCCGAGCGGTGCGGGCTCCGCGGGCCCGTACGTCTCGGCCGGGGCCTGCTCCTGCGGGGCTTCGGGGGTGGCGTCGCTCATGCCTCGACGCTACCGCGAAGCCCTGGGGTACCGTCGACGGCGATGGCGACGATCACGGAGTGCCGCGACGCACTGGACAGGCTTTCGGACAATCTCGCGCGGGCGGACGAGGGCGTGCGCGGCGCGGCCGCGCTCGACCGCAGCCTGAGCTGCCACGTCACCGACCTCGACACGACGTTCACGGGCCGCCTCGCGGGCGGCCGGATCCGGGTCGACTCCACGGTGGCGGGCCCCCCGCCGGCCAAGGCCGACATCCGGCTCTCGATGACCGGCGACGACCTGGTGGCGATGGTGGCCGGCGAGCTGAACTTCGCGAAGGCCTGGGCCTCGGGCCGGGTCAGGCTGGAGGCCGGCTTCCGCGACCTCCTGCGCCTGCGCTCACTTCTGTAGCGCGGGTTCCTGGGACGGCGCGGGCTCCGGGGCCTTGCGGACGCGCGCCTTCCGCCCGGCCGGCACGACCAGCGGCGTCCCCGTCTCCGGGTCGTCGATGACCTGGCAGCGCAGCCCGAAGACCCGCTCGACCAGCTCGGCGGTCACCACCTCCGACGGCGGCCCCTCGGCGACCACCTCGCCGTCGCGGACGGCGACGAGGTGGGTGGCGTACCGGGCCGCGTGGTTGAGGTCGTGGAGGACGGCGACGAGCGTCCGCCCCTGCGTCTCGTGCAGCTCGGCGCACAGGTCGAGGACGTCGATCTGGTGCTGGATGTCGAGGTACGTGGTGGGCTCGTCGAGCAGCAGCAGCGGCGTCTGCTGGGCGAGCGCCATGGCGATCCAGACGCGCTGGCGCTGACCGCCCGAGAGCTCGTCCACGTACCGGTCGGCCAGCTCGGCGACGCCGGTCGCCGCCATGGACTCGCGCGTGATCCGCTCGTCCTCCGGGGACCACTGGCGCAGCAGCCCCTGGTGCGGATAGCGGCCGCGTGCGACGAGGTCGGCGACGGTGATGCCGTCGGGCGCCACGGAGGTCTGGGGCAGCAGCCCGAGGGTCTTGGCCACCTTCTTGGCGGGCAGCGCGTGGATCGACTGCCCGTCGAGCAGGACCCGGCCCTCGCTGGGCTTCAGCATCCGGGAGAGGGCGCGCAGGAGGGTGGACTTGCCGCAGGCGTTGGGCCCGACGATGACGGTGAACGAGTTGTCGGGGATCGCGACGGACAGGTCGCGGGCGATGACCCGCTGCTCGTACGCCAGGGTGACCGATTCCGCGCTCAGGCGCTGCTGCTGCCGACCGTCCATGCCCGCACTCCCGCTGTCTCGTCCGTGGTCGCGTCCGGCGGTGACGACCACGGGCCACGCGAAGTTAGGTTAGCCTACCCAACTTCACTCCCTGCCCGGGGTGCCGGGGACTCACACCCCCAGAAGCGCCAGCGCCTTCCCCGCGTCCGGTACGCCCGCACCCGGCCGGTCCGCCTCCGACCAGGCCGCCCCGCACAGCGCCCGCACCCCGTCCAGCACGTCCGCCCCCTCGCCCGGCGCGCCGTCGAGGACGAGCTCACCGCCGCTCACGGAGGCCCGCCAACCCCCGCACGCGAAGCCCCCGTCCGCGCCCGCGACGACCTCGGGCTGCCCCACGAGCAGCCCCCGCAGATCGGCCGCCACGTACGTGGGACGGTGCTCGGGCACGGCCGCGAGCAGCTGTGCCACGTCCGTCACCCCGGTCAGCACGAGCAGCGAGTCCACCCCGCCGTTGAACGCGCCCTCGATGTCCGTGTCCAGCCGGTCGCCCACCACCAGGGGCCGCTCCGCCCCCGTCCGCAGCACCGTCTCCCGGTGCATCGGCGGCAGCGGCTTCCCCGCGACCTTCGGCTCGAACCGGTGTCCGGTGGCGATCCGCACGACCTCCACCGCCGCCCCGTTCCCCGGCCCGATCCCCCGCGCCCCGGGAATCGTCAGGTCCGTGTTCGAGGCGTACCACGGCACGCCCCGCGCCACCGCGTAGGCCGCCTCCGCGAACCTCCCCCACGGCATCTCCGGCCCGCCGTACCCCTGCACGACCGCCACCGGATCCCGGTCCGCCGACTCCACCGGCACGAGGCCACGCTCGCGCAGCGCCACCCGCAGCCCCTCGCCGCCGATGACCAGCACCCCGGACCCCGCCGGCACCTCGTCCGCGATCAGCCGGGCCACCGCCTGCGCCGAGGTGACCACGTCCCCGGCCTCCGCCGGCACGCCCAGCTCCGTCAGGTGCGCGGCCACCTCGCCGGGCGTCGGCAGCGCGTTGTTGGTGACGTACGCCAGGTGCATCCCACCGGCCCGGGCCGTCCCGAGCGCCTCCACGGCGTGCGGGACGGGCTCCCCGCCCGCGTACACGACCCCGTCCAGGTCCAGGAGCGCCGTGTCGTACGCCTCGCTCAGCGCGACCGCGCTGCCCTCCGGACGCTTCCTGCCGCCGTTCCGCCGTTCCTGGCCGTTCCGCACCGTCACCGCACGCTCCTCAGATCACCGGGTGAATTCCCCCACTCTTCCGATCATCGCTCATGCCCGCCCACATACGATGACAGGATGAACACATCAGGTCACGCGGCCGACGACGTCCGCGCCGACGCCACAGGCCTGCGCCTGGCCCCGTTCCGCGGGCTCCGGTACGTCCCCGAGCGGGTAGGCAGCCTCGCCGCCGTGACGTCCCCGCCCTACGACGTCGTCGTACGGCCTGACGGACTGCTCCATCTGGAGTCCGCCGACCCGCACAACATCGTGCGGCTGATCCTCCCGCAGGCGATCACCGCCGGCACCCGCCACCGCAAGGCCGCCGTCACCCTCGACCGCTGGCTCGCGGACGGCGTCCTCGCCCCGGACCCGCAGCCCGCGCTCTACGTGTACGAGCAGCGGGGCGACGGCGTCCTCCAGCGCGGCGTCATCGGCGCCCTGGAGCTCTCCACCCCGGCGGAGGGCCTCGTCCTCCCCCACGAGGACGTCATGCCGCACGTCGTCGAGGACCGCGCCGCCCTGATGCGGACCACGGCCGCCAACCTGGAGCCCCTGCTCCTCACCTACGTCGGGGGCGACGAGGGCGGCGCCGAGGCCGTCATCGAGCGCACCGTCCGCCACGAGCCCCTGCTCTCCACCACCACGGAGGACGGCTTCCACCACCGTCTGTGGTCGGTCACGGACCCCGCCGAACTCGCCACGATCGCCGAAGAGCTGGCCCGTCATCAGGCCCTCATCGCCGACGGCCACCACCGCTGGGCGACGTATCTGCGCCTCCGCGAGGAGCACGCGGCGCCCGGCCCCTGGAACTACGGCCTGGTCCTCCTCATCGACACCGCCCGCTACCCCCTGCGGGTCCGCGCGATCCACCGCCTCCTCAACCGCCTGCCGGTCGCGGACGCCCTCACCGCCCTCGGAGACGCGTTCCGGGTGCGCAGGATCGACCAGCCGCTCCCCGCGGCCCTGGAGGCCCTGGAGGCCGCCACCGCCGAGGGAAACGCCTTCCTCCTCGCGGGCGACGGCGGCTTCCACCTCCTCGACCGCCCGGACCCCGCCCTCCTCGACCGCACGATCCGCACGGACCGCCCCCAGGCCTGGCGGACCCTGGACGCGACGGTCCTGCACTCCGCCCTCCTCGAACACGTCTGGCACATCCCGGACACCCCCGAGGACATCGCCTACATCCACGACACGGAGGCGGCGGTCGAACAGGCGGAACGCCGAGGCGGCACGGCGGTCCTCATGCACCCGGTACGGGAGGAGGTCGTCCGCGACCTCGCCCGCCAGGGCGTCACGATGCCCCGCAAGTCGACCTCCTTCGGCCCGAAACCCGCGACGGGCCTGGTCCTGAGGAGCCTGGCCCTGGACTGAGGGCGCACGGAAAAGAAGAAGGGCGGCACCCGTCGGGTGCCGCCCTTCTCACTGCTCCAAGGGATCAGCCCTTGTCGCCGTCCCGGTCGTCGTCGCCGTCCCGGTCGTCGTCGTCGTCCTCGTCGTCCTCGTCGTCCTCGTCGTCGAGCTCGACGACACCGGACCCCTCGGACGCGTCCGACTCGTCCTCGGACTCGTCGAACGCGTCGACGAACTCGACGCCGTCCATCTCGGCGAGCCGGTCGGACGCGTCCGTGGCGCCGTCCTTGTCGGCCTCCATGGCCTTGCCGAACCACTCCCGGGCCTCCTGCTCGCGCCCGGCGGCCAGCAGCGCGTCGGCATACGCGTACCGCAGGCGCGCGGTCCACGGGTGCACGGCGCTGGAGGCGAGCTCGGGGCTCTGCAGGGTCACGATGGCCGCGTCGAGCTGCCCCATGTCCCGGCGGGCACCGGCGGCGACGAGCCGCATCTCGACCTGCCCGGCCTTGTCCAGCTTCTGCACCTCGGGCTCGCCGGCCATGGCGAGGGCCCGCTCGGGCCGGCCGAGGCCGCGCTCGCAGTCGGCCATGACGGGCCACAGCTCGACGCCGCCGCTCATCCGGCGCGCGGCCCGGAACTCGGCCAGCGCCTCGGAGTACTTCTGCGTCGCGTACGCGGCGAAGCCGGCCGCCTCGCGGACGGCCGCGACGCGCGAGGCGAGCCGCAGGGCGACCCTGGAGTAGCCGTAGGCCTTCTCCGGGTCCTCGTCGATCAGCTGGGCGACCATGACGAGGTTGCGCGAGACGTCCTCGGCGAGCCCCTTGGGCAGGCTCATCAGCTCCTGGCGCACATCCGGGTCGATCTCCTCACCGGTGACCTCCGGCGGGATCGGCAGACGCTTGATGGGCGCGCGGTCGCCGCGGTCCCGCTCGCCACGGTCGTCACGGCGCCCGTACCCGCCCCGGTCGTCCCGCCCGCGGAACCCACCGCGCTCGCCACCGCGGTCGTCCCGACGGAACCCGCCGCCGCGGCTGTCGTCCCGACGGAAGCCGCCACCCCGGTTGTCGTCCCGACGGAACGAGGAGGGACGCTCATCGCGCCGGTCGTCGCGGCGGAAGCCGCCACCGCGGTTGTCACCACCGCGGTCGTCACGCTGCCCGTACGAAGGCCGCTCGTCCCGACGGAACGACGGACGGTCACCGCCACGGTCGTCGCGACGGAACCCACCACCGCGGTTGTCACCACCGCGGTCGTCACGGCGGAAACCACCGCCGCGGTTGTCGTCACGGCGGTCATCGCGCTGCCCGTACGAAGGCCGGTCGTCCCGACGGAACGAGGAGGGACGCTCATCGCGCCGGTCGTCGCGGCGGAAGCCGCCACCGCGGTTGTCACCACCGCGGTCGTCACGCTGCCCGTACGAAGGCCGCTCGTCCCGACGGAACGACGGACGGTCACCGCCACGGTCGTCGCGACGGAACCCACCACCACGGTTGTCACCACCGCGGTCATCCCGACGGAACTCACCACTGCGGTTGTCCCCGCCGCGGTCGTCACGGCGGAACGACGACGGACGGTCGCCACCACGGTCGTCGCGGCGGAAACCACCGCCGCGGTTGTCACCACCGCGGTCATCGCGCTGCCCGTACGAAGGCCGGTCGTCCCGACGGAACGAGGACGGACGCTCATCACGCCGGTCGTCGCGACGGAAACCACCGCCGCGGTTGTCACCACCGCGGTCGTCACGCTGCCCGTACGAAGGCCGCTCGTCCCGACGGAACGACGGACGGTCACCACCACGGTCATCGCGACGGAACCCACCACCACGGTTGTCACCACCACGGT
>NZ_JBVJPE010000019.1:0-664 GCF_055582805.1 Streptomyces sp. NPDC107498 | reverse complement strand
ATTGTCATCGCGACGGAACCCACCACCACGGTTGTCACCACCACGGTTGTCATCACGACGGAACCCACCACCGCGGTTGTCACCACCACGGTTGTCATCACGACGGAACCCACCACCGCGGTTGTCACCACCACGGTTGTCGTCACGACGGAAACCGCCACTGCGGTTGTCACCACCGCGGTTGTCATCACGACGGTCGTCACGGCGGAAACCGCCACCGCGGTTGTCACCGCCACGGTCATCGCGGCGGAAACCGCCACCGCGGTTGTCGCCACCACGGTCGTCACGGCGGAAGCCGCCGCGGTTGTCCCCGCCACGGTTGTCATCCCGTCGCGGTCCACGGAAGCCGCCCCGGTCGCCACCGCCACCGTCCCTGCGACGCGGCTCGCGCTCCGGACGGTCGTCGGGAGAGTTGGTGGACATCGTCGTGACTCCTGTCTTCGGGTACTGCAGTCATTCTCGCGCAGCCGGCACTCGGCCGCGCATCGGAAAAGTCAAGCAAAAACAAAAGGACCCCTGGTCCCAGCGTGAACGCTGGGACCAGGGGTCCTGAAGAATTGTTCGGCGGCGTCCTACTCTCCCACAGGGTCCCCCCTGCAGTACCATCGGCGCTGAAAGGCTTAGCTTCCGGGTTCGGAATGTAACCGGGCGTTTCCCTAACGCT
>NZ_JBVJPE010000018.1:0-164148 GCF_055582805.1 Streptomyces sp. NPDC107498 | reverse complement strand
AGTCCGGGGTGCACGTCCCCGAGATCTCCATCCCGGTCTCGCTCGGCGTCATCGGCGGCGTCCTGGCCGTCACGACCGTCACCAGCCTGATCGCCTCCGGGAAGCAGGCCCGGCGCGAGGCGGCCGAAGCCGAGGCCGCCACCGAGGGCGCCCCGAAGGACAGCGTCGAGGCCTGACGCCCCTTCCGCACGACACCGACGGCCGACCGGGACAGCCCCGGTCGGCCGTCGCCGTCCCGTACCGCCCGGACGGATCAGACGGCGGCGGGCTCGGGCGCCGGACGTCCGGCACGGCCCGGGAGGGTCTCCGGGAGGAGGGCGAAGCAGCCGAGGCTCAGAAGCGCGACCAGGGTGAGGTAGGCCGCGACGCCCCAGGGCGGGCCGGAACCGCCGTCGGAGAGGGCGGTGGCGACGACGGGCGTCAGCGCGCCGCCCAGGACACCGGCCAGGTTGTAGCCGACGGCCGCCCCCGTGCAGCGGACACGGGGCTCGTACAGCTCCGGGAGGTACGCGGCGATCACCGCGAACATGGTGATGAAGCCCAGCAACGCGCCCAGGAACCCGAGGAACATCAACAACGGCCGCGCCGTGTGCAGCAGCGCCACCATCGGGAACATCCAGAGCGCCGAGGCCGCGCACCCCGCCAGGCAGAGCGGCCGGCGCCCCCAGCGGTCGCCGAGCAGGGCCACCAGCGGGGTCACCGCGCCCATGACCGCCACCGCCGCCATGACGCAGGTCAGCATCACCGTGCTGCTCACCCCGAGCCGCTCGGTGCCGTAGGCCAGCGCCCAGGTGGAGACCGCGTAGAAGACGGCGTACCCGACCGCGAGCGCCCCGGCCGTCAGCAGTACGAGCCGCCAGTGGTCGCGGACGACCTCCACCAGCGGAGCGCCCGCGCGCCGCCCGGACGCGGACAACTCCTCGAACTGCGGGGTCTCCGCGAGCGAGGAACGCAGCAGCAGGCCGCCGGCCGCGAGCAGCCCCGCCGCCCAGAACGGCACCCGCCAGCCCCAGGCGCGGAACTCCGCGTCGCTCAGCACGGCGGTGAGCGCCAGCATCACCCCGTTCGCCAGGAGGAAGCCGATCGAGGGGCCGACCTGCGGGAAGCTCGACCACAGCGCGCGCCGGTGCGCGGGGGCGTGCTCGGCGGTGAGCAGGACCGCCCCGCCCCACTCGCCGCCCAGGCCGAGGCCCTGGAGGAAGCGCAGGGCGAGCAGCAGCGCCGGGGCGGCGATGCCGAGCGTCGCGTACGTGGGGACGCAGCCGACCGCGACCGTGGCGCAGCCCGTCAGGAGCAGCGAGACGAAGAGGACCGGCCGCCGGCCGTACCGGTCGCCGACGTGCCCGAAGAGCACCGAGCCGAGGGGCCGGGCGAGGAATCCGGCGGCGAAGGTGCCGAAGGCGGCCAGGGTTCCCGCCAGGGGCGAGAAGGCGGGGAAGAAGAGCGGCCCCAGGACGAGGGCGGCGGCGGTCCCGTAGGCGAAGAAGTCGAAGAACTCGATGGCGGTGCCGACGAGCGAGGCGGCGGCGAGCCGCCCCAGGGAAGGAGCGGAGGGCGGCCGGGGCGGCGACGGAGGGTGACTTTGGCGCATGTCGCGCCAACTACCCCACCGCCGTCCCGGTTACGGGGGCGTGCGGAGGCGTGCAGCTCGGGGGCCGCGCGCCGGGCGTCACCAGCCGCGCTCGCGCCACTCCGCGAGGTGCGGGCGCTCGTCACCGAGCGTGGTGTCCCGGCCGTGGCCGGGGTAGATCCAGGACTCGTCGGGCAGGACCGCGAAGAGCTTGGTCTCCACGTCGTGGATCAGGCTCGCGAAGGCCTCCGGGTCCTTCCAGGTGTTGCCCACGCCGCCCGGGAAGAGGCAGTCGCCGGTGAAGACGTGGGGGTGGCCGTGCGGGTCGTCGTAGACCAGGGCGATCGAGCCCGGCGTGTGGCCGACGAGGTGGCGCGCGGTCAGCTCGACCCGGCCCACCCGGATCGTGTCGCCGTCCTCGACGGGCACGTCGGTCGGGACGGGGATGCCCTCCGCGTCGTACGCGCCCGCGTAGGTCCGGGCGCCGGTCGCGGCGACGACCTCCTCCAGGGCCTGCCAGTGGTCGCCGTGCCGGTGGGTGGTGACGACGGCGGAGACGCCGTCGTCACCGATCAGCGTGAGCAGCGTCGAGGCGTCGTTGGCCGCGTCGACCAGCAGCTGCTCACCGGTCGCCCGGCAGCGCAGCAGGTACGCGTTGTTGTCCATCGGGCCGACCGCGACCTTCGAGATCATCAGGTCCGTCAGCTCGTGCACGTCCGCCGCGCCGCCGACCTTCACCACTCCGCTGTACGTCATGGCCTCAGACTAGCTCCGGCGACCGACAACGGCGGTTACAGCGGGGGAAGCTCCGGCAGCGGCCCGCCCTCGGTCTTCAGCGCGGAGCCGTCGCGGCGGCCGGCGAGCCAGCCGAGGAGCTCGGGGGAGGGGCCGCTCACGGTCACCCCGGCGCCCTCCGCGGAACCGGTGCTCCACGCGCCCGTGCCGTCCGTGGCCAGGACCCGGGTCGGCGGGACGGAGGCGTGGCCCGCGAAGCGTTCCGTCAGGAAGTCGACCTCCCGCAGGACGAACTCCTCCGGCAGGTCCTCCAGCTCGTAGCCGACGCCCAGGTCGACGTGGTGCAGGGCCACCTCCACCCAGCGGCGGAAGGGGATCCGGGAGGCACTGTCGGTGACCCCGTTGCGGAGCTCGACCGTGCGGCTCCAGTCGGCGGGCTCGGCGCCGGCGGCCTGGAAGCGGTCGGCGCTCTCGCGCAGGTCGGCGAGGTGGACGTCGAGCGGGCGGTCGGCGTCGCGCTCGATGTCGGCGTCCCGGGTGGCGGCGTCCGCGTACATGGGACGGCCCCGGAGGACGTTCACGAGGGCGTCGGCGTTACGGGCGACGTGGGCGAGGACGTGCCCGCGGGTCCAGCCCGGAAGCCGTGACGGCTCGGCCGTCGCCGCGTTGTCCCAGGAGGCGACGGCGGCCAGCAGCCGGTCGCTCGCCTCGCGCACGGAAGCAAGGTCACGTTCGTGGTCGATCATGCCGCCGACCCTAGCGCCGCCACTCGTTCGGGTGAAGCGGTCTTCGAGCGGCCGGAAATCGAATGTGCGTGCTATAGGCTCGATGGAAGCATCCGGCATCCTTGGTTGTTGGGTGTGTCAGGCACATCCGCTCTCTCAAGAAAGGTGCGGACCGGCGTGGCCGACCGTCTCATCGTCCGTGGCGCTCGCGAGCACAACCTCAAGAACGTCTCGCTCGACCTCCCGCGTGACTCCCTCATCGTCTTCACCGGGCTCTCGGGGTCGGGCAAGTCCTCCCTCGCGTTCGACACGATCTTCGCCGAGGGGCAGCGCCGGTACGTCGAGTCGCTCTCCTCGTACGCCCGGCAGTTCCTCGGCCAGATGGACAAGCCGGACGTCGACTTCATCGAAGGTCTCTCGCCCGCCGTCTCCATCGACCAGAAGTCGACCTCGCGCAACCCGCGCTCGACGGTCGGCACCATCACGGAGGTCTACGACTACCTCCGCCTGCTCTTCGCCCGCATCGGCAAGCCGCACTGTCCCGAGTGCCGCAGGCCCATCTCCCGCCAGTCGCCGCAGGCCATCGTCGACAGGGTCCTGGAGCTCCCCGAGGGCAGCCGCTTCCAGGTGCTCTCCCCGCTCGTGCGCGAGCGCAAGGGCGAGTTCGTCGACCTCTTCGCCGACCTCCAGACCAAGGGCTACAGCCGCGCCCGCGTGGACGGCGTGACCGTGCAGCTCACCGAGCCGCCGACGCTGAAGAAGCAGGAGAAGCACACGATCGAGGTGGTCGTCGACCGCCTCACCGTCAAGGACAGCGCCAAGCGCCGGCTCACCGACTCCGTCGAGACCGCCCTCGGGCTCTCCGGCGGCATGGTCGTGCTCGACTTCGTCGACCTCCCCGAGGACGACCCCGAGCGCGAGAAGATGTACTCGGAGCACCTCTACTGCCCGTACGACGACCTCTCCTTCGAGGAGCTGGAGCCGCGCTCCTTCTCCTTCAACTCGCCCTTCGGCGCCTGCCCCGACTGCACCGGCATCGGCACCCGCATGGAGGTCGACCCCGAGCTGGTCGTCCCCGACGAGGAGAAGTCGCTCGACGAGGGCGCCATCCACCCCTGGTCGCACGGCCACACCAAGGAGTACTTCGGCCGGCTCATCGGCGGCCTCTCCCAGGCCCTCGGCTTCCGCACGGACATCCCGTACGCCGGGCTGCCGCAGCGCGCCAAGAAGGCCCTGATGCACGGCCACAAGACCCAGGTCGAGGTCCGCTACCGGAACCGGTACGGACGCGAGCGGGCGTACACCACCCCCGCCTTCGAGGGCGCGGTCTCCTTCGTCAAGCGGCGCCACACGGAGGCGGAGAGCGACTCCAGCCGCGAGCGCTTCGAGGGCTACATGCGCGAGGTGCCCTGTCCCACCTGCCAGGGCACCCGCCTCAAGCCGATCGTCCTCGCGGTCACGGTCATGGAGAAGTCCATCGCCGAGGTCTCCGCGATGTCCATCAGCGACTGCGCCGAGTTCCTCTCCCGGCTGACGCTCAACGCCCGGGACAAGAAGATCGCCGAGCGGGTCCTCAAGGAGGTCAACGAGCGGCTGCGCTTCCTCGTCGACGTCGGCCTCGACTACCTCTCGCTCAACCGGGCGGCGGGCACGCTGTCCGGCGGAGAGGCCCAGCGCATCCGGCTCGCCACCCAGATCGGTTCCGGCCTGGTCGGCGTGCTGTACGTGCTCGACGAGCCGTCCATCGGCCTCCACCAGCGCGACAACCACCGACTCATCGAGACCCTGGTCCGGCTCCGGGACATGGGCAACACGCTCATCGTCGTCGAGCACGACGAGGACACCATCAAGGTCGCCGACTGGGTCGTCGACATCGGCCCCGGCGCCGGCGAGCACGGCGGCAAGGTCGTCCACTCCGGCTCCCTGAAGGAGCTCCTCGCCAACGAGGAGTCGATGACCGGGCAGTACCTGTCCGGCCGCCGGTCGATCACCACCCCGGACGTCCGCAGGCCGGTGGACCCCGCGCGCAGCCTCACCGTGCACGGGGCCAAGGAGAACAACCTGCGGGACATCGACGTCTCCTTCCCGCTGGGCGTCCTCACCGCCGTCACCGGCGTCTCCGGCTCCGGCAAGTCGACCCTGGTCAACGACATCCTCTACACCCACCTGGCGCGCGAGCTGAACGGTGCCAAGTCGGTGCCCGGCCGGCACACGCGCGTGGAGGGCGACGACCTCGTCGACAAGGTCGTGCACGTCGACCAGTCCCCGATCGGCCGCACCCCCCGGTCGAACCCGGCGACGTACACCGGCGTCTTCGACCACGTCCGCAAGCTCTTCGCCGAGACGATGGAGGCCAAGGTCCGGGGCTACCTGCCCGGCCGCTTCTCCTTCAACGTCAAGGGCGGCCGCTGCGAGAACTGCTCCGGCGACGGCACGATCAAGATCGAGATGAACTTCCTCCCGGACGTCTACGTCCCGTGCGAGGTCTGCCACGGCGACCGGTACAACCGGGAGACCCTGGAGGTCCACTACAAGGGCAAGTCCATCGCCGAAGTCCTGAACATGCCGATCGAGGAGGCCCTCGACTTCTTCGAGGCCGTCCCGACCATCGCGCGCCACCTGCGCACGCTCAACGAGGTCGGCCTCGGGTACGTCCGCCTCGGCCAGTCCGCGCCGACGCTCTCCGGCGGCGAGGCGCAGCGCGTCAAGCTCGCCTCCGAGCTCCAGAAGCGCTCCACGGGCCGCACGGTCTACGTGCTCGACGAGCCGACGACCGGCCTCCACTTCGAGGACATCTCGAAGCTGATCAAGGTCCTGTCCGGTCTGGTCGACAAGGGCAACTCGGTGATCGTCATCGAGCACAACCTCGATGTCATCAAGACCGCCGACTGGGTCATCGACATGGGCCCCGAGGGCGGCAGCGGCGGCGGCCTGGTGATCGCCGAGGGCACGCCGGAGGAGGTCGCCTCGGTCCCCGAGAGCCACACCGGCAAGTTCCTCCGCGAGATCCTCGGCGCCGACCGGATCAGCGACGCCGGCGAGAAGACCCCGGCGGCCCGGGGGGCGAAGAAGACGGCGGCGAAGAGGGCCCCCGCGAAGAAGGCGGCCGCCAAGAAGGCGACGGCCCGGACCCGCAAGGCGTGACGGCCGACCGGACGTGACGGGAGGCGGGGCCCGACCGGGGCTCCGCCTCCCGTGCCGGGTCCCGTCTCCTGCGCCGGGTCTCGTCTCCCGTGCCGGGTCCCGTCTCCCGTGCCTGGTCCCGTCTCCCGTGCCGGCCCCGGCGTCGGGCCCCCGCGTCGGGCTCCGGGGGGCCGCCGGTATCGTCGGTTCGGTCACCCCTGGGGTGTCTTGTCCCCGATCTCACCGTGGAGCGCTCATGTCCGGCCAGTCCAGCCGCCGCACCGTACTGAAAGGCGCGGCCCTCGCCGGAGCCGCCGGGCTGGGAGTCGCCGCCTGCTCCACCGAGTCCAAGCTCGGCCACGCCCAGGTCCCGACCCCGACCGCACCGGTCCCGCTCGGCGCCCCGGACGAGGTGCCGGTCGGCGGTTCCAAGCTCTACCGCGAGCAGCGGCTCGTGGTGAGCTGCCCGGCCAAGGGCCGGTACAAGGCCTTCAGCGCCCAGTGCACCCACGCCGGCTGCGTCCTCGACAAGGTCGAGGAGAACGAGGGCAACTGTCCCTGCCACGGCAGCCGCTTCGACGTCACGACCGGCAAGGCGATCCACGGCCCCGCCACCGTCCCGCTCCCCGAGGTCCCGATCCGGGTCGAGAACGGCGAGCTGGTGGCCGGCCCCGAGGCGCCCCGGGCCTGAGCCGGGGCCTCACGACCAGTCCCAGTCGATCCCCAGGATCCCCGGACGCACCCCCTGCTCCACGAGGTGCACCGTGCGGTGCCGACCGCTCAGGGTCAGCTCCGCACGGCCGCCGCGCGGCGCACCCGCCGAGGACTGCGCGAACCTCCGGCACCGCACCGGAAGCGCCGCCTCGTCGAAGCGGACCTGGAGCACGTACTGCCCGCCCGCGAAGCTGAACCCGCGCACGTACTCCCCGCTCGGACCCGCCGTACCGTCCTCGAAGCCGTACGAGAACAGATACGTGTCCCCGGCCCGCAGGCGTACGTCGAAGAGCAGCTCCGCGACCACCACGCCCGTGCCGGGGTGCCACCGCACCCGCCCCGTCCGGCAGTTCTCCACCCCCCGCACCACCACCCGGGACGGGTCGCAGCCGGGGTCGCCGTGGTGGATGGCGAGGTAGCGGTCCACGCCGTCCCGGTGCGCCCGCACCACGTGCTGCGACTCGCGCCCCACCAGCTCCCGCCCCGCCCCGATCCGTACCCGCTCGTGGTGCCCCACCGTGTGCAGCCCGCCGTCCGTCGGGGACTCCAGGTCCGCGAGCAGCTCCTCGACCGAGCCCGAGGCCTCCACCAGCGAGCGGTACGAGCGGGCCGCCGGGCGTCCCGCTTCGGAGCGGCCGGCCGCGTCCTCCGCCAGGAGCCGCAGCAGCGAGTTCCCGGGCAGCCGGAGGACCTCCTCCAGGGCCCGGACGGCCTTCAGGGACTCCGGCCGCTGCGGGCGGCGGGCGCCCTGCTGCCAGTAGCTCAGACTCGTCACCCCGACCTTGATGCCCCGGTGCGCGAGATGGTGCTGGACCCGCTGGAGCGGCAGCCCGCGCACGGCCAGCGCGGTGCGCAGCGCCAGGTGGAAGGGACCGGTGTGCAGCAGCTGCACCAGATCCGCCTCGGTGTGGCTCACGAGGACTCCTCGGTGAACGTTCACGACGGGGGCATGGACCGTCGCGCCGCGAGGGGCGGGCGGGCAGGTGGGCCGGGGCTTTCCGTTCACACCCGGATCACACCGTTCACGGTCCGATGTCACCCCGCATTGAAGCGTGTTGACCCGGCCCGGACAACGGCGGATGCTCCTGACCAGCGTCCGGACGCGCTCCTCCACCCCCCTCATCCCCAGCTCCTGGGAGGAACGCGATGCGCAGAAGAAAGCTGAACCTCGCGGCACTCGCCGCAGCCGCCCTCTTCCTCGTCCCCGCCGCCCCGGCCTCCGCCGCCCCCACCGGCGAGGACGTCTCGGCCCTCGCGTCGAAGCGGCTGAACATCACCATGCAGGCCCAGCAGAAGACCAACTGGTGCTGGGCGGCGAGCGGCAACACCATCGCCACCTGGTACGGCCGGAACTACAGCCAGAACCAGTTCTGCAACGCCGCCTTCAACCGGCAGCAGGGCTACGACTGCCCCAACTGGCAGGCCACGCTCGCCAACGTCCAGACCGGGCTGGGCTGGGCGGGCATCAGCCCCGGCTCGTACGTCGACGGCTGGCTGCGCTACTCCACCCTCCAGACCGAGATCAACGCCGACCGGCCCGTCGAGACGCGGATCCAGTGGGCCGGCGGCGGTGGCCACATGCACGTGATCTACGGCTACGACGACACGAACAGCTGGGTCTACTGGGGCGACCCCTGGCCCTCCAGCGACCGCTACAACTGGGCCTCGCACGCCTGGTACGTGAACAACGGCTCGTTCTCCTGGACCCACTCGCTCTACCGGATCGGGGCGTGACGACGATGAACACGCGTGCCACGGGAGCCGGGCTCCTCGCCACCGCCGTCCTCGTCCTCCTCGGGGCGCTCCCCGCGGCCGCCGCCGGGGGACCGCCGCCCGCGCCGACCCCCGAGCAGGCGGCCTCCGCGCCGGGGACCCTGGACACCCTGTCCCGGTTCTTCGCCCGCGACGGAGCCTCCGTCCGTGCCGGAGCCTCCCCTCGTACGGCGGGGGCTCCCCGCGTCGAGGGCGCCTCCGTCCCCGTGCGGTTCCTCTCCCCCGACTTCGTCGCCGGGAAGCCCGGGGCGCCGGTCGCCCGCGTCGAGTTCCGCGCCAGCAGGGCCGTCGCCCCGGACGGCCGGAAGGCCTCGCTGTGGACGGCGCGGCAGCCGGGCGGCGGCTGGCAGGTGGTGAACATCGCCACCGGCGACGACGAGATCCGGTACGCGGAACTCGGCCACGGCTTCGTCTTCCGCGAGCCGCAGATCGACGCGTGGTACGTCCTGAAGGGCGGGAAGGTGCTGCCGCTCGACGAGGACGCGGTGCGGGCCGTGGGCCGGAACGGGACGAGCCTCGCGGGCTACCGGGAGCGGGTCGTGCGGGCGTACGGCGACAAACTGCCGGGGTCGGCGTACGCGCGGAAGGGGGCGGCGGGGGGTTACGACGCGTCCGCGCCTCCGTCCGAGCCCGTGTCCCAGGGGGAGCCCGCCGTCGCGGCGGTGGGCGTGGGGCTGGCCCTCGCGTTGACGGCGTGGGCGACGGCACGCGGGCGACGGGCGGGCCGGCGCCCCTGACCCCACGAGCCCCCGCCCCGCAGGGGCGGTGCCCACCCTCCCTGGCCCCCGTTGCGGGCACAACGGAACGGCGCCCTTGCCGACGCCCGAGGCTGCTGTGCCTGGACCCGCACCCGTTGTGCGCCGCCGCTGTCGGTGCGGGTCCGGGCGCGGAACGCGGGGGCGCCGCTGGAGGGCGCCGTCCCGTGTGCCCGCCCTCCCCCAAGCTCTCGGCTCCGCTCGAGCAGGGGGGACCCCCTTCGCCCCAGCGGGACGCTTGCCCACACGGGCGGGGGCGGGGGGGCACCACCCGGCCGGGCGCGGCACGGCTGTGGGCGGGGTGGGGTGTCGGTGGGCGCCAGTAGGGTGGTGAGCATGGCAGACCCCTCCAGCTACCGCCCCAAGCCGGGGCAGATCCCCGACTCCCCGGGGGTCTACAAGTTCCGCGACGAGCACCGCCGGGTGATCTACGTCGGGAAGGCGAAGTCCCTGCGCCAGCGGCTGGCGAACTACTTCCAGCCGCTCACGAGCCTGCACCCGCGCACGGCCACCATGGTGACGACGGCCGCCTCCGTGGAGTGGACCGTGGTGTCCACCGAGGTCGAGGCGCTGCAGCTGGAGTACTCCTGGATCAAGGAGTTCGACCCCCGGTTCAACGTGAAGTACCGGGACGACAAGAGCTATCCGTACCTCGCGGTGACGATGAACGAGGAGTTCCCGCGCGTCCAGGTCATGCGGGGCCACAAGAAGAAGGGCGTGCGCTACTTCGGGCCGTACGCGCACGCGTGGGCGATCCGCGAGACCGTCGACCTGATGCTGCGGGTGTTCCCGGTGCGGACCTGCTCGGCGGGCGTGTTCCGCAACGCCGCCTCCGCCGGCCGGCCCTGCCTCCTCGGCTACATCGGCAAGTGCTCGGCGCCCTGCGTCGGCCGGGTCGCGCCCGAGGAGCACCGCGAACTGGCCGAGGACTTCTGCGACTTCATGGCCGGCCGCACCGGCACGTACATCCGCCGGCTCGAGAAGCAGATGACGATCGCGGCCGAGGACATGGAGTACGAGAAGGCCGCCCGGCTCCGCGACGACATAGGGGCCCTGCGCCGGGCCATGGAGAAGAACGCGGTCGTCCTCGCCGACGCCACCGACGCCGACCTGATCGCCCTCGCCGAGGACGAGCTGGAGGCGGCGGTGCAGATCTTCCACGTGCGCGGCGGACGCGTCCGGGGCCAGCGCGGCTGGGTCACGGACAAGGTCGAGGCCGTCGACACGGCGGGGCTCGTCGAGCACGCCCTCCAGCAGCTGTACGGCGAGGAGAGCGGCGACACGGTCCCCAAGGAGGTCCTGGTCCCGGCGCTCCCGGAGGACGCGGAGGCCGTCTCCGCCTGGCTCTCCGGCCGCCGCGGGTCGCTCGTCTCGCTGCGCGTCCCGCAGCGCGGCGACAAGAAGGCCCTGATGGAGACGGTCGCGCGCAACGCCCAGCAGGCGCTCGTCCTGCACAAGACCAAGCGGGCCAGCGACCTGACCACCCGCTCCCGGGCCCTGGAGGAGATCGCCGAGGCCCTGGACCTGGACTCGGCGCCGCTGCGGATCGAGTGCTTCGACATCTCGCACCTCCAGGGCGAGGACGTCGTCGCCTCGATGGTCGTCTTCGAGGACGGCCTGCCCCGCAAGAGCGAGTACCGGCGCTTCCAGATCAAGGGCTTCGAGGGCCAGGACGACGTCCGGTCCATGCACGAGGTGATCACGCGCCGCTTCAAGCGCTACCTCGCGGAGAAGGACCGCACGGGGGAGTGGGGCGCCCTCACGGAGGAGGAGGCGGGCGGCGAGGTCCCGGCGGAGACGGCCGAGGACGACGGGCGGCCCAAGCGCTTCGCGTACCCGCCGCAGCTCGTCGTCGTCGACGGCGGGCAGCCGCAGGTCGCCGCGGCCCGCCGCGCCCTCGACGAGCTCGGCATCGACGACATCGCGGTCTGCGGCCTCGCCAAGCGACTGGAGGAGGTCTGGCTGCCCGGCGACGACGACCCGGTGGTGCTGCCCCGCTCCAGCGAGGGCCTCTATCTGCTCCAGCGGGTGCGTGACACGGCTCACGACTTCGCCATCCGCTACCAGCGGTCCAAGCGGACCAAACGCCTCCGGACCAGCCCGCTCGACGCCGTCCCCGGCCTCGGGGAGGCGCGCAAGCAGGCCCTGATCAAGCATTTCGGCTCGGTGAAGCGGCTGAAGCAGGCGACAATCGAGCAGATCTGTGAGGTCCCCGGCTTCGGCCGGAAGACCGCGGAGGCGGTCGCCGTGGCCCTGGCCCAGGCGGCCCCCGCCGCACCCGCCGTGAACACGGCCACAGGAGAGATCATGGAAGACGACGGGGGCACCACCGCATGACCGAGCGCCACACGCACGACGAGCACCACCGAGAAGACGGAGCAGGACACGTGAGTACGGGCACGAAGGAGACCCCCGGCGACAACGGCGCCGAGGCGGCCATTCCCGAGCTGGTGATCATCTCCGGCATGTCCGGAGCGGGCCGTTCCACCGCGGCGAAGTGTCTGGAGGACCTCGGCTGGTTCGTCGTGGACAACCTGCCGCCCGCGCTGATCCCCACCATGGTGGAGCTCGGCGCCCGCTCCCAGGGCAACGTCGCCCGGATCGCCGTCGTCGTGGACGTCCGCGGCCGGCAGTTCTTCGACAACCTCAGGGAGTCCCTCGCCGACCTGGACGCCAAGCAGGTCACCCGCCGGGTCGTCTTCCTGGAGTCCTCCGACGAGGCCCTGGTCCGGCGCTTCGAGTCGGTCCGCAGGCCCCACCCGCTCCAGGGCGACGGCCGCATCACCGACGGCATCGCCGCCGAGCGCGACCTGCTGCGCGAGCTGCGCGGCGACGCCGACCTGGTGATCGACACCTCCAGCCTCAACGTCCACGAGCTGCGCGCCAAGATGGACGCCCAGTTCGCCGGCGACGAGGAGCCCGAGCTGCGGGCCACCGTGATGTCCTTCGGCTTCAAGTACGGCCTGCCGGTCGACGCCGACCTCGTCGTCGACATGCGCTTCCTGCCGAACCCGCACTGGGTCCCCGAGCTGCGCCCCTTCACCGGCCTCAACGAGGAGGTGTCGAACTACGTCTACAACCAGCCGGGCGCCAAGGAGTTCCTCGACCGCTACACGGAGCTGCTCCAGCTGATCGCCGCGGGCTACCGCCGCGAGGGCAAGCGGTACGTGACCATCGCCGTGGGCTGCACGGGCGGCAAGCACCGCTCCGTGGCCACCGCCGAGCGCCTCGCCGCCCGCCTCGCCTCCGAAGGGGTCGAGACCGTCGTCGTCCACCGGGACATGGGGCGCGAGTGAAGCCGTACCGTCGGCGTGCCTCCACCCTCGCGGTGCGGCGTACGCTCCGCAGACGCGGCACCCAGCCCAAGGTGGTCGCGCTCGGTGGCGGCAGGGGCCTGTCGGCGTCCCTCGCCGCGCTCCGCCGGATCACCGGCGACCTCACCGCCGTCGTCACCGTCGCCGACGACGGGGGCTCCAGCGGCCGGCTCCGGGAGGAGCTCGGCGTGCTGCCCCCGGGCGACCTGCGCAAGGCGCTGGCCGCCCTCTGCGGCGACGACGACTGGGGCCAGACCTGGGCCCGGGTGATCCAGCACCGCTTCCAGTCCAAGGGCGAGATCAACGGCCACGCCGTCGGCAACCTGCTGATCGTCGCCCTCTGGGAGCAGCTCGGCGACCCCGTGCAGGCCCTCGACCTGGTCGGCCGACTGCTCGGCGCCCAGGGCCGCGTGCTGCCCATGTCCGCCGTTCCCCTGGAGCTCCAGGCCCTGGTCAGGGGCCACGACCCGGAGCGGCCGGACGACGTGGACACCGTGCGCGGCCAGGCGACCGTGGCCCTCACCCCGGGCGAGGTGCAGTCCGTGCACCTCGTGCCGAACGACCCGCCGGCCGTGCCCGAGGCGGTCGCGGCGGTCCTGGACGCGGACTGGGTGGTGCTCGGTCCCGGCTCCTGGTTCTCCTCGGTGATCCCGCACCTCCTGGTCCCCGAACTCCTCGACGCCCTGGTCGAGACGAAGGCCCGGAAGGTGCTCTCGCTGAACCTCGCGCCGCAACCCGGAGAAACCGAGGGCTTCTCCCCGCAGCGTCATTTGGAGGTTTTGGGACGACACGCCCCTAAACTCGCCCTGGACGTGGTGCTGGCCGACGAGGCCGCCGTGCCCGACGTGCCAGCGAGGGAACCCCTCGTCGACGCCGCCAAGCGGCTCGGCGCCGCGGTCGAGCTGGCGCCGGTGGCCGGGCCCGACGGCTCCGCGAAGCATGACCCGGAGCTGTTGGCCACCGCGTACGACCGTATTTTTCGGATGCATGGAAGGATCGGCCCATGGCGATGACGGCAGCGGTGAAGGACGAGATCTCCCGGCTCCCCGTCACCCGGACCTGCTGCAGGAAGGCAGAGGTCTCGTCGATCCTGCGGTTCGCGGGCGGGCTGCACCTGGTGAGCGGCCGCATCGTGATCGAGGCGGAGCTCGACACCGCGATGGCGGCCCGCCGCCTCAAGCGGGACATCCTGGAGATCTTCGGGCACAGCTCCGAACTGATCGTGATGGCCCCCGGCGGGTTGCGGCGCGGTTCGCGCTTCGTGGTGCGGGTGGTGGCCGGAGGCGACCAGCTGGCCCGGCAGACGGGTCTCGTGGACGGCCGCGGCCGCCCCATCAGGGGCCTTCCCCCGCAGGTGGTCTCCGGGGCCACCTGTGACGCCGAGGCGGCCTGGCGCGGCGCGTTCCTCGCGCACGGCTCGCTGACCGAGCCCGGCCGCTCCTCCTCCCTGGAGGTGACCTGCCCGGGTCCGGAGGCCGCCCTCGCCCTGGTCGGCGCGGCCCGCCGGCTCTCCATCGCGGCGAAGGCCCGCGAGGTCCGGGGCGTGGACCGGGTCGTCGTCCGCGACGGCGACGCGATCGGCGCCCTCCTCACCCGGCTCGGCGCGCACGAGTCGGTGCTCGCCTGGGAGGAGCGGCGGATGCGGCGCGAGGTCCGCGCCACCGCCAACCGCCTGGCCAACTTCGACGACGCCAACCTGCGCCGCTCGGCCCGCGCCGCCGTCGCCGCCGGGGCCCGTGTGCAGCGCGCCCTGGAGATCCTCGGCGAGGAGGTGCCCGAGCACCTCGCCGCCGCCGGCCGGCTCCGCATGGAGCACAAGCAGGCCTCCCTGGAGGAACTGGGCGCGCTCGCCGACCCGCCGCTGACCAAGGACGCGGTGGCCGGCCGGATCCGCCGGCTGCTCGCGATGGCCGACAAGCGGGCGCAGGACCTGGGCATCCCCGGGACCGAGTCCAACCTGACGGAGGAGCTCGACGACAGCCTCGTCGGCTGACCGGATCGGTCCGTCGACCGTACGGAGAGCTCGTACGGAACCCCGAACTCCGCGCTGCCGGTGCCTTTCTGAGGTACCGGCAGCTTTTTCGCGCCCTCCGCGAGGCACCCTTGACAGTCCCATGGGCGCCCAAGAGCCTGGCGTCTGTTCACCTTCGAGGCAGACAACAGCAAGGGGGGCACATGAGACGCAGAGCGAGATCGATCCTCGCCGCGGCTTCACTGCTGATCGCGGGAGTGGCGACGGCACCCGTCGCCGGAGCACAGCCGAACGACCGGGACGGCGGCGACGCCCTCTCCGTGTGGCGGGCCGAGGTCACCGAGGAGCAGGTCCCGCTGCTCGTCGAGGCCGGTGCCGACGCCCATGAACTCACCGAGCAGGTTCCGGCGAAGGGCTCCGCGACGGTCGAGCTCTTCCTCACCGGCCGGCAGGCCGGGCAGCTGCGCGGCCAGGGCGTCGAGATCGCCGAGCACAGCCTCACCGCCCAGGCCGAGAAGCGGGTCGCCGCCGCCGGGGACGGCGTCTTCCGCCCGTACGGCGGACCGAACGGCCTCAAGCAGGAGATCCTGGACACCGCGCGGGCCAACCCCGGCCTGACCAAGGTCGTCTCCATCGGCAAGACCCTCAAGGGCCAGGACATCCTCGCCCTCAAGCTGACCAAGGGCGCCCGGCGCGCCGAGGACGGCTCGAAGCCCGCCACGCTGTACATGTCCAACCAGCACGCGCGCGAGTGGATCACCCCCGAGATGACCCGGCGGCTGATGCACCACTACCTCGACGGCTACGGCAAGGACGAGCGGATCACCCGGATCGTCGACTCCACCGAGCTGTGGTTCGTGCTCTCCGCCAACCCCGACGGCTACGACTACACGCACGCCGACCCCGCCCACCGCCAGTGGCGGAAGAACCTCCGGGACAACGACGGCGACGGGAAGCTCGGCCCGGGCGACGGCGTCGACCTCAACCGCAACTTCGCCTACAAGTGGGGCTACGACAACGAGGGCTCGTCCCCCGACCCGGCCGACGAGACCTTCCGCGGCAAGGACCCCATGTCGGAGCCCGAGACGAGGGCCCTCGACGCCTTCCAGAAGCGCATCGGCTTCGCGTACGGCGTCAACTACCACTCGGCCGCCCAGCTCCTGCTGTACGGCGTCGGCTGGCAGGTCGCCACCGACACGCCCGACGACGTGGCCCTCAAGGCCCTCGCCGGCACCCCGCAGAAGTCCGCCGTGCCCGGCTACCGTCCGCAGGTCTCCTCGGAGCTGTACATCACCAACGGCGAGGCGGACGGACACGCCGCCAACGTCAACGGGACGCAGATGTTCACCCCGGAGATGTCGACCTGCGCCACCGCCTCCCGCGTCGACCCGAACGACGCCTGGAACCCGGCCGACTGCGCCTCCGTCTTCACCTTCCCGGACGACGAGAAGCTGATCCAGGCCGAGTTCGCCAAGAACGTCCCCTTCGCGCTCGCCGTCGCCGAGACCACCGCCCACCCGGACCGGCCCGTCTCCCCGGTCGGCATCGACGCCCCCGACCTCACCCCGAAGACCTTCACCACCTCCTACGCCCGGGGCCGGGGGCAGCAGGTCGCCGTCACCGCGCGCAAGTCGCTGCGCGGCAAGACCCTCACGTACCGGATCAACGGCGGTCGCGCCCACAGCGAGGGGCTCAAGGCCTGGAAGGGCGGCGAGACCTTCGGAGGGGACGACAATCTCTACTTCGACGAGTACCGCGCCGAGGTCGAGGGAGCCCGTCCCGGCGACTCCGTCGAGGTCCGGTTCACCGCCCGCACCCGCGAGGGCCGCGCCACCTCCTCCGCCCCCTTCACCTACCGGGTGGCCGAGCGCCCCCGCGGCGACGTGCTCGTCCTCGCCGACGAGGGCGGCACCGCCGCCGCCCGGCACGCCGACGCGTACGTCCGGGCGCTCGCCGACAACGGCCGCGGGGCCGCCGTCTGGGACGTCGCCACCCAGGGCGCCCCGGACGCCCTCGGCGTGCTCTCCCACTTCCGCACCGTCGTCTGGTACACCGGCGCCGAGCGCCCCTCCGGGGACGCCCAGCTCGCCGTCCGCGCCTACCTCAACGAGGGCGGCAAGCTGATCAACGCCGGTGAGAAGTCCGGCGGGCTCACCGAGGTCGGCCCGGCCGAGACCAACGACTTCGCCCAGTACTACCTCGGCGCCTACCACCGCGCGGGCCTCAAGAACCCGCCCGCCTTCACCGGCACGGGCGCCTTCGCGGGCGTCGGCGCGACGCTCGGCGCCGCCGCAGACAACCCGCTGGACAACGCGGGCGCGTACACCGTCACCTCGGACACGCTGAAGCCGGAGGACTTCCCGCAGTTCGCGAGCAGCGCCCCCGCCGGCGACTACCCGGGCATCCGCACCCCCTTCGAGCCCGCCGAGGGATCGGCCTTCGCGGCCGTCAAGCACGCCGACGACACCTGGGCCCGGCTCGCCAGGACCGTCGACCTCACCGGCACCGCCGCCGCGTCCCGGCCGCGCCTGGACTTCCAGGTCAGCTACGACACCGAGCCCGGCTACGACAACCTCGTCGTGGAGGCCCACACCGTCGGCCAGGACGACTGGACGACGCTGCCCGACCTCAACGGCGGCACCTCCGCCCAGCCCCCGGCCGACTGCGGCGAGGGCTACTACGTCCGGGGCCACCCCTTCCTCGCCCACTACCTCACCGTCGGCGAGGACGACTGCGCGGCCAGCGGCACCACCGGCTCCTGGAACGCCTTCACCGGCCCCTCCAACGGCTGGCGGCAGGCCTCCGTCGACCTGAGCGCCTGGGCGGGCAGGAAGGTGGAGCTCGCGATCTCGTACGTCTCCGACCCCGGTACGGGCGAGACGGGCGCCTTCGTCGACGACACTCGGTTCGTCACCGACGCCACCACCGAGGCGGAGGGCTTCGAGACCTCCCTCGGCGCCTGGTCCACGCCCGGGGCCCCGGCCGGCAGCCCCGGCAACGCCTCCGACTGGACGCGTTCCGCGGCGCTCTTCCACTCCCGGGCGGCGGTCACCACGCGTGACACCGTCCTCCTCGGCTACGGCCTGGAGCACGTGCCCGGCGCGGCGGAGCGCGCACGGGTCGTCGGCCGTGCCCTCGGGGCGCTCCGGCGCTGACGGAGCGTAGTGGGGACAAAGGTCCCAAGGCGGCCCGTACCCGGCGGTAGGGGCGGGCCGTCGGCCGTTCTTCCTTACTTTCCGGGCTCATCCGGATGTGCAGGATGTCACCCACCGGCGGCGGGGGAGGTAGGGTCGTAAGCGGTCGGGGACATCCCAAAAAACAAAAATCTCGCCGGCGTCGAGCACACCGGCGTACCTAACGAGGAGATCGGTTCGTGACGATCCGCGTAGGCATCAACGGCTTTGGCCGCATCGGCCGGAACTACTTCCGCGCGCTCCTTGAGCAGGGTGCCGACATCGAGGTCGTGGCAGTCAACGACCTGGGTGACACCGCGACCACCGCACACCTGCTGAAGTACGACACCATCCTGGGCCGCCTCAAGGCCGAGGTGACCCACACCGCCGACACCATCACCGTCGACGGCCACACCATCAAGGTGCTGTCCGAGCGCGACCCGGCCGACATCCCCTGGGGCGACCTGGGCGTCGACATCGTCATCGAGTCGACCGGCATCTTCACGAAGAGGGCGGACGCCGCGAAGCACCTCGCCGGCGGCGCCAAGAAGGTCCTCATCTCGGCTCCGGCCACCGACGAGGACATCACCGTCGTCATGGGCGTCAACCAGGACAAGTACGACCCGGCGCAGCACGACGTCATCTCCAACGCGTCCTGCACCACCAACTGCGTCGCGCCGATGGCCAAGGTCCTCGACGAGAACTTCGGCATCGTCAAGGGCCTGATGACCACGGTCCACGCGTACACCAACGACCAGCGCATCCTGGACTTCCCGCACAAGGACCTGCGCCGCGCCCGCGCCGCCGCGGAGAACATCATCCCGACCACGACGGGCGCCGCCAAGGCCACCGCCCTGGTCCTCCCGCAGCTCAAGGGCAAGCTCGACGGCATCGCCATGCGCGTCCCGGTCCCGACCGGGTCCGCCACCGACCTGGTCGTCACCCTCGACCGCGAGGTCACCAAGGACGAGGTCAACGCCGCGTTCAAGAAGGCCGCCGACGACGGCGACCTCAAGGGAATCCTTTTCTACACCGAGGACCCGATCGTCTCCTCGGACATCGTCAGCGACCCGGCGTCCTGCACCTTCGACGCCTCCCTGACGATGGTCCAGGAGGGCAGCACGGTCAAGATCCTCGGCTGGTACGACAACGAGTGGGGCTACTCCAACCGTCTCGTCGACCTCACCGTCTTCGTCGGCGGCCGGCTCTAGGCTCTAGGGTTCAGGGCAGGTTTTCGATGTGAGCAGGGCTCGGGCAGCGCAATGCCGCGCTGTGCGAGCCCTGTTTGTGTGCTCCACCGCGTACCAAGGAGTCTGTTAACAGATGAAGACGATCGACGAGCTTCTCCACGAGGGCGTCGAAGGCAAGCGCGTGTTCGTCCGCGCCGACCTCAACGTGCCGCTCGACGGCACCACCATCACCGACGACGGCCGCATCCGCGCCGTCGTCCCCACGGTCAAGGCGCTCGCCGACGCCGGCGCCCGCGTCGTGGTCGCCTCGCACCTGGGCCGCCCCAAGGGCGCCCCGGACCCGGCGTTCTCGCTCGCCCCGGCCGCCGCGCGCCTCGGCGAACTGCTCGGCGCCGAGGTGGCCTTCGCGACCGACACCGTCGGCGACTCCGCCCGGGAGACCGTCGCGGGCCTCGCCGACGGCCGGGTGGCCGTCATCGAGAACCTCCGCTTCAACGCCGGCGAGACCTCGAAGGACGACGCCGAGCGCGGCGCCTTCGCGGACCGGCTGGCCGCCCTCGCCGACCTGTACGTCGGCGACGGCTTCGGCGCCGTGCACCGCAAGCACGCCTCGGTCTTCGACCTCCCGGGCAAGCTGCCGCACTACGCCGGCCACCTCATCGCCACCGAGGTCGGCGTCCTGAAGAAGCTCACCGACGACGTCCGGCGGCCGTACGTGGTCGTGCTCGGCGGCGCCAAGGTCTCCGACAAGCTCGGCGTGATCGACCACCTCCTGGAGAAGGCCGACCGCATCCTCATCGGCGGCGGCATGGCGTACACCTTCCTCAAGGCCCAGGGCCACGAGGTCGGCATCTCGCTGCTCCAGGAGGACCAGATCCCGGCGGTCAAGGACTACCTGAAGCGCGCCGAGGCGCGCGGCGTGGAGTTCGTGCTCCCCGTCGACGTCCTGGTCTCGCCCGAGTTCCCCGACCTGAAGACCAAGGCTCCGGCCCACCCGACCACGGTCGCCGCGGACGCCATCCCGGCGGACCAGGAGGGCCTGGACATCGGTCCGGAGACCCGTAAGCTCTACGCCTCGAAGCTCGCCGACGCGGCCACCGTCTTCTGGAACGGTCCGATGGGCGTCTTCGAGCACCCCGACTACGCCGAGGGCACCAAGGCCGTCGCCCAGGCGCTCGTCGACTCCCCGGCCTTCACGGTGGTCGGCGGTGGCGACTCCGCCGCGGCCGTCCGCACCCTGGGCTTCGACGAGAAGGCATTCGGCCACATTTCGACCGGCGGCGGCGCCTCCCTCGAGTACCTCGAGGGCAAGACGCTTCCCGGCCTCGCCGCACTGGAGGACTGACCCCCTTATGACCACGCGCACCCCGCTGATGGCGGGCAACTGGAAGATGAACCTCAACCACCTCGAGGCCATCGCCCACGTCCAGAAGCTCGCCTTCGCCCTGACCGACAAGGACCACGACGCCTGTGAGGTCGCGGTCCTGGTTCCCTTCACCGACCTGCGGTCCGTCCAGACCCTGGTCGACGGCGACAAGCTCAAGATCAAGTACGGCGCCCAGGACATCTCGGAGCACGACTCCGGCGCCTACACCGGCGAGATCTCGGGCCTGATGCTGTCCAAGCTGAAGTGTGCCTACGTCGCCGTCGGCCACTCCGAGCGCCGCCAGTACCACGCCGAGGACGACGAGGTCTGCAACGCCAAGGTGAAGGCCGCCTTCAAGCACGGCGTGACCCCGATCCTCTGCGTCGGCGAGGGCCTGGACGTCCGCAAGGCGGGCAACCAGGTCGAGCACACCCTGGCCCAGATCGACGGCGGCCTGAAGGACGTCCCGGCCGAGCAGGCCGAGACGATCGTGATCGCGTACGAGCCGGTGTGGGCCATCGGCACCGGCGAGGTCGCCACTCCCGAGGACGCCCAGGAGGTCTGCGGGGCGATCCGCGGCCGCCTCGCGGAGCTGTACTCGCAGGAGCTGGCCGACAAGGTCCGCATCCAGTACGGCGGCTCGGTCAAGGCCGGCAACGTCGCCGCGATCATGGCGCAGCCGGACGTCGACGGCGCCCTGGTGGGCGGCGCGGCGCTGGACGCCGACGAGTTCGTCAAGATCGTGCGCTTCCGCGACCAGTGAGTATGCGGTAGCGGAGTTACGTCGTACCCTTGCGGGGGTCGGGCAGGTGCCCGGCCCCCGTCCGTATAAGTCCGAGGAAGTTGGTCCAGCCGTGGTTATGGGGTTCTCGATCGCCCTGATCGTCTTCAGCGCGCTGCTGATGCTGCTCGTGCTGATGCACAAGGGAAAGGGCGGCGGCCTCTCCGACATGTTCGGAGGCGGCATGCAGTCCTCCGTCGGCGGCTCCTCGGTCGCCGAGCGGAACCTCGACCGGATCACGGTCGTGGTCGGTCTCTGCTGGTTCGCCTGCATTGTGGTACTCGGTCTGCTGATGAAGTTGGACGGGTAACTCCAATCACTGGACGCGCGTTGGGCCTTACGTAGACTGGGGCATCTTCGAGCACCATCACGCAGGGAGTTACGACCGTGGCAAGTGGCAACGCGATCCGGGGAAGCCGGGTCGGAGCGGGGCCGATGGGGGAGGCCGAGCGGGGCGAGTCGGCACCGCGCCTCCGCATCTCCTTCTGGTGCTCGAACGGGCACGAGACACAGCCGAGCTTCGCCAGCGACGCGGCTGTCCCGGACACCTGGGACTGCCCGCGCTGCGGCTTCCCGGCAGGTCAGGACCGGGACAACCCGCCGGACCCGCCGCGCACGGAGCCGTACAAGACCCACCTCGCCTATGTGCGTGAGCGACGCAGCGACGCGGACGGCGAGGCGATCCTCGCCGAGGCGCTGGCCAAGCTCCGCGGCGAGATCTGAAGCGCGGTGTGACGGTGTGACGAACGGGCCTTGCCCGCGAACTCGATTCGCGGACAAGGCCCGTTCGCGTGCCGCCGGGGCCCGTCCGCCGAGCGAGCGGCGTTGTCAGTGGCGTCCCCTACGGTCGGCACGACGGGGAACCGCCGGACCGAGGGGGCACCGTGGCGACGACGGAGGCAGTGGGCGGCGGCAGGACCGCGCCCGCCTGGCGGGGCGGCTTCGGACGGCTGTGGACGGCCGCGGTCGTCTCCCGGTTCGGCGACTCGTTGCGCACCGCCGCGTCACCGCTGCTCGCCGCCTCCCTCACCGACGACCCCCTCCTGATCGCCTCCGTCACCGCCTGCGGCTTCCTGCCCTGGCTGCTCTTCGGACTCCTCGGCGGCGCCGTCGCCGACCGCGTCGACCAGCGGCGGGCCATGTGGGCCGTCGACCTCGTCCGCGCCGGACTCGTCGCCGCCTTCGCCGCCGCCGTCGCCCTCGGACACGCCTCCCTCGCCCTGCTGCTCGTCCTCGCCTTCGCCCTCACCACCCTCCAGACCCTCTTCGACAACGCGGCCACCGCCCTGCTCCCGGCGCTCGTCCCCGCCGAGGCCCTGGCCGGGGCGAACGCGCGCCTGACGACCGGGCAGCAGCTCGCCGGCGGTCTCCTCGCCGGACCCGCCGTGCCCGTCCTGCTCCTCGCCGGGGCGGCCGTCCCGTACGCGGCCGACGCGCTCACGTACGTCCTGGCCGCGCTCCTCGTCGCCTCCCTGCGGACCGGCGCGCCCGAGCGGCCGCCCCGGCCGGCCGGCTCCACGCTCCGCGCCGAGATGGCCCAGGGCCTCGCCGTCCTGCGCGCGGACCGGCTCCTGCGCCGGCTCTGCACCGCGACCACCCTCTGCAACATCGGCATGGGCGCCCTCATCGCCACCCTCGTCGTCCACGTGAACGACGGCCGTCCGGCGGGGACCGCGGGGAACACGGCGTACGCCGCCACGGTCACGGCCTACGCCCTGGGCGCCGTCGCCGGCGGCTTCCCGGCCCGGCGGATCGCCGAGAGGACCGGACGCGTGCGCGCCGTGTTCCTCGCCGGAACCGTCCAGACCGCCTGCCTGGTCCTGATGGGCGCGGTGCCCGTCCTCGGGGTGTCGATCGGGGCCATGGCGGTGTTCGGCCTGATGGGGACCGTGTGGAACGTCCAGCAGACCACCCTCGTGCAGGAGCGCGCCCCCGAGGGGATGCTCGGCCGCATCGCCGCGGCCTTCCGCACCCTCGCCGTCGCGGGCACGCCGCTCGGCGCCCTCCTCGGCGGCGCCGCGGCCGCCGGCCCGGGACCGCACGCACCGGCCCTCCTCGCGGCGGCGCTGTTCGCGCTCGCCGTCGCCTCACTGGGCCCCCTGATCAATTAGGTTGGGAGGGCAGCGGGGCAGACAAGCAGTACGAGAAGAAGTGGGCGATGTCCGAGATGACAAGCGAAGGCCGCAACAGGCTCAACCGGCTGCCCGAGTGGGCGGCCCTCGGCAAGCACCGTGAGCAGCTGGGCGACACCCATCTGCGCGAACTGTTCGCCGCCGATCCGGAGCGGGGCACCGACTGCACCCTGCGCGTCGGCGACCTCCACCTGGACTACTCCAAGCACCTCGTCACCGGCGAGACGCTGACCCTGCTGCGCGAACTGGCCGCCGTCACCGGCGTGGCCGAGCTCCGCGACGCCATGTTCCGCGGCGAGAAGATCAACACCACCGAGGACCGGGCGGTCCTCCACACGGCGCTGCGCGCCCCCCGCGGGGCCGTCGTCGAGGTCGACGGGGAGAACGTCGTCCCCGGCGTCCACGCCGTCCTCGACAAGATGGCCGCCTTCGCCGACAAGGTCCGGGCGGGCGAGTGGACCGGCCACACCGGACGGCCCATCAGGAACATCGTCAACATCGGCATCGGCGGCTCCGACCTCGGCCCCGCCATGGCCTACGAGGTCCTGCGCTCCTACACCCGGCGCGACCTGACGTTCCGTTTCGTCTCCAACGTCGACGGCGCCGACCTCCACGAGGCCGTCCGCGACCTCGACCCCGCCGAGACGCTGTTCATCGTCGCCTCGAAGACCTTCACCACCATCGAGACGATCACCAACGCCACCTCCGCGCGGAACTGGCTCCTCACCGAGCTGCGCGCCGGCCAGGAGGCCGTCGCCAAGCACTTCGTGGCCCTCTCGACCAACGCCGAGAAGGTCGAGGAGTTCGGCATCGACACCGCGAACATGTTCGAGTTCTGGGACTGGGTCGGCGGCCGCTACTCCTACGACTCCGCCATCGGCCTCTCGCTGATGATCGCCATCGGCCCGGAGCGCTTCCGCGAGATGCTCGACGGCTTCCACCTGGTCGACGAGCACTTCCGCACCGCCCCGCCCGAGGAGAACGCGCCGCTGCTCCTCGGCCTCCTCGGCGTCTGGTACGGCGCCTTCTTCGACGCCCAGTCGCACGCCGTCCTGCCGTACTCCCACTACCTGTCCAAGTTCACCGCCTACCTCCAGCAGCTCGACATGGAGTCCAACGGCAAGTCGGTGGACCGCGAGGGCAACCGGGTCGACTGGCAGACCGGACCCGTGGTCTGGGGCACCCCCGGGACCAACGGCCAGCACGCCTACTACCAGCTGATCCACCAGGGAACCAAGGTCATCCCCGCCGACTTCATCGGCTTCGCCCGCCCCGTCGAGGACCTGCCGTCCGGGCTCGTCGCCCAGCACGACCTGCTCATGGCCAACTTCTTCGCCCAGACCCAGGCGCTCGCCTTCGGCAAGACGCCCGAGGAGGTGCGGGCCGAGGGCGTCGCGGAGGAGCTCGTCCCGCACAAGACCTTCCAGGGCAACCACCCGACCACCACGATCCTCGCCGACGCGCTCACCCCGTCCGTCCTCGGCCAGCTGATCGCGCTCTACGAGCACAAGGTCTTCGTCCAGGGCGCCGTCTGGAACATCGACTCCTTCGACCAGTGGGGCGTCGAACTCGGCAAGGTCCTCGCCAAGAAGATCGAGCCGGTCCTGACGACGGGCGAGGGGGCCGAGCAGCTCGACAGCTCCACCGCCGGACTCGTCTCGGCCTACCGCTCGCTGCGCGGACGGTAGCCGGATGAGGGGGGAGGACGCGGTGCGGCTGCGGCCGCCAAGGAACGCCGTCGACGAGCGGGCCGTCGCCTGGTGGCGCAGCCGGCTCCTGGCGACCACCGCCGCACCGGTGGCGGTGCTCGCCGTCCTGGGGGCGTTCCTCGGGCCCGCCCGGCCCTGGCTGCTGCTCGCGGCCGCGGCCGTGGCGGCCCTGGGCCTCGCCTGCACCGCGTTCCTCCCCGCCCTGTGGTTCCGGGTGCACCGCTGGGAGGTCACCGACGAGGCCGTCTACGTGCGCACCGGCGCCCTGTGGCAGGAGTGGCGGATCGCCCCGATGTCCCGGATCCAGACGGTCGACACCGTGCGCGGCCCGCTGGAGCAGACGTTCCGGCTCGCCACCGTCACCGTCACCACCGCCTCCGCCAAGGGGGCGATCCGCATCGGGGGCCTCGACCACGAGCTCGCCGCCGAGCTCGCCGAGCGGCTCACGGCGCTCACCCGGGCCACCCC
The DNA here is from genome assembly GCF_055582805.1 of Streptomyces sp. NPDC107498. Classification (NCBI taxonomy): domain Bacteria; kingdom Bacillati; phylum Actinomycetota; class Actinomycetes; order Kitasatosporales; family Streptomycetaceae; genus Streptomyces; species Streptomyces sp. NPDC107498. The sequence continues at coordinate 138,648 of NZ_JBVJPE010000018.1, read as the reverse complement.
CGGGGACGCCACGTGACCGAGGAGTGGCGGCGGCTCGACCCGCGCACGCTGCTCGCCGGCGCCGCCGTCCTGTGCGGGGTGGCCGGCGGCGCGGCCCTCCCGGCCGTGGCCGGCCTCTCGGGCGGCAGACCCCTGGGGCAGGCCGTCGCCCTGGTCCTCGCGGGCGTCGCCCTGCTCGTCCTGGTCGGCACGGCCGCCGACTGGGTCCGGCTGCGCCGCACCCGCTACCGCGTCGGCCCCGAGCGGGTCGACCTCCACACCGGGCTCCTGCTGCTCAAGCGCCGCTCCCTGGCCCGGGAGCGGATCCGCAGCGTCGACCTCACCGCCAACCCCCTCCAGCGCGTCCTCGGCCTCGTCAAGGTCCGCATCGGCACCGGCGAGAGCACCGCCGGCGGCGAGTCCACCCTCGAGCTCGACCTGGTCACCCGCGCCGAGGGCGAGCGGCTCCGCCGGGAGCTCCTCGCCCGCGCCGCCGTCTCCGGGGAGCCGGACGACGGCGACGTCCTGGCCGCCCTCGATCCGCGCTGGATCCGCTACGCCCCCGTCTCCTTCCTCGCCCCCGCCCTGGGCGGCGCCGCGGCCGGCGCCGTCCTCCAGGTCAGCGACTGGTTCGGCGCCCAGGCCGAGGTCATCGACTGGCTGGGAGACCGCTTCCGGGACACCTCCCTGACCTGGACGATCGTCGACCTGGTCCTGCTCGCCACCGTCGCCGGGACCGTCGGTGCCCTCGGACTCTGGATCGAGATGTGGTGGAACTACCGCCTGGAGCGCGAGCCCGGCGGCACCCTCCGCGTCCGCCGGGGTCTGCTCACCGCCCGGTCGGTCACCCTCGAGGAGCGCCGGCTGCGCGGGATCGAGCTCGTCGAGCCGCTCGGCGTGCGGCTGTTCGGCGCCGCCCGCGTCGACGCCGTCGCCACCGGCCTCGCCCAGGACGACGAGGACGAGCATGCCGACCTGAAGAACCTGCTGCCCGCCGCCCCCCGGGAGCGGGCCGAGCGGGTCGTCGCCCTGGTGCTGCGCGAGCCGGAGCCGCCGACCGGGGCGCCCCTCGCCGCCCACCCCCGGGCCGCCCGCGCGCGCCGGCTCCGCCGCGCCCTGGGGGGCGTGCTCGGCCCCGCCGTGGTCCTCGCCGCCCTCGGCCCGCTCCTCACGCCGGTCCTGCTGTACGCGGCGGCCGGCTGGGCCCTCGTCCTCGGACCGGTCGCCGTGCTGCTCGCCCTCGACGCGTACCGCGCCCTCGGACACGGCGTCAGCGGCGGCTTCCTGGTGGCCCGTTCGGGCACGGTCCGGCGGACGACGGTCGCCCTCCAGCGCTCCGGCGTCATCGGCTGGACCGTCAGGCAGTCGTACTTCCAGCGGCGCGCCGGAGTCCTGACCCTCACCGCCACCACGGCGGCCGGAGCGGGCGCCTACGCGGTGCACGACGCGGGCGAGGCCCAGGGCCTCGCCTTCGCCGCCGAGGCCGTACCGGGGCTCCTCGCGCCGTTCCTGGAGCCCGTGCACACGCCGGAGGCCCGGCCCACCGCCAGGTGAACCGGGCCTCCGTTCCGTGAGGTCAGGGCCGTGAGGTCAGGCCGAGGCCGGCGGGTACAGGCTCCGCGGCAGCTCCGACGCGGCCGCCGCGTCGAGCAGCCACAGCGTGCGCGCGCGCCCGTGGGCGCCGGCCGCCGGGGCCTGCACCTCGCCCGCGCCCGACAGCGCGATCGCGGCGGCCTTCGCCTTGTCCTCTCCGGCCGCGAGCAGCCAGACCTCGTGCGCCGCCCGGATGGCCGGGAGGGTCAGCGAGATCCGGACCGGCGGCGGCTTCGGCGCGCCGTGCACCCCGACCACCGTCCGCTCGGTCTCGCGGACCGCCGGCAGCTCCGGGAAGAGCGAGGCCACGTGCGTGTCCGGGCCGACGCCCAGCATCAGCACGTCGAAGGTCGGCACCCCGCCGCCCGCGGCGCCCGTCGCTGATCGATACGGACCGGGACCCACGGCGGCGGCCAGCTCCTCCGCGTACGCCGCGGCGGCGGCGTCGACGTCGTCGCCGTACGGCCCGTCCGAAGCCGGCATGGCGTGCACCCGCGCCGGGTCGAGCGGCACCCGGTCGAGCAGCGCGGCACGGGCCTGGGTGACGTTCCGCTCGGGGTCGCCCTCGGGCAGGTACCGCTCGTCGCCCCACCACAGGTCGAGCCGCGACCAGTCGACCGCGTCCCGTGCGGGCGCCGAACCGAGCGCCGCGAGCAGGCCGTTGCCGTTGCGGCCGCCGGTGAGCACGACCGAGGCGGAGCCGCGGGCGGCCTGGGCGTCCACGATCTTCGTGATCAGCCGGGCCGCGGCGGCCTCGGCCATCAGCTCCTTGTCGCGGTGGACGACCAGCTGGGGGGTGCTCACTTGGCCGCCTTCTTGGCCGGAGCCTTCTTGGAGGCGGACCTGGCCGCGGGAGCCGGTTCCCCGGCCGTCTCCTCGGCAGGCTGCCCGGCGGGGTCCACGACCGTCTCGACGGCCGTGTCCACGACGGTCCGGGGGGCGGTGACCGCCGCCTCCTCCTCGAGCCGCTCCAAGCCGAACCTGAGCGCCGTCGCGTAGGTGTCGTCCGGGTCGAGCCGGCGCAGCTCCTCCGCGATCAGCTCGGCCGTCTCGCGGCGCTTGAGCGCCACCGCACGGTCGGGCTGGCCCTCTATGGAGAGCGTGGCGAGCGAGCCGTCCGGCCGGTCGAGCACGATCGGGCCGGCATCGGTCTCCATCCGCACGGAGGTGAGACCGGGCCCGGCCGACTTCGAGCGCCGCACGGGCACCTTCAGCCGGTCCGCGAGCCACATCGCGAGCAGTTCGACGCTCGGGTTGAACTCCTCGCCCTCCACCTCGGCCGAGGTGACCTCGCACACGACCTGGTCGAGCGCGGCGGCCAGCATCGAGCGCCACGGGGTGATCCGGGTCCACGAGAGGTCCGTGTCGCCCGGGGTGTACGCGTCCGCGCGCGCGGTCAGCTCGTGGATGGGCTGCTCGGCGGCGTACGTGTCGGTCACCCGGCGCTGGGCGAGCGCGCCCAGCGGGTCGTTCGCCGGGTCGGTCGGCGCGTTCACCGGCCACCAGACGACGACGGGGGCGTCCGGGAGGAGCAGCGGCAGCACCACCGACTGGGCGTGGTCGACGACCTCGCCGTACAGCCGGAGCACCACCGTCTCGCCGGTGCTGGCGTCGGCGCCGAGGCGGACCTCGGCGTCGAGCCGCGCGTTGGAACGGTCGCGCGGGGAGCGCGAGACCCGCTTGATGACGACGAGGGTCCGCGAGGGGTGCTCGCGGGACGCCTCGTTGGCCGCCTTGAGCGCGTCGTAGGCGTTCTCCTCGTCGGTGACGATCACGAGGGTGAGCACCATGCCGACGGCCGGCGTGCCGATCGCCCGCCGCCCGAGCACCAGCGCCTTGTTGATCTTGGAGGACGTGGTGTCCGTCAGGTCGGTCTTCATGGCCGGCGCCAGCTCCTGCCGTCTCGTGCGAGCATCTCGTCCGCCTCGACCGGACCCCAGGTCCCGGACTGGTACTGCGCGGGCTTGCCGTGCGTGTCCCAGAACTGCTCGATCGGGTCGAGGATCTTCCAGGACAGCTCGACCTCCTCGACCCGCGGGAAGAGGTTGGAGTCGCCGAGCAGGACGTCGAGGATGAGCCGCTCGTACGCCTCGGGGCTGGACTCCGTGAAGGACTCGCCGTACGCGAAGTCCATCGACACGTCCCGGATCTCCATCTGGGTGCCGGGCACCTTGGAGCCGAACCGCACCGTCACGCCCTCGTCCGGCTGGACCCGGATCACGATGGCGTTGCGGCCGAGCTCCTCGGTCGCGGTGTGGTCGAAGGGGGAGTGCGGGGCGCGCTGGAAGACGACCGCGATCTCGGTGACGCGGCGGCCCAGGCGCTTGCCGGTCCGCAGGTAGAACGGGACGCCCGCCCAGCGGCGGTTGTCGATCTCCAGCTTGACGGCCGCGTAGGTGTCGGTCTTCGACTGGGGGTCGATGCCGTCTTCCTGGAGGTAGCCGACGGCCTTCGCGCCGCCCTGCCACCCGGCCGCGTACTGGCCGCGGACCGTGGATTCGCCCAGGTCCTTGGGCAGCTTCACCGCGCCGAGGACCTTGGTCTTCTCGGCGGCCAGCGCGTCGGCGTCGAAGGAGGCGGGCTCCTCCATCGCGGTCAGCGCGAGCAGCTGGAGCAGGTGGTTCTGGATGACGTCACGGGCGGCGCCGATGCCGTCGTAGTAGCCGGCGCGGCCGCCGATGCCGATGTCCTCGGCCATGGTGATCTGCACGTGGTCGACGTACGACCGGTTCCAGATCGGCTCGAAGAGCGTGTTGGCGAAGCGGAGCGCCAGGATGTTCTGGACGGTCTCCTTGCCGAGGTAGTGGTCGATCCGGAAGACCGCCTCGGGCGGGAAGACCTCGTGGACGACCTCGTTGAGCTCCTTGGCGGAGACCAGGTCGTGGCCGAAGGGCTTCTCGATGACCGCGCGGCGCCAGGAACCGTCCTTCTGGTCGGCCAGGCCGTGCTTCTTGAGCTGCTGGACGACGAGCGGGAAGAACTTCGGCGGCACGGACAGGTAGAAGGCGAAGTTGCCGCCCGTGCCCTGCGCCTTGTCGAGCTCCTCGATCGTCGACTTGAGCTGCTCGAAGGCCGTGTCGTCGTCGAAGTCGCCCTGGACGAACCGCATGCCCTGGATCAGCTGCTGCCACACCTCCTCGCGGAAGGGGGTGCGCGCGTGCTGCTTGACGGCTTCGTAGACCTCCTGCGCGAAGTCCTCGTCCGCCCATTCGCGGCGGGCGAAGCCGATGAGCGAGAAGCCCGGCGGCAGCAGGCCGCGATTGGCCAGGTCGTAGACGGCAGGCATCAGCTTCTTACGGGACAAATCGCCCGTGACGCCGAAGATCACCAGGCCCGACGGCCCCGCGATGCGCGGGAGCCGTCGGTCTGCGGCGTCACGGAGCGGGTTGGCTCCGTGGACTGCGCTCAAAGTGCTTACGCCTCCGAAGGTGCGAGGCGCTGGAGCTCCGCCTCGGTGGACTTGAGCAGGTCGTTCCAGGCCGCCTCGAACTTGTCGACGCCCTCGTCCTCCAGGAGCTGGACGACCTCGTCGTAGCTGATGCCCAGCTTCTCGACGGCGTCCAGCTCGGCGCGCGACTGCCCGTAGGTGCCGCGGACGGTGTCGCCGGAGACCTCGCCGTGGTCGGCGGTGGCCTCCAGGGTCGCCTCCGGCATGGTGTTCACCGTGCCGGGAGCGACCAGGTCCACGACGTACAGGGTGTCCTTGTACGCCGGGTCCTTGACGCCGGTCGACGCCCACAGCGGACGCTGCTTGTTGGCCTGCGCCTTGTCGAGGGCGGCCCAGCGGTCGGAGGAGAAGACCTCCTCGTACGCCTCGTAGGCCAGCCGGGCGTTGGCCAGGGCGGCCTTGCCCTTGAGCGCCGCGGCCTCGTCGGTGCCGAGGGCGGTCAGGCGCTTGTCGATCTCCGTGTCCACGCGGGAGACGAAGAAGGAGGCCACCGAGTGGATCTTGGAGAGGTCGAGGCCGCGCTCGCGGGCCTTCTCCAGGCCCGCCAGGTAGGCGTCCATGACCGCGCGGTAGCGCTCCAGCGAGAAGATCAGCGTGACGTTGACGCTGATGCCGAGGCCGATGACCTCGGTGATCGCCGGCAGACCCGCCTCGGTGGCCGGGATCTTGATCAGGGTGTTGGGACGGTCCACCAGCCAGGCCAGCTGCTTGGCCTCGGCGGTGGTGGCGGCCGTGTCGTGGGCGAGACGGGGGTCGACCTCGATGGAGACCCGGCCGTCCTGGCCGTCGGTCGCGTCGAAGACCGGCCGCAGGATGTCGGCGGCGTCACGGACGTCCGCCGTCGTGATCATGCGGATGGCCTCTTCGACGGTCACCTTGCGGGCGGCGAGGTCGGCGAGCTGCTGGTCGTAGCCGTGCCCCTCCGAGATGGCCTTCTGGAAGATGGACGGGTTCGTGGTGACCCCGACCACGTGGCTCTGGTCGATCAGCTCGGCCAGGTTGCCGGACGTGATCCGCTGGCGCGAGAGGTCGTCCAGCCAGATCGCGACGCCTTCGTCGGAGAGGCGCTTGAGAGCGTCTGTCATGGGAGTTGCATCTCCAATTAAGTCGTACGTACGGACGTCAGCGCGCGGTGGCGGCCAGGGATTCCCGGGCGGCGGCGACGATCGCCTCCGGCGTGAACCCGAACTCCCGGAAGAGGACCTTCGCGTCCGCCGAGGCACCGAAGTGCTCCAGGGAGACGATCCGGCCGGCGTCACCGACGTACTTGTGCCAGGTGAGGCCGATGCCGGCCTCGACCGCGACACGGGCCTTGACCGACGGCGGCAGGACCGAGTCCTTGTACGCCTGGTCCTGCTCCTCGAACCACTCCACGGACGGCATCGAGACCACCCGGGTCGGGACGCCGGCGGCCTGGAGCCGCTCCCGGGCCTCGACGGCCAGGTGCACCTCGGAGCCCGTGCCGATCAGCACGACCTGCGCCTCGCCGCCCTCGGCGTCGAAGAGCACGTAGCCGCCCTTGACGGTGTCCTCGTTCGGGGCGTACGTCGGCACGCCCTGGCGGGTGAGCGCCAGACCGTGCGGGGCGCCCTTGCCGAAGACCTTGGTGTGACGCTGCATGATCTCGCGCCAGGCGAGCGCCGTCTCGTTGGCGTCGGCCGGACGGACCACGTTCAGGCCCGGGATCGCGCGCAGCGAGGCGAGGTGCTCCACCGGCTGGTGCGTCGGGCCGTCCTCGCCCAGACCGATCGAGTCGTGGGTCCAGACGTAGGTCACGGGCAGGTGCATCAGCGCGGAAAGGCGCACCGCGTTGCGCATGTAGTCGGAGAACACCAGGAAGGTGCCGCCGTACACGCGCGTGTTGCCGTGCAGCGCGATGCCGTTCATCTCCGCGGCCATGGAGTGCTCGCGGATGCCGAAGTGGATCGTGCGGCCGTACTTGTCGGCCTCCGGCAGCGGGTTGCCCTCCGGCAGGAACGACGAGTCCTTGTCGATCGTCGTGTTGTTCGAGCCGGCGAGGTCGGCCGAGCCGCCCCACAGCTCCGGGACGACCGCGCCGAGCGCCTTGAGGACCTGGCCCGAGGCGGCACGGGTGGCGACGCCCTTGCCGGTCTCGAAGACCGGGAGCTTCTCGGCCCAGCCGGCCGGCAGCTCGTTCGCCTGGATGCGGTCGAACTCGGCGGCGCGCTCCGGGTTGGCCGTGCGCCACTCGGAGAGCTGCTTCTCCCACGCGGCGCGGGCCTCGCGGCCGCGGTCGCCGAGCGCGCGGGTGTGCGCGATGACCTCGTCGGAGACCTCGAAGGTCTGCTCCGGGTCGAAGCCCAGGACGCGCTTGGTGGCCGCGATCTCCTCGTCGCCGAGCGCCGAGCCGTGTGCGGCCTCGGTGTTCTGCGCGTTCGGCGCGGGCCAGGCGATGATCGAGCGCATCGCGATGAACGACGGACGCTCGGTCTCGGCCTCGGCGGCCTTGATCGCCGCGTACAGCGCGGCCGGGTCCAGGTCGCCGTCGGCCTTGGGCTCGACGCGCTGGACGTGCCAGCCGTACGCCTCGTACCGCTTCATCGTGTCCTCGGACACGGCGGTCTCGGTGTCGCCCTCGATCGAGATGTGGTTGTCGTCCCACAGCAGGATCAGGTTGCCGAGCTTCTGGTGGCCGGCGAGCGAGGACGCCTCCGCGGAGATGCCCTCCTGCAGGCAGCCGTCACCGGCGATCGCGTAGATCCGGTGGTCGAACGGCGAGGTGCCGTCGGCGGCCTCCGGGTCGAACAGGCCGCGCTCGTAGCGGGCGGCCATCGCCATGCCCACGGCGTTGGCGACGCCCTGGCCCAGCGGGCCGGTGGTCGTCTCGACGCCGGCGGTGTGGCCGTACTCCGGGTGGCCCGGGGTCTTCGAACCCCAGGTGCGGAAGGCCTTCAGGTCGTCCAGTTCGAGACCGAACCCACCCAGGTAGAGCTGGGTGTAGAGGGTCAGGGACGAGTGGCCGGCGGAGAGGACGAACCGGTCGCGCCCGACCCACTCGGGGTCGGCCGGGTCGTGCCGCATCACCTTCTGGAAGAGGGTGTACGCGGCCGGCGCAAGGCTCATCGCCGTACCGGGATGGCCGTTGCCGACCTTCTGTACGGCGTCCGCGGCCAGAAGGCGGGCGGTGTCGACGGCCCGCTGGTCCAATTCGGTCCACTCGAGGTCTGTGGTGGTCGGCTTAGTGCTCACCCTGGGTCAGGGCTCCTCTCCACATGTCTTGAGCCGGTGACTGAGGGTGTACCGGCGTTGTCGAGCCTACCCCCGCGGAACGCCCCTCTTTTCGTGTTCATGCCCCTCAAATGAGCGGAGAAATGAAAGGACACAGCAAGAGTGCCGGTGGCCGTACGAGTTCGCCTCCCGAGGTGTGCCCGGAGCCGCCCCCGAACCGTGTCCACCCCTTGGGACGTACCCCGCCAACACGACCCCACCCCCGCGAAGATCGGCGTCTGGGCAACGTCTACAGTGGCGTGGTACGCGCAAGCCTTACCCCGTCCTCACTCGGGGAGCTTGCTGGGAATTTCTCTGTCAGGGGTGTGCGTGACGGCCGTCGAGTCCCGACCCGCAGGGGTCGTCTTGACTCCCAGCCCGGGGGGCCATAGGCCGTTCGGGGCCCGCGTCAAGGCATTCGTGGCGCTGACCAAGCCGCGGATCATCGAACTGCTGCTCATCACGACCGTTCCGGTGATGTTCCTCGCCGAACAGGGCGTGCCGAACCTCTGGCTGGTGCTCGCCACCTGCTTCGGCGGTTACCTCTCGGCGGGCGGCGCGAACGCGCTGAACATGTACATCGACCGGGACATCGACGCCCTGATGGACCGCACGTCCCAGCGCCCGCTGGTCACCGGCGTGCTCACCCCGCGCGAGGGCCTCGTCTTCGGGCTCACCCTCGCCGTGGTCTCCACGGTCTGGTTCGGCCTGCTCGTCAACTGGCTCTCCGCCGCGCTCTCGCTCGGCGCGCTCCTCTTCTACGTCGTGGTCTACACGATGATCCTGAAGCGGCGCACCGCGCAGAACATCGTCTGGGGCGGCATCGCCGGCTGTCTGCCGGTGCTCATCGGCTGGTCGGCCGTGACGAACTCGATGTCGTGGGCCGCGGTCATCCTCTTCCTCGTCATCTTCTTCTGGACGCCGCCGCACTACTGGCCGCTGTCGATGAAGGTGAAGGACGACTACGCACGCGCGGGCGTGCCGATGCTGCCGGTCCTCGCCTCCAACAAGGTCGTCGCCAAGCAGATCGTGATCTACAGCTGGGTCATGGTCGCCGTCTCCCTGCTGCTCACCCCGCTCGGCTACACCGGCTGGTTCTACACCGCCGTGGCGCTGCTCACCGGCGGCTGGTGGCTCTGGGAGGCGCACGCGCTCCTGAACCGCGCCAAGGCGGAGGTGACGGGCGCCAAGCTCAAGGAGATGCGCCTCTTCCACTGGTCCATCACCTACGTCTCGCTGCTCTTCGTGGCGGTCGCGGTGGACCCCTTCCTGCGCTAGGGCGCAGCGCTCGTTCGAGAAGCACCGGATGACGGCCAGGCCACGTGGGACAGCCCACACGGCCCGGCCGTCGCCACGTGATCTACCCCTCGGTAGCATCCGTGTCATGGCAGAAACGAAGCAGGAAGAGCGCAGGGCGGCCAGGCTCGCCAAGGAGATCCAGGCCTTCTCCAAGGCGCACGGCGGCTCCGAGGGGCACCTCGCGCACATCGGCCAGGCGGGCACCCGGATCGTCCTGGTCGGCACGGACGGCGGCTGGGGCGACCTCGTCGCCCCCACGTACGAGGTCGCGCGGCTGGCCGCCGAGAAGGCCGGTCTGACCCTCCACGAGGAGTTCGACGGCGAGTTCGCCGCCAAGGTCGCCACGGGCCCGTACGAGTGGACCCGGATGGCCGGCATCCAGATCGGCGGAGCCTCCGCAGGCTGAGGCGACAACCTCGCGCGGGGCTCACCCGTTAGGACGTGTGGAGACACGTCCACGCAGGGAGCCCCCCGAGATGATCGACACGCCGTACCTGGTGGACCAGTACTGCCACGGGGTGCTCCGCACGGAGCTCGGCCTCGGCACCTTCGAGGCCCACCTCGGCGCGCACCTGGGCGGAGCGGCCGCACCGCCCGCCGCGGGCACGACCTTCTTCGACACCCAGACCGGCTTCGCCGTGCGCCGCTGGTGCCCGCCGCTCCTCGGTCTGGAGCCGCACTGTCCGCCCGCCCGCTACCTCGCCCGCCGCCGGGAACTCGGCACCGCAGAGGCCGGCCGCCGGCTCCTCCGTGCCTCCGGGATCTCCACCTACCTGGTCGACACCGGGCTTCCCGGCGACCTCACGCCCCCCACCGAACTCGGCTCCGCGGGCGCCGCCGAGGCCCACGAGATCGTCCGCCTCGAACCCCTCGCCGAGCGGGTCGCCGACGCCTCGGACACCGTCGAGGCCTTCCTCGCGAACCTCGCCGAGGCCGTCCACGGGGCCGCCGCCGGCGCCGTGGCCCTCGCCTCCGCCGCGGGAGTGCGCCGCGGGCTCGCGAGCGCGCCCGAGCCGCCCGGTCCGGGCGAGGTGCGCGGGGCGGCGGGACGCTGGCTGGCCGGCCGCCCGGGCGGCGGCCCGCTCACCGACCCCGTCCTGCTGCGGCACCTCCTCTGGACCGCGGTCACCGCCGGGCGCCCCCTCCAGCTGCACACGGGCGACCGGGACCCGGCCGTCCTGGCCGGCTTCGCCGCCGCGACCGCGGGGCTCGGCGCCGACCTCGTCCTGCTGCACGCCTATCCGCACCACCGGGCGGCGGCCCACCTGACCGGACTTCACCCGCACGTGTACGCCGACCTCGGCCCCGTGCTCGCCCACACGGGGGCCCGGGCGGCGGCCGTCCTCGCCGAGGTCCTGGAGCGGGCTCCGTTCGGCAAGCTGCTGTTCTCCAGCGGCGCCCGGGGGCTGCCCGAGCTCCACGTGGTCGCGGCGAGCGCGTTCCGCTCGGCGCTCGTCCGGGTGCTCGGGGAGTGGGTCATGGACGGCGCGTGGTCCCGCAGGGACGCGCAGCGGGTGGCGGAGATGATCGCGGCGGACAACGCGAAACGGGTCTACCGGCTCGCGGGGGGCCGGTAGACCCGTCGGGATTCCGGATCCTGGACACGGGGGCCTGGCCACGGGACCGTGGATCCAAGGGCCGTCAGGCCGTGGTCGCCAGCTCCGGGTCCGCCTGGGCCGGGATGCCGGGGTCGACGGGCGGACGCTCGCGCAGGCTCAGGGCGAGCCGCAGGACGGCGATCCACATCAGCGAGGAGCCGAGCATGTGGGCGGCGACCAGGAGCTCCGGGACGCCCGTGAAGTACTGGACGTAACCGATCGCCCCCTGGCCCACCAGCACGATCAGCAGGTCGCGGGAGCGGGCCCTGGTGTCGTCGGGGGCGTCCACCACGCGCAGGACCAGCCACATGGCGAGCGCCAGGGCGCAGACGACCCAGGCGGCGATCGCGTGGACGTGGGCGGCGTTCGTCCAGTTCCACGGCATGCGCGGGACGTCGCTGCTGTCGCCGGCGTGCTTGCCGGCGCCGGTCACCGTCGTGCCGAGCACGATCAGCAGCGCGGAGACGATCGTGATCGCCCAGGAGAGCTTCCGGACCGGGCGCGGCACGCGCGGCCGGGGGGCGGTGTCGCCCTCGCCGGTGCGGTGCCAGGTGATGACGGCGACCGTGAGCAGGGAGTTCGCGGCGAGGAAGTGGCCGGCCACCGTCCACGGGTTGAGGCCCATCCACACCGTGATGCCGCCGATGACGGCGTTGCTCATCACGATCCAGAACTGGGCCCAGCCGAGCCGGGTGAGTCCGCGCCGCCACGGCTTGGTGGAGCGGGTGGCGACGATCGCCCAGCCGACCGCGGCCGACAGGACGTACGTCAGCATCCGGTTGCCGAACTCGATCGCGCCCCGGTAGCCCTGTTCGGGCGTCACGATGAGGCTGTCGTCCGTGCACTTCGGCCAGGTGTCGCAGCCGAGACCGGAACCGGTCAGCCGGACCGCGCCGCCGGTGACGATGATGAGCACGCTCATCACGACGGCGGCGAGCGCGGCGCGCCGGAGCGTCCGGGGGGACGGGGTCCAGCGCTGGGCGATGTAGGCGAGGGGGGTCTGCACGGGCCCTATCGTAGGACGGCGCTTGTGCGCGCTTTCACGAGGGGGGCGTATGTGGCGGAACGGAACCTTACGGTTACTCCCAGCGGAAGAACCTCGCCGCCGCCCCGAGGCCCAGGACCGCCCAGACGGCCAGGACCAGCGCGTCGCCCCACGGCATCGACGCCCCGTTCTGGAGGACGTCGCGCAGCCCGTCCGAGAGCGCGGAGATCGGGAGCAGCGCGAGCGCGTCGCCCGCCGCGCCGAACCTCTCCAGCGGGACGAGGACCCCGCCGCCCACCAGGAGCAGCAGGAAGACCAGGTTCGCGGCGGCGAGGGTGGCCTCGGCCTTCAGGGTGCCGGCCATCAGCAGGCCCAGTCCGGAGAAGGCGGCCGTGCCGAGGACCAGGAGCAGCAGGACGGACAGGACGCCCGTGAACGTCGCGGCGCCCTGCGGGGACCAGCCGAGCGCCAGGGCGATCGCCGTCAGGAGCGCGACCTGGAGGACCTCGGTGACCAGGACGGAGAGCGTCTTGGCGGTCATGAGCGCCCAGCGGGGGAGCGGTGAGGCACCGAGCCGCTTGAGCACCCCGTACCGCCGCTCGAAGCCGGTCGCGATGGCCTGGCCGGTGAAGGCGGTGGACAGCACGGCGAGCGCGAGGACGCCGGGGGCGAGGAAGTCGACGGCCTCGTCGGCGCCGGTGCCGCTGGTGTCGACGACGTCGACGGTGGAGAACAGCACCAGGAGGAGGGACGGGATGATCACCGTGAGGAGGAGCTGCTCGCCGTTGCGCAGCAGCATCCTGGTCTCCAGGGCGGCCTGCGCGGCGATCATCCGCCCGACGGGGGCGGCCCCCGGCTTCGGTGCGTACGTACCAGTGCTCACGACCGCAGCTCCTTGCCGGTCAGTTCCAGGAAGACGTCTTCGAGGGTGTGGCGCTCGACCGAGATGCGGTCGGGCATGACCCCGTGCTGGGCGCACCAGGTGGTGACGGTGGCGAGCAGCTGGGGATCGACGGCGCCGGTGATCCGGTACGTGCCGGGCAGCGTCTCCGCGGCGGCCGAGCCGTCCGGGAGCGCCTTGAGCAGGGAGCCGAGGTCGAGGCCGGGGCGGCCGCTGAAGCGCAGGGTGTTCTCGGCGCCGCCGCGGCACAGGTCCTCGGGGCTGCCCTGGGCGGCGACCCGGCCGGCGTCGACGATGGCGACGTCGTCGGCGAGCTCCTCGGCCTCCTGCATGAAGTGGGTGGTGAGGACCACGGTCACGCCGTCGGCGCGGAGCTCGCGGACCAGCTCCCAGGTGGCGCGGCGGGCCTGCGGGTCGAGTCCGGCGGTGGGCTCGTCGAGGAAGACGAGCTCGGGGCGGCCGACGACGGCCATGGCGAGCGCGAGGCGCTGCTGCTGGCCGCCGGAGAGCCGCCGGTAGGTCGTACGGCCGCAGGAGCCGAGGCCGAGGCGCTCGATCAGGGCGTCGACGTCCAGCGGGTGGGCGTGGAGCTTCGCCGTGTGGCGGAGCATCTCGTCGGCACGGGCGCCGGAGTAGACGCCTCCGGACTGGAGCATCACGCCGATCCTGGGGCGCAGGGCGGCGGCGTCGGCGACGGGGTCGAGGCCCAGGACGCGGACGGTGCCGCCGTCGGGTCTGCGGTAGCCCTCGCAGGTCTCGACCGTGGTGGTCTTGCCGGCCCCGTTGGGGCCGAGGACGGCGGTGACGGTGCCCGCGCGGACGTCGAGGTCGAGGCCGTCGACGGCGGTCTTGCTTCCGTACCGCTTGACCAGGCCGCGGACCTGGACGACGGACTCGTATGACATGTCCGGAAGTCTAAGGACCCGGCGGACGCGCGCGGGCCGCGCCCCCGGATTCCGGCCGCGGCCCGGACCGGGGCGCCCCCGCCCCGAACCGCCCCGGGTGAGCCGTCCCGTACGGGGAAGGAGCGGCACATGCCCGTGTACATCGGCACGTCCGGATGGCAGTACCGCGACTGGCGGGGCGTGCTCTATCGCGAGGGCCTGCCGCAGCGGCTCTGGCTGGAGGAGTACGCGCGCTCGTTCGCGACCGTGGAGAACAACAACGCCTTCTACCGGCTGCCCGAGCGGCAGACCTTCGCGGCGTGGCGGGAGCGGACGCCCGAGGGCTTCGTCATGGCGGTGAAGGCGAGCCGCTTCCTCACCCACGTCAAGCGCCTGAAGGACCCCGAGGAGCCGGTGGAGCGGCTCATGGGACGGGCCGAGGCGCTGGGGGCCCGGCTCGGCCCCGTCTTGCTCCAGCTGCCGCCGACGCTGCGCGCGGACGCGCGTCTGCTGGACGCGGTGCTCGCGTGCTTCCCGGCCGGGGTCCGGGTGGCGGTGGAGCCGCGGCACGACTCGTGGTGGACGGAGGGGATCGCCGGGGTCCTGCGGGACCACGGGGCCGCCCTGTGCTGGGCGGACCGGGGCTCGCGGCCGGTGACGCCGCTGTGGCGGACGGCGGACTGGGGGTACGTGCGCTTCCACGAGGGCCGGGCCCGGCCCTGGCCCCGCTACGGCCGACAGGCGCTGGGGGGCTGGGCGGACCGGGTCGCGACGGCCTGGCCGGAGGACGCGGACGTGTTCGCGTTCTTCAACAACGACCCGGGTGGCGCAGCGGTCCGCGACGCGGATTTCTTCGCGCGCCTGGTGCGCTCGCGGGGCCGGACGGTGGCGCGGCCGGGAGCCCGGAACGGGGCCGGAGGGCCTGGTCGGGCGGCCGGGGATTCATCCCACCAATGATCGTTTCCCCAGGTCAGGTAAGCCTAACCTGAGTGACGTACCGCACCGTCGCCGGTTCGGGCGTCGCTTGTCACTCCTCGATTAATTACGCAACAATGGCGTTGTGAAAAACGTCGGCGCGGCTCCGGTGGAGGAACTCGCGACCCGAGAGCGTTCCACGCGCAACCGGGTCGCGCGGTCGATCCTGGACCACGGGCCCTCGACCGTCGCCGATCTGGCCGGCCGGCTCCGCCTCACCCAGGCGGCCGTACGCCGCCACCTCGACTCGCTGGTCGCCGAGAACGTCGTCGAGGCCCGCGAGAAGCGCGTCTACGGGACCCGCACCCGCGGCCGCCCCGCGAAGGTCTTCGCGCTCACCGACTGCGGCCGGGACGCCTTCGACCAGTCGTACGACTCCCTCGCCGTCGAGGCGCTCCGCTGGATCGAGCGCAACGCCGGCGGAGAGGCGGCCGTCGCCGCCTTCGCCCGCGACCGGATCGAGGCCCAGGCCGGGGCGTACCGCGAGGCCGTCGAGGCCGCCGAGCCCGCGCAGCGGACCGAGGCACTGGCCAAGGCCCTCACGGCGGACGGGTACGCTGCCACTGCGCGGAACGCGCCGGTCGGCGAGCAGCTCTGCCAGCACCACTGCCCGGTCGCCCACGTCGCCGAGCAGTACCCACAGCTGTGCGAGGCGGAGACGGAATTCTTCTCCCGCCTCCTGGGAACGCACGTCCAGCGTCTGGCCACCATCGCGCATGGTGACGGCGTCTGCACCACGTTCATCCCGCACGGCACCCCACAGACCACCGAATCAGCATCCGCAAGCACGGCCGGGAGGAACCCCGCATGACCACCGAGATCAGCCACCCCGAGCTCGAGGGCCTGGGTCGGTACGAGTACGGCTGGGCCGACTCCGACGCGGCCGGTGCCGCCGCCAAGCGCGGTCTCAACGAGGACGTCGTCCGCGACATCTCCGCGAAGAAGAACGAGCCCGAGTGGATGCTCAAGCTGCGTCTCAAGGGTCTGCGGCTCTTCGACAAGAAGCCCATGCCGACCTGGGGCTCCGACCTCTCCGGCATCGACTTCGACAACATCAAGTACTTCGTGCGTTCCACCGAGAAGCAGGCCGCTTCCTGGGAGGAACTGCCCGAGGACATCAAGAACACGTACGACAAGCTCGGCATCCCTGAGGCGGAGAAGCAGCGCCTCGTCGCGGGTGTCGCCGCCCAGTACGAGTCCGAGGTCGTCTACCACCAGATCCGCGAGGACCTGGAGGAGCAGGGCGTCGTCTTCGTCGACACCGACACCGCGCTGAAGGAGCACGAGGAGCTCTTCAAGGAGTACTTCGGCACCGTCATCCCGGTCGGCGACAACAAGTTCGCCTCCCTGAACACGGCCGTCTGGTCCGGCGGCTCGTTCATCTACGTGCCGAAGGGTGTGCACGTCGAGATCCCGCTCCAGGCCTACTTCCGCATCAACACGGAGAACATGGGCCAGTTCGAGCGGACGCTGATCGTCGTCGACGAGGACGCCTACGTCCACTACGTCGAGGGCTGCACCGCCCCGATCTACTCCTCCGACTCGCTGCACAGCGCCGTCGTCGAGATCATCGTGAAGAAGGGCGGCCGCTGCCGCTACACGACCATCCAGAACTGGTCGAACAACGTCTACAACCTGGTGACCAAGCGCGCCGTCGCCTACGAGGGCGCCACCATGGAGTGGGTCGACGGCAACATCGGCTCCAAGGTCACCATGAAGTACCCGGCCGTCTACCTGATGGGCGAGCACGCCAAGGGCGAGACCCTGTCCATCGCCTTCGCGGGCGAGGGCCAGCACCAGGACGCCGGCGCCAAGATGGTCCACATGGCCCCGAACACCTCCTCCAACATCGTCTCCAAGTCGGTGGCGCGAGGCGGCGGCCGCACCTCCTACCGCGGTCTCATCGAGATCGGCGAGGGTGCCCCGGGCGCCAAGTCCAACGTGCTCTGCGACGCGCTGCTCGTCGACACGATCTCCCGCTCCGACACGTACCCCTACGTGGACGTGCGCGAGGACGACGTCTCCATGGGCCACGAGGCCACCGTCTCCAAGGTCTCCGAGGACCAGCTCTTCTACCTGATGAGCCGCGGCCTCACCGAGTTCGAGGCCATGGCGATGATCGTCCGCGGCTTCGTCGAGCCCATCGCCAAGGAGCTCCCCATGGAGTACGCCCTGGAGCTCAACCGGCTGATCGAGCTGCAGATGGAGGGTGCGGTCGGCTGACGCCGCCCCGCCGTCCACACCCCCGGTTCTTACGTAGGAAGAGAGCAACACGACAGCCATGGCTGAGGCTCAGAACATCCCGGCGGGATCCACCACCGCCGGCTCGATCGCGGTGGCCGCCGAGTCCACCGTCGCCACGCGCATGAGCGCGCCCCCGTCCTTCGACGTCGCGGACTTCCCCGTCCCGCACGGCCGCGAGGAGGAGTGGCGGTTCACCCCGCTGGCGCGCCTGCGCGGCCTCCACGACGGAACCGCCGTCGTCTCCGGCGAGGGCGTCAAGGTCGAGATCGAGGCCCCCGAGGGCGTCACCGTGGAGACCGTCGGCCGCGACGACGAGCGCCTCGGCAAGGCCGGCACGCCCGTCGACCGCGTCGCCGCCCAGGCGTACTCCTCCTTCGAGAAGGCCTCGGTCGTCACCGTCGCCAAGGAGGTGGTGCTCACCGAGCCGATCCGCATCTCCGTGCACGGCCAGGGCGGCGTCGCCTTCGGCCACCAGGTGATCGAGCTCGGCGCCTTCGCCGAGGCCGTCGTGGTCCTCGACCACACCGGCGACGCGGTGCTCGCCGCCAACGTGGACTACGTCCTCGGCGACGGCGCCAAGCTGACCGTCGTCTCCGTCCAGGACTGGGACGAGAGCGCCGTCCACGTCGCCCAGCACAACGCCCTGGTCGGCCGCGACGCCTCCTTCAAGTCGGTCGTCGTCACCTTCGGCGGCGACGTCGTCCGCATCCACCCGCGCGTGCGGTACGCGGCCCCCGGCGGCGAGGCCGAGCTCTTCGGCCTGTACTTCACCGACGCCGGCCAGCACCAGGAGCACCGCCTCCTGGTCGACCACAACACCCCGCACTGCAAGTCCAACGTGGCCTACAAGGGCGCGCTGCAGGGCCAGGACGCGCACGCCGTCTGGATCGGCGACGTGCTCATCCAGGCCGCCGCCGAGGGCACCGACACGTACGAGCTCAACCGGAACCTGGTCCTCACGGACGGCGCCCGGGTCGACTCCGTGCCGAACCTGGAGATCGAGACCGGCGAGATCGCCGGCGCCGGTCACGCCTCGGCCACCGGCCGCTTCGACGACGAGCAGCTCTTCTACCTGATGGCCCGCGGCATCCCGGAGGCCGAGGCCCGCCGCCTCGTCGTCCGCGGCTTCTTCGCGGAGCTCGTCCAGCAGATCGGTCTGCCGGACGTCCAGGAGCGACTCCTCGCCAAGATCGAGGCCGAGCTGGAGGCCTCCGTCTGATGGCCTTCGTCCGAGTCTGCGCGCTGAGCGAGCTGGAGGCCGACACCCCGAAGCGGGTCGAGGTCGACGGCACGCCGGTGTCGGTCGTGCACACCGAGGGCGAGGTGTACGCGATCAACGACATCTGCTCGCACGCGAACGTCTCCCTCTCGGAGGGCGAGGTCGAGGACTGCGCGATCGAGTGCTGGCTGCACGGCTCCAGCTTCGACCTGCGCACGGGCAAGCCCTCCGGCCTGCCCGCGACGCGCCCCGTCCCCGTATACCCCGTAAAGATCGAAGGGGACGATGTGCTCGTCTCCGTCACCCAGGAGTCCTGAGTCACCCATGGCTACGCTTGAAATCCACGACCTGCACGTCTCCGTCGAGGCGGAGAACGGCCCCCGCGAGATCCTCAAGGGCGTCGACCTGACCATCAAGCAGGGCGAGACCCACGCCGTCATGGGCCCCAACGGCTCCGGCAAGTCGACCCTGGCGTACTCCCTCGCGGGGCACCCGAAGTACACGGTCACCGGCGGCACCGTCACCCTCGACGGCGAGGACGTCCTGGAGATGTCGGTCGACGAGCGCGCCCGTGCCGGCGTCTTCCTCGCCATGCAGTACCCGGTCGAGGTCCCCGGCGTCTCGGTCTCCAACTTCCTGCGCACCTCCGCCACCGCCGTCCGTGGCGAGGCGCCCAAGCTGCGCACCTGGGTGAAGGAGGTCAAGTCCGCCATGGAGCAGCTCCAGATGGACCCGGCCTTCGCCGAGCGCAACGTCAACGAGGGCTTCTCCGGCGGTGAGAAGAAGCGCCACGAGATCCTCCAGCTGGAGCTCCTCAAGCCGAAGATCGCGATCCTCGACGAGACCGACTCGGGCCTCGACGTCGACGCCCTGCGCATCGTCTCCGAGGGCGTCAACCGCGTCCGCGAGACCGGTGAGGTCGGCACCCTGCTGATCACCCACTACACGCGCATCCTGCGCTACATCAAGCCCGACTTCGTGCACGTCTTCGCGAACGGCCGCATCGCCGAGTCCGGCGGCGCCGAGCTCGCCGACGTCCTGGAGAACGAGGGCTACGACAAGTACGTGAAGGGTGGCGCATCCGCGTGACTTCCGCCCATCAGGGGCTGACCGGCCTCCTCGACACCGAGGCGATCCGCAAGGACTTCCCGCTCCTGGATCGCGTGGTCCACGACGGCAAGAAGATCGTGTACCTCGACTCCGCGGCGACCTCGCAGAAGCCGCGGCAGGTCCTCGACGCGCTCAACCAGTACTACGAGCGTCACAACGCCAACGTCCACCGCGGCGTCTACACGGTCGCCGAGGAGGCGACGGCGCTGTACGAAGGCGCCCGTGACAAGGTCGCGGCCTTCATCAACGCGCCGAGCCGCGACGAGGTGATCTTCACCAAGAACGCCTCCGAGTCGCTCAACCTCGTGGCCAACATGCTGGGCTGGGCCGACGAGCCCTACCGCGTGGACCACGAGACCGAGATCGCCATCACGGAGATGGAGCACCACTCCAACATCGTGCCGTGGCAGCTGCTCTCGCAGCGCACGGGCGCGAAGCTGAAGTGGTTCGGCCTCACCGACGACGGCCGTCTCGACCTCTCGAACATCGAGGAGGTCATCACCGAGAAGACCAAGATCGTCTCGTTCACGCTGGTCTCGAACCTGCTGGGCACGTTCAACCCGGTGGAGACGATCATCCGCCGCGCCCAGGAGGTCGGTGCGCTCGTCTGCATCGACGCCTCCCAGGCGGCCCCGCACATGGTCCTGGACGTGCAGGCGCTCCAGGCCGACTTCGTGGCCTTCACCGGCCACAAGATGTGCGGCCCGACCGGCATCGGCGTGCTGTGGGGACGGCAGGAGCTCCTGGAGGACCTCCCGCCCTTCCTCGGCGGCGGCGAGATGATCGAGACCGTCTCGATGCACTCCTCGACGTACGCGCCGGCACCGCACAAGTTCGAGGCGGGCACGCCCCCGATCGCCCAGGCCGTCGGCCTCGGCGCGGCCGTGGACTACCTGTCGGCGATCGGCATGGAGAACATCGCGCGCCACGAGCACGCGATCACCGAGTACGCCGTCCGGCGCCTCCAGGAGGTGCCGGACCTGCGGATCATCGGCCCCACCACGGCCGAGGACCGCGGCGCGGCGATCTCCTTCACGCTGGGCGACATCCACCCGCACGACGTGGGCCAGGTCCTCGACGAGGAGGGCATCGCGGTCCGGGTCGGCCACCACTGCGCGCGGCCGGTCTGCCTGCGGTACGGAATTCCTGCGACCACGCGGGCGTCGTTCTATCTGTACTCCACCCCGGCCGAGGTCGACGCCCTGGTCGCGGGTCTGGAGCACGTACGGAACTTCTTCGGGTAGGGGTCGGTCGTGAAGCTGGATTCGATGTACCAGGACGTCATCCTGGACCACTACAAGCACCCGCACGGGCGCGGTCTTCGGGACGGCGACGCCGAGGTGCACCACGTCAACCCGACGTGCGGCGACGAGATCACGCTCCGCGTGAAGTACGACGGCTCGCGCATCGAGGACGTGTCGTACGAGGGCCAGGGCTGCTCCATCAGCCAGGCCTCGGCCTCCGTCCTCAACGAGCTGCTCGTCGGCAAGGAGCTGGCCGAGGCGCAGAGGATCCAGGGCACCTTCCTGGAGCTGATGCAGTCCAAGGGCCAGATCGAGCCGGACGAGGCGATGGAGGAGGTCCTGGAGGACGCGGTCGCGTTCGCCGGGGTCTCCAAGTACCCGGCCCGTGTGAAGTGCGCGCTGCTCAGCTGGATGGCGTGGAAGGACGCGACCGCCCAGGCGCTGGGTGAGGCGGAGAGGAAGTCGGCATGACCGAGAACGCCGAGGCCACGATGAAGCCGGCCTCCGAGGAAGAGGTCCGTGAGGCGCTGTACGACGTCGTCGACCCCGAGCTGGGCATCGACGTCGTCAACCTGGGCCTGATCTACGGCATCCACATCGACGACTCGAACGTCGCGACGCTGGACATGACCCTGACGTCGGCGGCCTGCCCGCTGACCGATGTGATCGAGGACCAGGCGAAGTCCGCCACGGACGGCATCGTCAACGAGCTGAAGATCAACTGGGTCTGGATGCCCCCGTGGGGTCCGGACAAGATCACGGACGACGGCCGCGAGCAGCTGCGCGCGCTCGGCTTCAACGTCTGAGTCACCCGGTGAGAACGGCCGCACCCCCTGGGGTGCGGCCGTTCCTCCGTTGTGGGCGTTACGGGATCGTGCCCGCCGCACGGGCCAGTTCCGGGGCCAGGTTCTCCTTGCGGATGCGCTGGTCCACGTAGAGCAGGGCGGCGACCAGGGGCGGGAAGACGGAGACGATCCCCTGGCTGATCAGCTGGCCCACGGCGAGGAAGCCGAAGAGGACCATGAAGGAGGCCGTGAGGCTCGCGGGGTCGTCGCTCGAGAAGTCCATGGTCGCCAGCGGCGCCGAGAGCAGCAGCGAGACGACCTGCTGGATCGCCCAGCTCGCCACGGCCGCCATCGCGCCGACGGCGAGCAGGCAGCCGAAGACGCGCCACCAGGAGCCCCGGACCAGGGACGAGGAGCGGCGCATCGAGGCGAAGGCGCCCTGGCCCTCCATCACCGCCGCCGACGGGGCCAGGCTGAACTTCACCCAGATCCAGAGCGCGAGCGGAAGGGTGACCATCGCGCCGAGGAACGCCAGGAAGGGCGCGATCAGCGGGCCGGTCTGGATCGAGAGCAGCGCCACGGTCAGGGCGACGAAGCCGACCAGGAAGAGCGCGGCCGGGAGCAGCAGCGCCAGAGAGGTCAGCAGCACCGTGCCGATGACGGCCGGCGTCCGCGACCAGGCCCGCCGCCAGATCGCGCCGAAGGCGGTGGGCCGGCCGAGGACCGCCTCCTGGACCACGGCGGGGCAGGCGGCCGCGACCACGGCGTTGGCGAAGGCGATCGTGATCACGGCGACGAGCCAGACGCAGACGAAGGCGACGAGCAGCGGCCGGACGTCCTCCCACCGCGGCTCCTGGCCCGCCGCCGGGTCGAACACCGCGGGGAAGAGGTCGCCGACGGCCGCGTACGCGATGCCGAGCGCTCCACCGAGGATCAGGAGCATGACACCGTAGACCACCCCCACCACGCCGAGCAGCTGCTTCCAGTGGCGGCCGAAGGTCGCGAAGGCACCGCTCAGGATCGTGCCGAAACCGAGCGGGGCCAGGGGTATCACGCCGGGCTTCGGCGGCGGGGGCGGCGGCGGGTAGCCGTAGCCGTAGGGCGGGCCCGGCGGGCCTGCGGGAGAAGTCATGCGGGACACCGTATCGGTGGCTGACATGTACACCCGTACGCCGCCCTGTGTACGGTCGTACATATGGGCTACGGACTCCTTGCGGGCGCCATCGCGGCGGAGGTACTCGCCACCACCTCGATGAAGTACAGCGAGGGCTTCACCCGGCTCTGGCCCTCCGTCGTCACCGGCGCGGGCTACCTCCTCGCCTTCGCGCTCCTCGCCCGGGCGCTCAGGACGCTCCAGGTCGGCACCGCCTACGCCATCTGGGCCGGGGTCGGCACCGCCGCCGTCGCCGTCATCGGCTTCCTCTTCCTCGACGAGGGCCTCGACGCCGCCAAGATCGCCGGGATCGTCCTCATCATCGCCGGGGTCGCCGTGCTCAACCTCGGCGGCGCGCACTGATGGCACGGGCCCGGAGGCACGACCCCGGACGGCGCGAACGGATCGTCGACGCCGCCCTCGCCGTCGTCGGACGCGCCGGGATCGGCGGCCTCAGCCACCGCACGGTGGCCGTCGAGGCCGACGTGCCGCTCGGCTCCACCACGTACCACTTCGCCTCCCTCGACGAACTCCTCGTCGCGGCACTGCGCCGGGTCGACGACACCTTCGGGACGCGGCTGCGGCAGGGCCCCGAGATCGACGCGCCCGACCTGGCCGCCGGCCTCGCCGCGCTCATGCGCGAGTGGCTGGGCGCCGAACCCCCCGGCGTGGAACTGGAGTACGAGCTCTACCTCGCCGCCCTGCGCCGCCCCGCCCTGCGTCCCGTCGCCGCGGAATGGACCGACGAGGCCGTCGCCGCCCTCGCCCCGCGCACCGGAACCGCCACGGCCCGCGCCCTGGTCGCCCTCATGGACGGCATCAGCCTCCAGGTGCTGCTCACCGGGGCCGCGTACGACGAGGAGCACGCCCGGGAGATGCTGGCCCGGATCCTGAACGAAGACCCGAACCGGCGGGCCGGGACCTCGTCGGAACCGCCGACGGACCCGACCGACACCTGAGACCGGTTGGCCCGGGCAGGGGGCCGCCCGTTAGGTTTTCCGTCATGACCACTGCTCCTCGCACCACCGGCGCCGTCGCCGCCGGCCTCGCCACCCTCGCCGGCGACGGCACCGTTCTCGACACCTGGTTCCCCGCCCCCCGGCTGACCGACGCAGCCGGTCCCGCCGGCACCGAGCGGCTCTCGCCCGACGAGGCCGTCGACGCCCTCGGCGAGGGCGCCGCCAAGGCCCTCGGCGTGGACGCCCGCCGGGGCGTCGAGGTGGTCGCCGTCCGCACCGTCATCTCCTCGCTCGACGAGAAGCCGCTCGACGCCCACGACGCCTACCTGCGCCTCCACCTGCTCAGCCACCGCCTGGTCAAGCCGCACGGCCAGAGCCTGGACGGCCTCTTCGGCCTGCTCGCCAACGTCGCCTGGACCTCGCTCGGCCCGGTCGCCGTCGACGACATCGAGAAGGTGCGGCTCAACGCCCGCGCCGAGGGCCTGCACCTTTCGGTCACCTCGATCGACAAGTTCCCGCGCATGACCGACTACGTCGTGCCCGCCGGCGTCCGCGTCGCCGATGCCGACCGCGTCCGCCTCGGCGCCCACCTCGCCGCCGGCACCACCGTCATGCACGAGGGCTTCGTCAACTTCAACGCCGGCACCCTCGGCACCTCCATGGTCGAGGGCCGCATCTCCGCCGGTGTCGTCGTCGGCAACGGCTCCGACATCGGCGGCGGCGCCTCCACCATGGGCACCCTCTCCGGCGGCGGCAACGTCGTCATCTCGATCGGCGAGCGCTGCCTCGTCGGCGCCGAGGCGGGCGTCGGCATCGCGCTGGGCGACGAGTGCGTCGTCGAGGCCGGTCTGTACGTCACCGCCGGCACCCGGGTCACCATGCCCGACGGCCAGGTCGTGAAGGCCCGCGAGCTCTCCGGCGCCTCCCACATCCTCTTCCGCCGCAACTCGGTCACCGGTGCCGTCGAGGCCCGCCCGAACAACGCGGTCTGGGGCGGACTGAACGACATCCTGCACAGCCACAACTGAGGCACCGGTCCGGGCGGAGTCACCGGCTACACCGGCGACTCCGCCCGGACCAGCGCCCCGTGCGCCGCGCGCAGCCCGTCGACCGTCTCCCGGTCGGCGGGCTGCAGCGGTTCGCGCACCGGGCCGCCGAGGAGCGCCTTCACGGTCACCGTGCCCGGCAGGCCCGAGGCCATCATCAGCTCGGCCAGCGGCAGGGTCTCGGCGTTGAGCCGGGCCGCGCCCGCGGTGTCACCCGCGTCGAAGGCGTCCAGGACCGCGCGCATCCGGCGCGGCGCCACGTTCGCCACCGTACTGACGTAGCCGGCGCCGCCCACCGCGTACAGCGGCAGGTTCAGCTCCTCGCAGCCCGAGTAGTACGCGAGCCCCGTCTCCGCGATCGACCGGGCCGAGCCCAGCAGGTCGTACGAGCAGTCCTTCACCGCCACGATCCGCGGATGCCGGGCGATTCGCCGCATCGTCGCGGGCTCGACCCGGGTGCCGGTGCGGCCGGGGATGTCGTAGACCATCACCGGCAGCCCGGTCGCGTCCGCGACCTTCAGGAAGTGCGCCTCGACGGCCGACTGCGGGGGGCGGCTGTAGTACGGGGTGACGACGAGCAGCCCGTCCGCCCCCGCCTCCTCGGCCTGCCGGGCCAGTTCCAGGGTGTGGCGGGTGTCGGCGGTGCCCACCCCCGTCAGGACCGACGGGCCGGCGCCGACCGCCTCGCGGACGGCGCGGACGAGCGCGGCCTTCTCGGCGTCGGTGGTGGTCGGGGACTCGCCCGTCGTGCCGTTGAGGACCAGGCCGTCGCAGCCCTCCGCGAGGAGCCGGACGGCGAGTTCCCCCGCTGCGTCGAGGTCGAGCGCACCGGTGGGGGTGAACGGGGTGATCATCGCGCAGAGGGCGCGCCCGAAGGGACGTTCCGTGTTCATCCGTGCAGTCTGTGCGCGGGCGACCGTGAAGGTCCACTTAGATCTGCTTGGTTCGAGGATTCAGTTTCCGTGAACGATGGCCGTCTGGCATGATCGGCCGGGCGCGACAGGGGGACATGGAGAACAGCACAGCATGAGCGCACACAGCACGGCCGCTGACCGGCGCGTCGCACTCGTCACCGGTTCGTCCTCGGGCATCGGAGCCGCCGTCGCCCGACGGCTCGCCGACGCCGGCTTCCGGGTCGTCGTCAACTCCGCACGGTCGGCCGAAGCGGGCGGGGCCCTCGCCGCCGAACTGCCGGACGCGGTCTACGTCCGGGCCGACGTCTCCGACGAGGCCCAGGCCACGGCCCTCGTCGAGGCCGCGGTGGAGGAGTACGGCCGCCTCGACCTCCTCGTCAACTGCGCGGGCACCACCCGGTTCATCCCGCACGACGACCTCGAGGCCGCCTCGCCCGAGGTCTGGCGCCACCTCTACGACGTCAACGTCATCGGCGTCTGGCAGACCGTCACCGCCGCCGTCCCGCACCTGCGGAAGACCCGCGGCAACGTCGTCACCGTCTCCTCCCAGGCCGGCGTCCGGCCCGGCGGCAGCTCCATCCCGTACGCCGTCTCCAAGGCCGCCGTCAACCACATGACGAAGCTCCTCGCCAAGACCCTCGGCCCCGAGATCCGCGTCAACGCGGTCGCGCCCGGCTTCGTCGACACCCCCTGGTTCGACGGCGTCGAGGGCGCCGACGCCGCCAAGGAGCACGTGGCCGGGGTCGTCCCGCTGCGCCGGGTCGGCCGCCCCGAGGACATCGCCGGCGCCGTCTTCGACCTGGCCCACGCCTCGTACGTCACCGGCGAGATCCTCCTCGTGGACGGCGGCGGGCACCTCCTGGGCTGAGACCGCCGTCAGAGCGTGCGCCTGAAGCCGTCGTGGCTGCGGGCGAAGCCCAGCGAGGCGTAGAAGCGGTGGGCGTCCGTCCGCCGCTCGTCGCTGGTCAGCTGGACGAGCGCGCAGCCGCGCTCCTCCGCCCGCGCCACGGCCCGCTCCATCAGCTCCCGGCCGAGCCCGCCGCCGCGCCGGTCGGCCCGGATCCGGACCGCCTCGATCAGGGCCCGCTCGGCGCCGCCCTTGCCGAGCACCGGGACGTACGTGGCCTGGAGGCAGCCCAGGACGAGGTCGCCGTCCACCAGGACCAGCGTCTCATTGCGCGGATCGTCCCGGATGTCCGCGAAGGCCCGCTCGTACGCGTCGGTGACGACGACCGAGGCGGGGTCCACGACCCGGTCCTCGTCGGCGAGCAGGGCGAGGACGGCGGGCAGTTCGGCACGGGTGGCGGGGCGAAGGACCACGGCCGGAAGTCTTCCATGGACTCCCTTGACCTCAAGCAGGGTTGAGGGAGGAGGGTCGAGTCGTCCGAATCGAGCAGGAGGAGACATTCCATGAACGCCGTCGCGCACCCCGATGCCCGCCCCGACCTCCACCGCCCCGGCGTCGGCGCCGTCCTCGTCAGCACCTGGAGGGTCGGCACTCCCGAGCGCCGGCGCGCCGCCGTCGAGGCCATCCGGACGGCCTGGGAGAGCCGTGAGTGGCCGGACCTGGGTCTGCTCTCGTACAGCGTCGCCGTCGGCATCGACGAGGACACGCTGCTGCACTACTCGCAGTGGACCGAGCAACAGGCCTACGACGACTTCGTGCGCACCTACCGCGACGACCGGAACGCCGAGATCGACGCCGCCGTGCCCGGCATCGAGCGGGTGGAGCTCCGCCGTTACGGGCCGATCCACCGCTCCACCGTCCGTCGCGCGACGAGCACGGGGGAGCCGCCCGGCGTCGTCGTGGTCGTCGAGGCCGACTTCGACACCACCGGCGCGGGGCACCGGGAGGAGTGGGTGGACGGTGTGTTCGCCGCCCTGGACGAGGACGCGGCGACGCGGCCGGGGGCCGGCGGGATCAGCGGCCAGTTCCATCTGTCCGTCGACGGCGGCCGGGTCCTGAACTACGCCGAGTGGGAGAGCGCGCAGGCCCACGCGGACTGGTCGGCGAACGACGCCCCGCTGAGCGAGGCCTGGAAGCGGGTGCAGCACGACCCGCGGCTCGTGGGCGGCCGGGTGCGGCGGTACACGCCCGCGCTCAGTCTGAGCGCGGGCGTGTGACGGGCCGGGCCGTCAGGGGCGGAAGCGCAGGACCTGCGGGTCGTGGTCGCTGTCCTGGTCGGCGAACTCGGCGTTGATGTGCACGCTGTCGTACTCGAAGTGGTGCACGCCGGGGCTGGTCAGGATCTGGTCGAGGACCTGGCTGTTGCCCTGGTAGACGTACGAGTAGCGCTCGCTGACGGGCAGCGACTTCACGGCCGGGTACAGCACGCCGCCGTCGGTCAGCGCCCGCGCCGTCCCGGAGAACTCGAAGTCGTTGATATCGCCGACCACGAGCACGTCGGCCTGCTTGTCGACCGCGACGATGTCCTTCACGAAGGCGTTGACGGCCTGCGCCTGGAGCAGTCGCTTCGCGTCGGAGGAACGGTTCGGCGGCTGGTGGTGCGAGACGATGGACTCGTCGCCGCCCTTCGAGCCGAAGTGGTTGGCGATCACGAAGACCGTACGGCCGCGGAAGACGAACTCGCCCGCGAGCGGCTTGCGGCTGGCCTCCCAGGCGGCGTTCGCCGGGTCGACGCGGCCGGGGGAGAGGGTCAGCGCGGCGCGGCCCTTGGTGCCCGTGACGGCGGTGGCGGTGGTCGCGTCGCCGCCCGCGCGGTCCGTGAAGGAGACCCGCTCGGGGTTGAAGAGGAAGACCTGGCGGATGTTGCCGCCGGGCTCACCGCCGTCCTTGCCGTTCTCCGGGTCGATCGAGCGCCACTCGTACGCAGGGCCGCCGGCCGCCACGATCGCGTCGGTGAACTTCTTCACCGTCACGTCGGCGGCGACCGTACCGTCGTTCTTGGCGCCGTTGTTGTCCTGGATCTCCTCCAGGGCGACGATGTCGGGCGAGGCGAGGTTCTCGACGACCGCCTTCGCGAGCGCGTCGAACTTCTCCTGCGGGTCGCTCGGGTCGAGGTTCTCGACGTTGTACGTCGCCACGGCCAGCTCGTTCTTGTGCTGCTTGTCCGTGGTCTCGCGCTCCAAGCCCTCGTCGACGACCGTGCCGAGGGTGCGGGCGGTCAGCGTGTAGCCGCCGAACTGGTTGAAGTCGAGCGGGCCCTCGGTGGTGCCGGTCAGCCGGTCGCCCACGTTCGCCTTGGGGAAGGGCTGCTGGGCCAGCGGGGTCAGCGACTGGACCTGGAGCCGGCCGGTGTTCTGGGACTCGTACGAGCCATAGACCGTACCGCCGCGCAGATCGCGGTTCTCCCAGGGCTTCACCGTCACCCAGAGCTCCGCGTACGCGTCGGTGGCGCCGACGATCCGCGAGGAGCCGATCCGGACGTTGGTGCCCTCCAGGGACTCGTAGTAGTCCAGGGCGTACGTCTCGGGGTCCAGGGTCAGGCCGTTGATCGAGCCGCCCGCAGCCGGGTCGCCCTCGGGGGCGTACGCGTCCGGGACCGACCAGGCCGAGATCGTCACCGGGGCCGGGACCGGGTTGCCCCGGGAGACGACCGTGACGACCGGCTTCGAGATCTGGGTCAGCGACTGGTTGCCCGAGTTCAGGCCGCCGGGGACGTACTCGGTGACCGTGCCGTTCAGGCTGACCGCGTCGCCGACGGCGACGGTCGGGACGGAGCTCGTGAAGACGAAGACGCCCTCGCTGGTGGCCGGGTTCGCGTCGGCCTCCGGGTCCTGGATCCAGAATCCACGCGAGCCGTAGGTGCGGACGCCGGTGACGATGCCCGTGACGCCGGTGACCTGCTTGCCGACGAGGGGGGAGACGCGCGTCGTGCCCTGGATGTCGTGGATGCGGACGCCGGCGGCGGTGCCGTCCGCGGCGGCGGCCTCCGCGGTGGTGACCTCCGCGGCGGCGCTCGACGGACCCGCGAGCAGACCGGCGGCGAGGGCGGAGGCGACGACGGCGGAGACCGCGGCGAATCTCGGTATGGACGAAGACATCAGAGGCTCCGAGGGTGCTTGGAGGATCGGCAGATGGATCTACGCGCGTCAATCTCTTGCGGGAGCCCCGTACTTGTCAAGGGTCGACGGATGTACGAAGGCTGACGGATCCGTGAACCGGCGGACGGGGTCCCGGATGCGTCTACCCTGAGGACGCTCGTCGAGTCCCTTTCACCTTCACCCACGCACGTGTCGAGGAGACCCCCCAGATGTCAGCGGAGCACCCCACCCTTCCCCCCGTTCGGCTGCCTGCGGACGCGGAGCTGGCGCGGGACGCCCTGGCCGCCCCCCTCCTCGCCCAGGCGGTACGGCTCGCCCGCTGGGCCGGACCCGGGACCCGGGTCGACGCCGGCGGCGAACTCGTCGACGAGCAGCTCCCCGAGGCCGCCGAGGTCCTGGGCCTCGCCGACGACGAGGACGGGGAGACCTGGGCCGGCGACGCCTGGCGGCTCGCCGTCGACACCGGTCTCGTCGCCGTCGAGGACGGCGAGGACGCCGAGGGGGACGAGGAGGGCGGGGCCGCCGACCTCCCCGGGCGGGCCGGTCCCGGCGAGAACCTCGCGCTGGTCACGGGCGGTTCGCCCCAGGACGTCCTCGGACTCTGGCTGGACGGCTTCGACGCCGTCTTCGCCGACGCCGTGGCGCCCGTCCTCGACGACCTGGACGCGATCCTCGGCGAGGACGGCCGGATCGACGTCGAGGCGCTCGACTGGGACCCCGAGGCCGAGGCCGAGTTCCTGGAGGGCGTCCTCGGCAACCTCTACCTGCTGACCGTCAGCGAGGGCGGTGCCGGCGAAGGCCCCGTGCCGCTGCCCGCGCTCGCCGCGTCGATGGTCGTCCCCGACGACATGGGCGAGCCCACCGACGACGTCCTGGAGCAGGTCTCGGACGCGATGATGCGGCTCGACGAGCAGTTCCGGCTGCTCGAACCGATCGGACTCGTCGAGTACCAGCCCGTCGACGAGGCCCTCATGGTCGAGGAGGGCGAGGAGCCCGCGCCGCCCGTCGACGACGAGGACGTCACCCGCTACGGCATGGTCCGGCTCACCCCGCTCGGGCTCTACGGCGTCCGGGCCCGGATGCTGGAGGCCGGTGTGGACGCGCCCGCGGTCGGCGACCTGACGGAAAAGGGCGCCGACGCGCTCCTCGACGGGATCGCCGGCTACCCGGAGGCCGCGGCCCGCGAGGAGACCGCCGCGTGGCTGGCCGGCCGCGACGCGCTCGGCGCCGCCCGCGAGCTGCTGCACGCGGCCCGGGGCTCCGACGCGGGTTCCCCGCTCCGCCGCCTCCACTGCCAGCAGACGCTCTCCCTCGTGGGCGCCGAGGCGGAGCCCGCCGTCCGGGAGGTCCTGGACGACGCGGAGCTCGGCGGCCTCGCCCGGGTCTGGCTCGCCGAGCACGGCGCGACGGACGTGCCCGCGCCGCCGGAGTCGATGATCTTCTGGTTGGCGATCGACACGATCGCGGCCCAGCTCTCCTCGGAGGGCGACCTCCAGGAGCTCCAGGAGCTCATCGAGGGACTGACCGGCCGTCACGGCGGCTTCTTCGAGGCGGCCTGGCGGGTGGAGCACCCGGCCACGGCGGAGGTCCTGGAGGCGATGGGCCGCCTGCACCGTGACAAGACGGTGGCGAAGGAGGCCCGCAAGGCCGCCTTCAAGGCCCGCTCCCGCTCGGGCTCCTGACCCGGGGCCACGGGACGGGCGGGCCCGCCCGGGGCGACATCCGGGAGTGACGCGCCCCGGCGAGACGGCCCGGGGCGGCGCCCCGCGGGGACGGCCCTCTGGCGGGGCGGTCCCTTGGCGGGGCGGTCCTCTCGGCCGGTCGGTCCTCTCGGCCGGTCGGTCCTCCTGGCGGGGCATCCTCCTGTCGGGGCGTCCCTCCTGGTGGGGCGACCCCTCCGGGAGGGCCGCCCCGGGCGGTGTGTCCGGGGCCCGGGCCGGCGGGTGCCCGGTGGTGTTCCCGTGGTGTTCAGGCGGCGTTCGCGGGGGCGCGGGAGGGTGGCCCGCGAGATCCGGCCACCACAGGGAGACCCCACCACCATGCCGCTCAACCGCAGAGAGTTCACCAAGCAGTCCGCCGCAGCCGGCGCGGGCCTCGCCCTCACCGGAACCGTCAGCGCCCTCGCCACCGCCCCCGAGGCGCTCGCCTCCGACGAGCCGGAGGCGTACGGCGCGGGCCACGGTCACGGGCGGACGCTCGGGTACGGCCCGCTGGTCGCCGACCCCGACGGGATGCTCGCCCTGCCCGAGGGCTTCTCGTACCGCGTCGTCACCCACAGCGGCGTGACGCGCCTGGAGTCCGGCGAGTTCACGCCCTCCAACCACGACGGCACCGCCGCCTTCGCCGGCCCGCGCGGCACCACGTACCTCGTCAACAACCACGAGCTCAAGGGCCCCCGCGCCACGTGGGAGCACCCCGTCCCGCTCACCGAGGGGCTCGTCTACGACCCGGCCGCGGCCGGCGGCTGCACGGTCGTCGAGGTGCACCGCGACGGCACCGTCGCCGAGTGGGTCGGCGTCGCCGGCACCTCCACCAACTGCGCGGGCGGCCGCACCGCCTGGGGCACCTGGCTGACCGGCGAGGAGACCGAGGACCTGGCCGGCAAGAACGGCATGACCAAGGACCACGGCTACATCTTCGAGGTCGACCCGCACGACCGCCGCGCCAACCGCGCCCCGAAGCCGATCAAGGCCTTCGGCCGCTACGCCCACGAGGCCGTCGTCGTCGACCCCAAGCGCGGCCACGCCTACCTGACCGAGGACGCCTCCGGCCCCAACGGGCTGCTCTTCCGCTGGGTCCCGCCGCACGGCTTCGAGCACGGCCGCGGGAAGCTCCGCACCCTCGCCGACGACGCCGGCGTGCTCCAGGCCTTCAAGTGCATCGACTCCTCCGGCCGCTTCGTGGACGACCTGTCCCGCGCCACCCGGATCGGCACCGTCTACGGCGTCGACTGGGTCGACGTCCCCGACCGCGACGCCCGCACCACCTCCGTCCGCAAGCAGTTCACGGACGGCCAGGTCACCCGCGCCCGCAAGCTGGAGGGCATGTGGTGGGCCGACGGCGGCGCCTACGTCGTCTCCTCCTACGCGCGCGAGGAGAGCCCCGGCGCCGCGCACGACGGTCAGGTCTGGTTCTACGACCCGAAGCGCCGCACCCTCACCCTCAAGGTCCTCCTCGGCGTGAACGCGGCCCCGGACGAGGACGGCGCCTTCGACGGCCCCGACAACATCACCGTCTCCCCGTACGGCGGGCTCGTCATCGCCGAGGACGGCGAGGGCGTCCAGCACCTCTTCGGCGCGACCGACTCGGGCCGCACCTACCCCATCGCCCGCAACGACCTCAACGACAGCGAGTTCACCGGCGTCGTCTTCTCGCCCGACGGCGACACGCTGTTCGCCAACATCCAGACCCCGGGCATCATGGTCGCGATCACCGGTCCCTGGCGCCGCCAGCCCCGTCGTTGAGGCCTAAACTGATCTCTGGTCAGCCCCGGGGACTGACATCTAACATGGCAGCCCATGGACGCACTGCGGCCCGTGGGCCGGACCCTGCTGCGTGACCGGGCGTACGAGGCGCTGCGCGAGGCCATCGTCCGCGGCGACCTCGCGCCCGGCGCCTCGCTGAAGGACGCCGATCTCGCCGAACGGCTCGGGCTCTCGCGCGCACCCGTGCGCGAGGCCCTGGCCCGGCTCGGCGACGAGGGGCTCGTCGAGTCCAAGCCGCAGAGCTACACCCGGGTCACCCGGCCGGTCAGCCGGGTCGTCCGGGACGCCGCCTCGGTGGTGCGGGTGATGCACGAGCTCGCCGCCAGGACCGGCGTGCCGCTGCTCGGCCCCGAGGGCATCCGGACCATGCGCGAGGCCAACGAGCGCTTCGCGGCGGCCGTCCGGGCCTCCGACGTGGAGGCCGCCCTGAACGCCGACGACGAGCTCCACCAGGTCCTCGTCGTCGCCAGCGGCAACCACGCCGCCGCCGCCACGATCGCGCGCTACACCCCCCTGATCCGCCGCGTCGAGCGGCGCCTCTTCGGCGACTCCGGGAGCTGCGGATCGGCCGAACTGCACGCCCGGCTCATCGAGGCGTGCGCGGCGGGGGACGCGGAGGAGGCCGTGCGGGTCACCACGGAGATCTGGGCCGCGCTCGAACAGCTCGCGGACGACGCCATCGAGGTGGCCGAGGTGACCGGCATCCCGGCGCCCCCGCCCGCCGGAGCGCCGGTCCAGGGGAGCCCGCCGCCCGTTCCGTAGCACTGTTCCGCAACGCCGGTCGCGCAGCGGCGTTCCGCAGCCGTTCGCGGCGCTGGTCGCGCGGCGCCGTTCCGCAGCACGTCCAGGACCGTCGACCGTCGCCGCATCCACCGGGAGCCGCTTTGCCGATCAACGACTTCGACCGCTACCCGCTCCTCTTCGGGCCCTCCCCGGTCCACCCCCTCGAACGGCTGACGCACCACCTCGGCGGCGCCGCCCTCTGGGCCAAGCGCGAGGACTGCAACTCCGGGGTGGCGTACGGCGGGAACAAGACCCGCAAGCTGGAGTACCTGGTCGCCGACGCGCTCGCCCAGGGCTGCGACACCCTCGTCTCCATCGGCGGGGTCCAGTCCAACCACACCCGCCAGGTCGCCGCCGTCGCCGCCCGCGCCGGACTCGCGTGCGTCCTCGTCCAGGAGAGCTGGGTCGACTGGCCCGACTCCGTCTACGACAAGGTCGGGAACATCCTGATCAGCCGTCTCGCGGGCGCCGACGTGCGCCTGGTGAAGGCCGGTTTCGGCATCGGCTTCAAGGAGAGCTGGGAGCAGGCCCTGCGCGAGGTCGAGGAGCGCGGCGGCAAGCCGTACGCGATCCCGGCGGGCGCCTCCGACCACCGGCTCGGCGGCCTCGGCTTCGCGAACTGGGCCTACGAGGTGGCCGAGCAGGAGCGCGGGCTCGGCGTCTTCTTCGACACGGTCGTCGTCTGCTCGGTGACCGGCTCCACCCAGGCCGGCATGGTCGCGGGCTTCGCCGCGCTCGCCGAGGAGGGCGGCCCGGCCCGGCGGATCATCGGCGTCGACGCCTCCGCGAAGCCCGTCCCGACGCACGAGCAGATCACCCGGATCGCCCGGAACACCGCCGCCCTCATCGGCGTCGAGCGCGAGGTGACGGCGGCCGACGTCGAGCTCGACGAGCGCTACCACGCCGGGGTGTACGGGGTCCCGGACGAGGCCACGCTCGACGCGATGCGGCTGGCCGCCCGCACCGAGGGCATGGTCACCGACCCCGTCTACGAGGGGAAGTCGATGGCGGGTCTGGTCGACCTGGTGGACCGGGGCGAGATCGGCCGGGACTCGACCGTGCTCTACGCCCACCTCGGCGGCCAGCCCGCCCTCAACGCCTACAGCGCGCTGTTCTGAGGGGCGTCCGGCCGCTCAGAGCGCCTGGGCGGCCGGCTTCACCATGCCCCGGACGGTCCGCGACTTCACGAACTCGCCCATCGCCGTCATCTCCCACTCGCCGGAGAACTGCTTGATCAGCTTGGCCATCATCACGCCGGTCTGCGGCTCGGCGGTGGTCAGGTCGAAGCGGACCAGCTCCTCGCCCGTCGCCCCGTCGATGAGCCGGCAGTAGGCCTTGGCGACCTCGGTGAACTTCTGGCCCGAGAAGGAGTTGACCGTGAAGACCAGGCCGGTGGCGTCGGCCGGGAGGCGGCCGAGGTCGACGACGATCACCTCGTCGTCGCCCGCGCCCTCGCCGGTGAGGTTGTCGCCGGAGTGCTTGACCGAGCCGTTCAGGATGGACAGCTTGCCGAAGTAGCAGCTGTCCAGGTGGTTGCGCTGCGGGCCGTACGCGATGACGGAGGCGTCCAGGTCGATGTCCTTGCCCCGGTAGGCGGGCTCCCAGCCGAGGCCCATCTTGACCTGGGAGAGCAGCGGGCGACCGCCCTTGACCAGGGACACCGTCTGGTTCTTCTGGAGGCTGACCCGGCCCTTGTCGAGGTTGATCTTGCCGGTGGGGACGGGGGCGGCGGCCGGGGGAGCGGCCGGGGCCGGCGGGACCGGGGCCGCGACGCGCGGGTCCACCGGGGCGGCGGGCGGCGCGGGCGGCACCGGCGGGGCCGGGGCGGCGGGCGCCGGGGTCACGGGAGCCGCGGGGGCCGGTGCGGCGGCGGGCTCGTCGTCCACCGAGACGCCGAAGTCGGTCGCGATGCCGGCCAGCCCGTTCGCGTACCCCTGGCCCACCGCGCGGGCCTTCCAGGCGCCGTTGCGCAGGTAGATCTCGACGACCACCAGCGCCGTCTCCGTGGCCAGCCGCGGCGGCGTGAACGTGGCGATCACGGCGCCGTCGTCCGCGTTCCGGAGGGTGGCGGTCGGCTCGATGCCCTGGAAGGTCTGGCCCGCGGCGTCCGGGCTGGCCGTGACGACGATCCTCTCGATGCCGGCCGGGAGGGCGCCGGTGTCCACCAGGATCGCGTCGGGCGCGGCCCCGCCGCCGGAGCGGTAGGTGACACCGGGCCCGGTCGGCTGGTTGTAGAAGATGAAGTCGTCGTCCGAGCGCACCTTGCCGTCGGCGCCGAGCAGCAGGCCCGAGACGTCGAGCCGCACGGGGGCGGCCACGTCCACCGCCACGCGCGCGGCGGTGAGAGGAATGTTCGAGCCGGGGGTCATAGCGGTCATGCCAGGGGTAACGATCCGGCCCCCTTTGCCGTTCCCTTACCGGCCACCGGTTCGGCCACCCCGGTGACGCGGGTGACTCCTGGCCTGCCGTTCGTTGCCGAAGCGGTACGAGCCCGTCCAGCGGGCCATCACCAGCTGGGCGTCGCCCGTCTCCACCTCCGCGAGGAACTTCTCGGCCCGGCCGCCGCGCAGCACGCCCGCGGCGCGGCCCTGGTGGGTGAGGACGACGGAGCCGTCGCGGCGCCGCTCGTAGGAGAATCCATGGGGTCGTGGCATGCCGGGCATCCTGCCGTTCCCGGTCAGATCCGTCATGCGAATATTCTTTCGGTTCATGGGAGCTGTGGGGGTCGCGGGCGGCGTGGGGGTGACGGGCGGGAACTCGTTCCGCACGCGGGACGTGGACGAGGCGCGCGAGGAGCTCGACGCGCGCTACTACGCGAACCGCATGGCCGTCGTCGACGGGGAGCGGCGCCCCTTCGCGGCCCGGTTCGACACCGTGTCGCTCGGACCGCTGGTCATCGGCGACCTCAGCTGCGGCGCCGACGTGCGGATGAGCTTCGGCGAGCTCGGCGCGTACCACCTCAACGCGCCGCTGAGCGGGACGATGGAGATGCGCCAGGGCGGCTCCCGGATCGTCGCGACGCCCGCCGAGGCGCTGCTCCTCGACCCGGCCGGGGACACCTTCCTCGACCGCTGGAGCGGGGACTGCCGGGCCCTGTCCGTGAAGGTCGGCGCGGCCGAACTGCGCGACCGCCTCGAACGGCTGACGGGCCGGCCGCCGCGCGGCCCGCTCGTCTTCGCGCCCCGCCTGGACATCACGCGCGGCCCCGGCCTGAGCTGGGTGCGCTTCGCCCGTCAGGTCGCCGCCGAGGCGCTCGCCGGGGAGGGCCTCGTCACGCACGAGCTGGTCGCCGGGCCCCTGCAGGAGGCGCTGCTGAACGGCCTGCTGCTGGCCGCCGAGCATCCGTGGCGGGAGTCGCTCGCCCGTCCGGGGGAGGCGCGGCGGCCGGCCCCGGTCAAGCGCGCCATGGACGCGGTGCGGGAGCGCCCCGAGCACCCCTTCACCACCACCGAACTCGCCGCCCTGGCCCGCGTCAGCGTGCGGCGTCTTCAGGAGTCCTTCCGGGAGTACGTGGGGATGTCCCCGATGGCGTACGTGCGGGAGGTCCGGCTCGACCGGGTCCGCGAGGAGCTGCGGGCGGCCGCGCCGGACGAGGTGAGCGTGAGCGAGGTGGCCTGGCGCTGGGGCTTCGCCCATCAGGGCCGGTTCGCGGCCCGCTACCGGGAGAGGTTCGGGGAGTCGCCGTCCCGGACGCTCCGCGCGGGCCGCTGAGCGGGGAAGGGGCACGTCCGCGCGTGCGTGTGCCCCCGGTGCGTCGACCCACCGCGCAATCCGGACAGGTGCCGCGTTCCGCGGCTCGCGATGATCTTCGACCGGGCCTACGGTGAGCTGGTCAGGTGCGTCGGCGCACCGAGGCCCGGGTCCCGGCCGGCTCCCCCGTATCAGTCCGGCCGGGGCCCGTGTATCCCCTGGTCGGGTCCCGTGCATCCCCTGGTCGGCGCGACCGGGTCCCGCGTGCCCCCGGTCAGTGCGGCCAGCGGGGCGGGTCCACGCAGAAGTGGCCGCCCACGTAGAGGTCGTCGGGGCCGCCCTCGGCCGGGAGGCCCTGCTCGGCGACGACCTTCTCGGCGTGGACCTCCGAGTCGTCCTCCGGCGCGTAGCCGAGCGCCCGGGCCGTGGAGAGGTCCCACCACGCGCGCGTGTTGGCGGAGGAGCCGTACGCGACCGTGTGGGCCACGTCCTCGGCGGTGAGCGCCGCGTGCAGGAGGCGGGCGCAGTCGGCGGGGCTGAGCCACAGCGAGAGCATCCGCACCGAGGTGGGCTCCGGGAGGCAGGAGCCGATGCGCAGGGAGACGGTCTCGATCCCGTGCAGGTCCCAGTAGAGCTGGGCCAGGTCCTCGCCGAAGCACTTGGAGAGGCCGTAGAAGGTGTCGGGCCGGTGCGGGGTGTCGACCGGGAGCGGCGGCTCGCCCCCGCGCGGGCGCCGGGTGAAGCCGACGGCGTGGTTGCTGGAGGCGAAGACCACGCGCCGGACGCCCTCCTCGCGGGCGGCCTCGTAGAGGTGGTGGGTGCCGACGATGTTGGCGGCCACGATCTTCTCGAAGTCGGCCTCCAGGGAGATGCCCGCCAGGTGCACGATCGCGTCGACGCCCCGGACCGCCTCGCGCAGCGCCGCGCGGTCCGCGAGGTCGGCGACGACC
This sequence comes from Streptomyces sp. NPDC107498, assembly GCF_055582805.1. Lineage (NCBI taxonomy): Bacteria > Bacillati > Actinomycetota > Actinomycetes > Kitasatosporales > Streptomycetaceae > Streptomyces > Streptomyces sp. NPDC107498. The sequence continues at coordinate 100,171 of NZ_JBVJPE010000018.1, read as the reverse complement.
GCCTCCGGCGCCCCCGGCACGGGGGCGACGTCCAGGAGGCGCAGCTCGTAACCGTACGGGGGCAGCAGCTCCCGCATCAGCGTGCCGACGCCCCCGGCGGCGCCGGTGAGCAGGACGGTGCGGGGTGCGGTCATGGTGCGGTCTCCTCCGTCGAGCGGCATGCAGATGAGCGGCATTCACAACCGTGGAGACGCTAGGGAGGCGTCCGACGGGGCGTCAAGATCCTTGACCGGGCTGCACAATCGCCTTGACAGGCCGATCGGCGACGCTCCGGCGTGCGTCAGCCGGTGTTCATGCGTATGTATGGAAGTCACGACCGTGCACGACGGACTTCCCTGGGAGCACCCGTGACCACCGCCCCGCTCGCCGGCCGCCTCGACGGCCCGCTGTTCTTCCCCGTCACCGCCTTCGCGCCCGACGGTTCCGTCGACCTCGCCGCCTTCCGCACCCACGTCCGCGCCGGCGTCGACGCCGGCGCCGCGGCCGTGTTCGCCTGCTGCGGCACCGGCGAGTTCCACGCCCTCGTCCCCGAGGAGTTCCGGGACTGCGTCGCCGCCGCCGTCGAGGAGGTCGCCGGCCGCGTCCCCGTCGTCGCCGGCACCGGCTACGGCACCGCGCTCGCCGTCCACTACGCGCGCCTCGCCGAGGGGGCCGGTGCCGACGGGCTCCTCGCCCTGCCCCCCTACCTCGTCGTCCCCGACCAGGCCGGACTGCTCCGCCACTACGCCGAACTCGCCGCCGCCACCTCGCTCGACGTCATCGTCTACCAGCGGGACAACGCGGTCCTCACCCCCGACACCGCCGTCGCCCTCGCCCGCACCGACGGCGTCATCGGCCTCAAGGACGGCCTCGGCGACCTCGGCCTCATGCAGCGGATCGTCAGCGCCGTCCGCGCCGAGGGGCTCGACCTGCTCTGCTTCAACGGTCTGCCGACCGCCGAACTCACCGGCGCGGCCTACCGGGGCATCGGCGTCACCCGCTACTCCTCCGCCGTCTTCTGCTTCGCCCCCGACCTCGCCCTCGCCCACCACCGGGCCCTCGCCTCCGGCGACGACGCCACCGTGAACCTGCTCGTCGACGGCTTCTACCGGCCCCTCGTCGGACTCCGCGAGCTGGGCCGGGGATACGCCGTCTCGCTCGTCAAGGCGGCCGTGCGCAGGAGCGGCCCGGACGTGGGCGAGGTGCGGCCGCCGCTGAGCGAGCCCGCGCCCGAGCACGTCGACGCGCTCATGCTGCTCGTCGAGCGCGGCCGGACCCTGCTCGCGAGGCCGCCCGCCCGGTAGTCGTGCGCACGCGTGTCCGGCACCCCCGCGCCCCGGGGGACGCCCGCCGGTCAGGCCGGGGCCGTGGCGTCCGGCAGGACCGCGAAGAGGTGCTGCGCCGCGGCGCGGGTGTCGGCGACGTGGGCGCGGGCCAGGGCCTCCGCGCCCGCGCCAGGAGCCGCTCCAGGTCCCGCAGCCGGGCGGGGGTCGCGTGCCGGGCGGCGAGCCGCGCGGCCAGGCCCTCCAGGTTCTCCCGTACGTCGAAGAGGTAGGTGCTCGGCGTCCCGCGGGCCGAACCCGGCCACCACCGAGCCCCGGCGCGGCTGCACGGAGAGGAGGCCCTCCGACTCCAGGCGCTGCATCGCCTCGCGCACCGGCACCCGGGAGACCCGCAGCTCGTCGGCGATCTCCCGCTCGACGAGCCGCAGCCCCGCCGGGTGGTCGCCCTCGACGATCCGCTCGCGCAGCTCCCCGTACACCCTTTCCCGCAGGGACGGATGGGCGTCCCCGACGGCGGTGCCGCGGGCGGCGGGGCGGGGGGCGGTCATCGGGAGGGCTCCGGTCGGGAGGCGCGGGGGCGGTGCTTCCCCGATCTTCGCAGACCGGTCGGGAAAGATCCCGAAGAAGGGCTGCGCCCCGTCGTCCGGCATGCGGCATACCGGCTGCCCTGGCGCCGCGCCGCGACCGGTCGTTCACCAGGCCAGGTCCTCCAGGGCGTCCAGGTCCGGTACGGCCATCGCGACCGGTTCGGAGCCGTCCGCGCCCACGCGCAGTTCCGCCCAGATCGTCTTGCCGCGCCGGGCGTACCGCGTGCCCCAGCGCTCCGCGTACTGGGCGACCAGGTAGAGCCCGCGCCCGCCCTCGTCCGTCGTCGCCGCGTGCCGCAGGTGCGGCGAGGTGCTGCTGCCGTCCGAGACCTCGCAGATCAGCGTCCGGTCGTGGAGGAGCCGTACGCGCACCGGATCGGCCCCGTACCGCACCGCGTTCGTGAGCAGCTCGCTGAGGATCAGCTCCGCCGTGAACGCCAGCCCGTCGAGCCCCCACTCCGACAGCTTCGCCGCCGCCGCGTTCCGTACCGGCGACACCGCCGACGGGTCCCGGGGCACCTCCCACTCGGCGATCCGGTCCCGGTCGAGCAACCGGGTCTCCGCCACGAGCAGCGCGATGTCGTCCCGCTGCGTCGGCGAGAGGAGCGTCGCGAGCACGTCCGCACAGGTCTGCTCCGGGCTCCGGCCCGCCTGGGCGAGCGTCGTCCGCAGCAGCCCCAGTCCCGTGTCCACGTCCCGCCCGTGGTCCTCCAGGAGGCCGTCCGTGAACAGCACCAGCTTGCTGCCCTCCGGCAGCCGCAGCTCCGTCGACTCGAAGGGCACGTCGCCCAGGCCGAGCCCCAGCGGCAGCCCCGGCGACAGCTCGGGGAACTCGACCCGCCCGTCGGGAGCGACGAGCGCCGGACCGGGATGGCCCGCGCTCGCCACCGTGCAGAGCCCGGACGCCGGATCGTAGATCGCGTACAGACAGGTCGCGCCGGTGATGCCCTCGTCCCGCCGCCGCGCCTCGCCGCCCGTGCCCTCGCCGTCCCCGTCCTCGATCCGGCCCGTCAGCTCGTCGAGGTGGCCGAGCAGCTCGTCCGGCGGCACGTCCAGGGTCGAGAAGTTGTGCACCGCCGTCCGCAGCCGCCCCATGGTCGCCGCCGCGTGCAGCCCGTGCCCCACCACGTCCCCCACCACGAGCGCCACCCGCGCCCCCGGCAGCGGGATCACGTCGAACCAGTCGCCGCCCACCCCGGCCTTCGCCGGCAGGTACCGGTACGACACCTCCACCGCGCTCTGATCCGGCAGCACCCGGGGCAGCAGGCTCCGCTGGAGCGTCACGGCCATCGCGTGCTCCCGCGTGAACCGGCGCGCGTTGTCGATCGCGACCGCCGCCCGCGCCGCCAGCTCCTCCGCGAACGACAGGTCCTCCTCCCCGAACGGCTCCGGGGTGTCCGCCCGCCAGAAGTTGGCCATCCCGAGGACCACCCCGCGGGCGAGCAGCGGCACCGTGAGGAGCGAGTGCATCCCGTACGCCAGGGCCTGCGCCGCCCCCTCCGGGTCCTGCGCCCGCCAGCCCTCCGCCGCGGCCAGCTCCGGCTCCACCACCGCGTGCCCCGCGTACAGGGCCTTCGCCATCGGGGTGCTGCGGACGTCGAAGCGGACGGTGTCCCCGACCGGCTGGAGCGGCTGGTCGGGCCGCAGCCCGCTCAGCGCCGTCCGCCGCATCTCCGTGGACGCGGCCGCGGGGGGTTCCTCCCCGCGCAGCACCGGTTCGAGCAGCTCCACCGTCGCGAAGTCCGCGAACCGGGGCACCGCCACCTCCGCCAGCTCCTCCGCCGTCCGGACGACCTCCAGCGTCGTCCCGATCCGCACCCCCGCCTCGTACAGCAGTTGCAGCCGGCCGCGGGCCACCGCCGCCCGGCCGGTCACGGCCGCCAGCTCGGTGGTGTCCCGCATCGTCATCACACTGCCGGATTTGGTGCCCTCCGAGAGCGTGGGCCGCACGCTCACCGCGAGCAGCCGGTCGCCCGCCCGGTGCACCTCGTCCGTCGCCGACCGCCCCGACTCCAGGAGCTCGACCGTCCGCGGATCGAGGCCGAGCTCCGAGACGGGCAGCCGCTCCGCCTCCGCCGAGAGGCCGAGCAGCCGCCGCGCCTCGTCGTTGGCGAGCAGCAGCCGGTGGTCGGCGCCCACGATCAGGACCCCTTCCCGGACCGCGTGCAGCACCGCCTCGTGGTGCTCCTTCATCCGGGTCATCTCCGCCGGCCCCAGACCGTGCGTCTGCCGCCGCAGCCGCCGGCTCACCAGGGCCGCCCCGCCCACCGCCGCCACCAGGGCGCCGCCCGCCGCGCCGAGGAGCAGCGGCAGCCGGTCCTGCACCGAGTGCGAGATGCTCTCGACCTCGATGCCGCTGCTGACCAGACCGACGATCCGGCCCTTGTCGTCCACCACCGGGACCACGGCCCGCACGGCGTCGTTGGGGGCGCCCCGGAACAGCTCCGTGTACGACTCGCCGTCCACCGCCGCCCGCGAGAGGTCCCCGGTCGCCTTCTGGCCGATCAGCCCCGGCTGCGCGTCGGTGTACCGCACCCCGGAGGGGCTCAGGACCGCGATGAAGTCCACGCCCGTGGCCCGCCGGGTCGCCTCCGCCCGGCTCTGCAGCTCCGCCGTCGGATCGGGCGAGGTCAGCGCCGTGTCGATGCCGGGCGCGTGGGCGAAGGCCTCCGCGACCGCGAGCGAGCGGATCCGGGCGTCCCGCTCGGTGTCCCGCCGCTCCTGGTGGAACGTCACGAACGCCGCCACCGCGATCACCAGGAGCGCGATCAGCGCCTCCAGGGCGAAGACCTGCCCGGCGACGCTCCGCAGCCCCGTGCCGCGCCCCCCGGCCCGTGTCCGGGCCCGCGCGTGGGTGGGCTCCCGCCCCCTGCTCCGGTCGCCGGCCGTCATCCGGTGCTCCTGGCGATCAGCAGCGCCACGTCGTCCGGGGCCCCCGGTCGGCGCAGCGCCCGCAGGAGCCGGTCGCAGGTCTCCTCCAGCGGCCCGCGGTCCTCGTCGAGGAGGCGTACGAGCAGGTCGAGCCGTTCGTCGATCGCCTCGTGGCGGGTCTCGATCAGACCGTCCGTGTAGAGCACCAGGAGGTCCCCGGGCCGGAACGGCACCCGGGCCGTCCGGAAGGTCCCCCCGCCGACGCCCAGGGGCACCCCCGTCGAGAGCCGCACCAGCTCGGCCGGCCCGTCCGCCGGGACCCGCACGGGCGGCAGATGGCCCGCGTTCGCGATCCGGCACCGCTGCCGCACCGGGTCGTGCACGGCGAAGAGACAGGTCGCGATGTAGTGCTCCAGGCCCGCCGTGATCCGGTCCAGGTGCCGCAGGACCTGGGCCGGGGAGAGATCGAGGTCCGCGAACGCGCAGGTCGCGGTCCGCAGCCGGCCCATCGTCGCCGCCGCGTCGATCCCGCTGCCCATGACGTCCCCGACGACGAGCGCCGTCTTGTCGTCGGGCAGCGCGATCACGTCGTACCAGTCGCCGCCGACCTCGCTCGACGCGTGCGCCGGCTGGTAGCGGGCGGCGACCTCCAGTCCCGTCCGCGCCGGGGGCGCCCCCGGCAGCAGACTCCGCTGGAGCGTCACCGCCGAGTTCCGCACGCTCTGGTACCAGCGCGCGTTGTCGATGCTGACGGCCGCGCGGGCCGCCAGCTCCGTCGCGAGCAGGACGTCGTCCCCGTCGAAGGGCAGCGCGTTGCGGTCCCGCTTGAGGTCCAGTGCGCCCAGCACCTCGCCGCGTGCGATCAGCGGCACCGCCAGGTACGAGTGGACCCCGGCCCGTGCCAGCAGCTCCGCGGCCTCGGGGCTCCGCGCGATCCGCGCCAGGTCGCCCGGGCCCACGTGCTGCACCAGGACCGGCAGGCCGGTGTGCACGCACCGGGTGACCAGCCGGTCCGCGCCGTACATCGCGACCTCCCCGGGCGGGTCCGCCGCGGGCAGCGCCTCCGTGCGGCTCCCGGCCTTCACCGCGAGCGCGCGGAACAGCTCGGGCCCCTCCTCGGGCGCGCCGGGCCTGCGCAGCGCCAGGACGGAGTCGAGGACGTCGACCGCGGCGATGTCCGCGAGCTCCGGCACCACCACCGAGGCCAGTTCGTCCGCCGTCCGCTCCACCTCCAGGGTGGTGCCCACCCGCGCCGAGGCGTCCGCGATGAGCGCGAGCCGCCGTCGGGACCGGTCGGCGTCCGCGTCCGCCCGGTGCCGCTCGGTCACGTCGATCACCGAGGCGGCGACGCCCTGGACGCGACCGTCCGCACCCTCCAGGCGGTAGAAGGAGAGGGACCAGGTGTGCTCCTGCCCCGGGTCCGCCGGGGTCCGGCCCACCACCGAGTGGTCGAGCACGGGCGTCCCCGTCGCCAGCACCCCGCGCAGCGCCGCCTCCATGGCCACGGCGTCGACCTGCGGGAGCATGTCGCCGATCCGCCGGCCGAGGTGCTCCGCGGCCGGGACGCCGTTGATCCGTTCCAGGGCCGGGTTCACCAGGACGTAGCGCAGTTCGGTGTCGAGGACGGCGAGGCCGATCGGCGACTGGGACACCAGCCGGTCGGAGAGCGCGAGCTCGGTCTCGACCCGCTCGACGGCGGCGCCGTCGGCGAGGATCCCCAGCGCGTACAGGTCGCCCAGGTCGTCGGTGAGCCGCATGTTGCGGAACTCCACCCGCCGGACGGAGCCGTCCTTGTGCCGTACGGGAAAGGTGCCCGCCCAGGCCGTGCCGCCGTGCAGCACCTCGCCGAAGAGGCGCATCGCCTCCTCCCGGTGGTCCGCGCCCACGATCAGCTGGGCCACGTAGCGGCCGAGGGCCTCGTCCGCGCGGAACCCGAAGAGGTTCTCCGCCTGCGGGCTCCACAGCACGATCCGGCCGCGGGCGTCCACGACGACCGCCGCGACCCCGAGCACGTCGAGGAGCCCCTTGCCGTCCAGGGGCACACCGACCCGCCCCGTCGTTCCCGGGAAGGAACCGGCCGTCACACTGCCCTCCTCCCGCCGCGCCGTGCTTGTCTCCATGCTCCCCGTCCCCGGGTCCCCCCGCACCGCGAGGCGCCCGTTGTGAGCAGTCGTCCCACGGGGGTGGTACCCGCCCCGCGCCCCCGCATGTGGGCCGGGGGCCGGCGGTCGGGGCGGGCCGCGCGGACCGGTTCATCCGCGCGCGCCCACCCGCTCCTCGTACCGCAGCGCGGCCCCCGTCACCACCGCCCCGAGGCCCTCCCACAGGCCCACGCCGACGAAGCCGGCCGGGGCGCGGCCCGTGACGACCGCGAGGGTGAAGACGGCGCAGGTGAGCAGCCGGAAGGGAACCGTCCACCGGAAGAACGGCTTCCAGTCGGCGAGCGCGGCGAGCACGTAGTACACGCCCATGTTGAGCGCGGCCATCGAGGAGGCCGTCAGGAAGACCAGGGTGTGGTCCCCGTCCGCGCGCCCGCCCTCGGGCACCGGCTCGAAGCCCATGACGGTGAGCAGGGCGTCCGGGGCGACCAGGCCCACCGCCCCCAGGGCGGCGGCGAGCACGCCGAAGACCGCCATGGTCCAGCCGGACAGGGAACGGGGCAGGCGCACGGCGGTCCTCCGTGGGACGGGAGCGGTGGGTCGGGAGAAGGGGGACGGAAGCAGGGGCACACCCGTGATGCGCATGTGTGCGCGCATCACGGGTGTGCCCCTGCATACCGTGCGACGGGGCGCGACGGCCAATCGGTCCCCGTCTCACGTCACTTCAGCGCCGCCTCCATCATCTTCCGCGCCACCGGGGCCGCCAGGCCGTTGCCGCTGACCTCGGAGCGGGCGGCGCCCGAGTCCTCGATCATCACCGCGACGGCGACCCGCTTCCCGGTCGAGGGGTCCTTCGCGTAGGAGGTGAACCAGGCGTAGGGCGTCTTGCTGTTGTTCTCGCCGTGCTGCGCGGTGCCGGTCTTGCCGCCGACCTCGGCGCCGTCCACGGCCGCGTTGGTGCCGGTGCCCTCCTCCACCACGGTCACCATCGCGCTGCGCAGCTGCTCGGCCGTCGAGGAGGAGACGATCCGCTCGGTGTCCCCGTCCCCGAACGAGGTCAGCGCGTCGCCGTCGGAGTCGACGACCTCCGAGACCACGTGCGGGGCGGCGAGCAGACCGTCGTTCGCGATCGCGGCCGACACCATGGCCATCTGCAGGGGCGTGGCGGTCACGTCGAACTGGCCGATGCCGGTCAGCGCCGTCTGCGCCCCGTCCATCTTCGAGGGGTACACGCTCGCGTAGGCGCGGACCGGGACGTCCAGCTCGGCGTCGTCGAAGCCGAACCTGTCCGCCATCGCCTTCACCTTCTCCTGCCCCAGGTCGACGGCCATCTTCGCGAAGACGTTGTTGCAGGAGTACCGGAGCGCGGTGCGGATCGTGGCGTTCTCGCAGGGCGCGGAGGCGTTCTCGTTCCTCAGCACGGTCCGGGTGCCCGGCAGCGTGTACGGGTCGGGACTCTTCGTCGCCGTGTCCACGGAGCCGTACAGGCCGTCCTCCAGGGCGGCGGCCGCGACGACCAGCTTGAAGGTGGAGCCGGGCGGGAGCGGCTGCCGGAGCGCGCGGTTCACCAGCGGCTTGTCCTCGTCGGTGGTCAGCTCCTTCCAGACGTCGCCGTCGTTCGTCCCGGAGATCTTCGACGGGTCGTAGGACGGGGTGGAGACCATGGCGAGGATCCGGCCGGTCGCCGGGTCGACGGCGACGGCGGCGCCCTTCTTGTTCCCGAGCGCCCGGTAGGCGGCCTTCTGCACCTCCGGATCGATCGTGGTGACGACCGTGCCCGGCTCCTGCTGCTTGCGGGTGACGGCGTCCAGGGGGTTCTTCAGCCGGTCGTCGGTGCCGTCGAGGACGTCGGAGTAGATGCCCTCCAGCTGGGTGGCGCCGTAGGCCTGCGAGCTGTAGCCGGTGACCGCCGCGTACAGCTCGCCGTCCGTGTAAGTGCGCTTGTACGCGAGGTCCGATCCCTCCGTCCTCTTCGAGCCGGTGACCGGGGAGCCGGCCACGACGATGTTCCCGAGCGGCTGCGCGTACTGCGCCATGGTCTTCCGCCGGTTCTTCGAGTCGTCCGCGAGCGCCTTGCCTTCGTACGCCTGCACCCAGGTGGCCCGCCCGAGCAGGGCGAGCACCAGGAGCAGGACGAAGACCGACGTGTGCCTGATCGTCTTGTTCATCGCACTGGTGGGGACGAACGGGCCGGTGGAGGACGTTCCGGATGTGTCCCGTTTCTCAGCGAACCTTCATGTCCGAGCGCCGTGTGATCATGTGGGGGCGCCCCGGGGGAGGGGCGGAGGGACACGGGGAGGAGCGACGTGAGCGCGCGTGGGGAGCGGGACGGTTCGTCCGTGCCGGACGAGGTGTGGGAGGAGTTCCTGCGGAGCTCCGTCGAGGGCGCGGACGACGCGCCGAAGGAGCCGTCCGCACGGGACCGCGAGGCCGCGGGCCGGCTCCGGACCGAGCGCGCGGAGCCGACTCCCTGGCGGGCGCACACGCCCGGGCGGCCCGCGCGGCCTCCCCGGCGCAGGACGGGCTGGTACGTGGCGGGGTTCGTGGCCTCGCTGGTGCTGCTCGTCGTGGCCCTGGACCCGGGAGGCGTCGTCGGCCCGTCCGGTGACGGGGCCCCGGCCGCCGCGCCCCTGGCACAGGAGACGGGGCGACCGGACCACGCGCCTCCCGCGGAGCCCGGCGGGCGGGCCACCCTCGACGAGCCCTTCCGGGGCTCCCCGGCGGCACGCTGGGCGGACGGCACGGCCGGCATCACCGTGCCCGCCGCCCGGGCGACCGGCTGGATGACGAAGGCGGAGGTGGAGCGCGCCCTCGCGCGGTCCCGCGACTTCCTCGCCGCGTCCGGCCTCGACCCGCGGGTGCTGCGCGGCGGACGGCCGGAGAAGGCGATCGCCCTGATGAACCCGCACCAGCGGGACGTCACGGCCTTCGTCACGACCGCGCTGCGCGCACCGGACGGGGAGCACGACCCGCTGCTGCTCTTCAGCCGCTTCGACCCCGCGCAGGCGCGCCCGGTCGGGGACGTGGTGAAGACCCGCGGCCGGCTGAGCTACCGGGAGGGGCGGCGCGGGGCCCTGGAGGTGACCGCCGACGTCACGTACGTGTACCCGGCCGCGCCGGCCGGCGGCGGCGACGAGGTCGTGCGGGTCGTCGTGCGGCGGGAGACGGTGCTGAGCTGGGACGACCCGACGAAGGTGAGCACCGAGGAGGGGACCTTCAGCCTCCTGTCGTACAAGACCGACATGACGAACGGCGGCTGTGACAACGCCACCGGCTACTTCCGACCGGAGTTCGGCGGGGGAGGGACGGGCGCCGGCACGGGTGGCGGGACGATCGACCCGTACGACCGCACCGGACCGATCACCGAGGGCCGCGACGGCTGCGGGACGGCCACGCGGTCGTGAGCCCCGGACGGCACCCGGCCGTCCGCCCCCGGCCCCGCCCCGTCCGCCCCGGCGCCCGGCCCCCGCACCCCGGCCCGTCCGTCCCGGCCCCTCGCCCCGCCCGCTCCGGTACCCCGCCCCCGTGCCCCGGTCGTCCGTCCCGGCCCCTCGCCCCGCCCGCTCCGGTACCCCGCCCCGTGCCCCGGCCCGTCCGTCCCCGGTCCTCACCCCGCCCGGACGAACCCCGACTCGTACGCCAGGATCACCGCCTGGGTGCGGTCCCGGGCGCCGAGCTTCGCCAGGAGCGCCGCCACGTGCGTCTTCACCGTCGCCGGGCCGACGCCCATCCGGTCGGCGATCTCCGCGTTCATGAGGCCCGTCGCGACCAGGCGCAGCACCTCCGCCTCCCGCTCGGTGAGCCGCGCCGCCCACGGCGCCACCGGCGGCCGGCGGCGGGCGTGCTCGGCGGCCAGGCCCCGCACCGCCGCCGGGTAGAGCAGCGAGTCGCCGCGCGCGACCAGCCGGACCGCGCCCACCAGCTCCTCCGCCTCCGCCCGCTTCAGCAGGAAGCCCGCCGCCCCCACGCGCAGCGCGTCGTACACGGAGGAGTCGTTCTCGAAGGTCGTCACCACCACGATCCGCGGCGGCTCCGCCATCCCGGCGAGGATCTGCTCGGTGGCCCGGATCCCGTCGGTCTCCGGCATCCGCACGTCCATGAGGACGACGTCCGGCCGCTCCGCCCGCACCACCGACACCGCCTCGGCGCCCGTGGAAGCCTCGCCGACGACCCGGAGGCCGGGCTCCGCGTCCAGGATGACCCGCAGCGCCGTCCGGACCATCCGCTCGTCGTCGGCGAGGACGACCCTGATCTCCGGGGCGCTCACCGGGGGACCCTGACCGCGAGGCGCCACACTCCGCCCGCCGGGCCCGCCTCCGCGGTGCCGCCGAGCAGCCGGGCCCGCTCGGCGATCCCGCGCAGGCCGCGCCCGCCGTCGGGCCGGGCGGCCGGGGGGCGGTCGGGCAGGGGGTTCTCCATCGTGATCCCCAACTCCTCGGCACGGGCGTCGAGTCGTACGGCGACGGGCGCGCCGCCCGCGTGCCGGGCCGCGTTCGTCAGCCCCTCCTGGACGATCCGGTACGCCTCCCGCGACAGCCCCTCCGGTACGGAGCCCAGGTCTCCGTCCACCGTCAGCGCCACCCGCGGCCCCGCGCCCCGCACCAGGGCCTCCAGGGCGTCGAGCCCCGGACCCAGGCCCTCCTCGGCGCCCTCGCCCCGGCGCAGCAGGCCGAGGGCCCGGTCCAGTTCGCCGACCGTGCGCCGGGTGGTCCCCTCGATCGCGGCCAGCGCCTCCCGTACGAAGTCCAGGTCGGCCCGGTCGCCGTCCAGGACCCGGCGGGCCGCGCCCGCCTGGAGGGTGACCGCGCTCAGGGCGTGGCCGACCGAGTCGTGCAGCTCGCGGGCGAGCCGGTTGCGGGCCTCCGCCTCGGCGGCGCGCCGCTCCGCCGCCGCGAGCCGGTCCGCCGGGCTCGGTCCGAGCAGCCGCGGCGCCTGCCGGGCGATCAGGGCCCCGGTCGCGGCGGCGCCGACGGCGAGCGCGAGCAGCATGAACAGCCCGGCCGGGACCGCGCCCCAGACGGTCCAGGTCGCGTCCAGGCCCCAGAACCGGCCGAGTTCGGAGTCACGGAGCCCCGGCGAGAACGGCAGCGCGAGGACCGCGACCGCGAACGGCGGCAGGGCCAGCGTCGCCCCGCTGACGAGCGCCCCGGCACCCAGGTGCAGGACGAACCACGCGGCCGTCCGGGCCCTGGCCCCCCGGCCGCGCGCCGGCCCGTCCGCGAACCGCTCCGACGGCACCCCGCACAGCGTCCGTGCCGCCGCCACCGACATCGGCCGGGCCAGCGGGAAGAGCGCGACGGCCGCGGCGAGCGGCAGCCCCACCGCGTACGCCCCGAGCTGGGCCCCGAGGCCGCCGCCGAACATGCCGGCGTCGTCGAGCAGCGGCGCCACGACCAGGGAGCCGACCATCCAGAACGGCATGAACAGCGCGCCGCCCAGGATCAGATGGAGCCAGCGCAGCCGGGCCCGCTGCCCGAACAGGGCCGTGGCCGGCCTCACGCTCCGGCGCTCCGCCGCCGCGGGGCTGCGCCCTTCTTCAGGAAAGCCGCCACGCACGCGGCGAGCAGGAAGCCGGTGATCATGTCGCCAGCGTAGGACAGCCGTACGAGCCCGGGGACGCGCTCGGCCGGATCCGACCCCGGCAGCAGCGCGACCAGCGACAGATAGGCGCCCCAGCAGCCGACGGCGGCCGGGGCCGTCCAGGCCAGCGCGAGCGCGGTGCGCACCCGGAGCCGGGCGGGCCGGCGCAGCACCAGCAGGAGGGTGAGGACGACGGCGACGGCGAGGAACCCGAACCGCTGGGCCTCCAGGACGTGTTCGTCGGAGCCGCGTGCGACGGTCGGCCGGGCGGACAGGCCCGTGGTCGAGCCGGCCGCCCACAGCAGGTGGAGCGCGCCCGGCACGAGCGCGGTCACCGCGCCGGCCACGGCGAGGGCCCGCGCCCCGGGCCCGGACGTCCGGGCGGACAGCTCGCCGAGCCGGCCCTGCCACACGTGGCCCCAGCGGTCCCGGGCGTACAGGGCGAAGAGCGAGCCGAGGGCGAGGCCCTGGAGGATGAACCCGCCGTAGACGACGGCGAAGACCCAGTCGTCCAGGAAGGGCCGGCCGGGGGCGGCCGCCTCCTCGTCGCCGGCGAGGAGGGCGACCGCGAGCTGCGCCGGGTAGCCGGTCATGATCGGGGCGAGCAGTCCGGTCGCCGCCCAGACGGGGAGGGCGAGCGGCCAGGCGGGGAACCTCCGTCCCCAGGCCTGGGTGAGCAGCAGCGCGAGGACGACGACGAGGAGGTCGGCGACCACCGAGACCGCGTTGCCGACCGCCATCGTCCGGGGGTGTTCCAGGAGCACGCTCCCGGCCGGGATGCCGATCTCCCCGCCCAACACCCAGACGACCTTGAGCGAGACGTACGGGAGGCAGGCGAGGATCGCGAGGGCGCGCAGCGCCCGGCGGGCGGCGCCGGGACGGTGACCGGCGGCGGGCGCCGGGGCGGGGAGGGGCGCGGTCTGTGTCATGACCCCACGCTCCCGCGCCGCCCCGGCCGCCGCCTCCTGCCGGGCGGTGAACCCTCTCCGCCGCACGGGGGAGGAGCCCTCCTCCCGTCCGTCACACGCGGCCGGATTGGCCCAGGCCATCGATGATCGATTGTCCCTGTCCTTCGGGCCAACGGGACTCTAGAGTAAGGAACATGAACGAGATCGAGACCTTCGCCCCGCTCCTCGCCCGCGCCGCCACCGCCGAGACCACCGCCGATCCGAGCAGCGTGATGACCCTCCTCGCCGACTCCGACACCACCGGCGGACAGCTCACCAGCTACCGGTCGACGTTCGCGAAGGGCGCGGTCGGCGCCCCGGCGCACTTCCACACCAAGGCCTCGGAGATGTTCTTCGTGCTCGGCGGCTCGCTCCAGGTCCTGGTCGGCGAGGAGCTGACCGTCCTGGAGCAGGGCGACTTCCTCCTCGTCCCGCCGCACACCCCGCACGCCTTCGCGGCCGCGCCCGGCGCCGAGGCCGACGTCCTCTTCGTCTTCACGCCCGGCATGGCCCGCTTCGACTACCTGCGCCTCCTCGGTCGCGTGATGCGCGGCGAGGCGAGCTTCGAGGAGATCAAGGCGTCCTCGGAGCAGTACGACAACCACTACGTCGAGAGCCCGGTGTGGCAGAAGGCCCTCGCCGACCGCGCGTGAGCGGGTGGTTCAGAGGCGGCGGGTCGCGAGCGTCAGCCGGTCCCGCGCGTCGAACAGGGCGTCCTTGATCATCTGCTCGTGGGCCGGGGTGAGCCGCGCCACCGGCACCGAGCAGCTGATCGCGTCCCGCGCCGGGGTCCGGTAGGGGACCGCGACGCCGAAGCAGCGCAGCCCCAGCGTGTTCTCCTCGCGGTCCACCGAGTAGCCCTGCTCGCGGATGACGCGCAGCTCCTCGATGAGCTTCTCGCGGTCGGTGATCGTGTGCCCGGTCAGCGCCGGGAGCGTCTCCGGGAGCAGTCTGCGCACCTGTTCGTCGCTGTGGGTGGCGAGCAGCGCCTTGCCCAGCGAGGTCGAGTGCGCGGGCAGCCGGCGGCCGACCCGGGTGAACGGCCGCAGGTAGTGCTGGGACTGACGGGTCGCCAGGTAGACGACGTTGGTGCCGTCGAGCCGCGCCAGGTGGATGGTCTCGGTGGTGTCGTCGGAGAGCCGGTCGAGGGTGGGCCGGGAGGCGGCCACCACCTCGTCGCCGTCGATGTACGAGGTGCCGACGAGCAGCGCCCGCACCCCGATCCCGTACCGGGTGCCCGTCGCGTCCGTCTCCACCCAGCCCAGCTCGACCAGGGTGCGCAGCAGCATGTACAGGCTGGACTTGGGGTAGCCGACGGCCTCCTGGACGGCGGCGAGCGAGTGCATCCCGGGGCGTCCCGCGAAGTGTTCGAGCAGCTCCACGGTCCGCACCGCGGACTTCACCTGTGCCCCACCCGCGTCGGCAGTCGCCATGACCCTCGCCCCTTTTCCGTTGTGCCGGACGCCCCCCCGGCCGCCCCGGCCGAACGGGGCCCCTTGTGGAGACGCCCGGGCCGTCAATAGAGTCCCGCCCAGATGCGTTCATCTACCGGAACTGTGTTCAGAGTAGCGAACAGGGGCGTGGCGGTGGCGGCAGAACCAGTGTGGAGCGTGGACCCCCGGACGGGGAAGCCGCGCGAACAGGTCGCGGTGGAGGCCACGGCCGAGGAGGTCGACCACGCGGTCAGGGCCGCGCACGCCACCCGCGCGGCCCTCGCCGACCGCACTGCGCGGGCCGCCTTCCTCCGTGCCGCCGCCGACCTCCTCGACGCCTCCGGCGAGCACGTCGTCGAGGCGGCCGACGCCGAGACCGCCCTCGGACCCGTCCGCCTCACCGGCGAACTCGCCCGCACCACCGCACAGTTGCGCGCCTTCGCGGACGTCGTCGAGGACGGCTGGTTCCTCGACGTCCGGATCGACCCGCCCGACCCCGGGGCCGTCCCGCCCCGCCCCGACCTGCGCCGCTGGAAGATCCCGCTCGGCGTCGTCGCCGTCTACGCCGCCGGCAACTTCCCGCTCGCCTTCTCCGTCC
Source organism: Streptomyces sp. NPDC107498 (assembly GCF_055582805.1). Taxonomy (NCBI): domain Bacteria; kingdom Bacillati; phylum Actinomycetota; class Actinomycetes; order Kitasatosporales; family Streptomycetaceae; genus Streptomyces; species Streptomyces sp. NPDC107498. The sequence goes on along the minus strand of NZ_JBVJPE010000018.1, from coordinate 84,794 downwards.
CCGGCGGCGACACCGCGAGCGCCCTCGCCGCCGGCTGCCCCGTGGTGGTCAAGGCCCACCCCGACCACCCCGCCACCTCCGAGCTCTGCGCCTCCCTGCTGCGCCGGGCCGCCGCCAAGACCGGGCTCCCCGAGGACGTCGTCGTCCTCGTCCACGGCTTCGACGCGGGCGTGGAGCTCGTCCGGCACCCGCTCGTCGCGGCGGCCGGCTTCACCGGCTCGGTCCGCGGCGGCCGGGCCCTCTTCGACGCGGCCGTCGCCCGGCCCGTCCCCATCCCCTTCCACGGCGAACTCGGCTCCCTCAACCCGGTCGTGGTCACCGAGGCCGCCGCGGCCGAACGCGCCGAGGAGATCGGCGCCGGGCTCGCCGGCTCCATGACCCTGGGCTCCGGCCAGTTCTGCACCAAGCCCGGCTTCGTCCTCGCCCCCCGGGGAGGGGACGGCGACCGCTTCCTCGACGCCCTCACCGCCGCCGTCAGCGAGACCGAACCGGCCGTCATGCTCGACCACCGGATGCGGGACGCCTTCGTCGCCGGCGTCGCCGAGCGCGCCGCGCTCGCCGGCGTCGACACCCCGGTCACCCCCGGCGCGGGCGGCCCCCACACCGTCAGCGCCGGAGTCCTCGCCGTCGACGCCGCCGCGCTCGCCGACGGCGGCCACCGCCTCCTCCTGGAGGAGTGCTTCGGGCCGGTCACCGTCGTCGTCCGCTACTCCACCCGGGAGGAGGCGACCGCCGTCCTCGGCCTGCTGCCCGGCAACCTCACCGCCACCCTGCACAGCGCCGCGGATCCCGCCGAGGACCCCGAGGCCGCCCCGCTGCTCGCCGAACTCACGCCGCTGGCCGGCCGCGTCCTCGTCAACGGCTGGCCCACCGGCGTCGCCGTCGCCCCCGCCCAGCACCACGGCGGCCCCTACCCGGCCACCACCTCCACCTCCACCTCGGTCGGCGCGACCGCGATCGAGCGCTGGCTGCGCCCGGTCACCTACCAGTCGACCCCCGAACCCCTCCTGCCGCCGGAGCTCCGCGACGGCAACCCGCTGGGAGTGCCGAGGCGCTGACGCCCGCCGGGGCCGTCAGACGACCGCGTCGGACAGGTCCCGGGAACGGACGCGCACCACGATCTTCCCGAGGTGCGCGTGCGACTCCATCAGCCGGTGGGCGTCGGCGATCCGCTCCAGACCGTCGAAGGTCTCGACGATCACCGGCGCCGGGGAGCCGTCCCGCAGTCCCGAGCCGATGAACCCGGCGGCCCGCCGACGCCCCTCCGCCGTCCTGGCGAGCTTCCCGTTCGCGTACGTGTGCGCGGTCAGCGGCCAGTTCCGCGACAGTTCGGTCGGCCGCGGGTCCAGCCAGCCGTACAGCACGGCGGTGCCACCGGTCCGCAGCGCGTCGCCGAGCCGGGCGAAGCCGGGCCCGCCGATCGCGCCGAAGGCGAGGTCCGCGCCCGCCCCGCCGGTGATCCGCCGCACCTCCTCGACCTGCTCACCGAGCTCCCGCCGTTCGTCCACCTCCCCGCCCGGGTCGGCTCCCACCCGAGGCTGCGCGCCGCCGTCGACCTGCTCGGCGCCGAACCGGCCGAGCCCCGGCCGGGGTCCGACGCCATCGTCCCCGCCCTCCTCGACACCCTGCTCCTGTACCTGCTGCGCACCTGGTGGCCCGCCGAGCGCGCCGACCGCTCCACCGGCTGGTCGGCCGCACTGAGCGACCCGGCCGTCGCGGGCGCCCTGCGCGCCCTCCACGGCGACCCCACCAGGGCCTGGACGGTCGAGGAGCCGGGCGCGCTCGGCGGCCTCTCCCGTGCCGCCTTCGCACGCCGCTTCACCACCCTCGTCGGACGCCCGCCCCTCGCGTACCTCACCTGGTGGCGCATGACCACGGCGGGCCGCCTCCTGCGCTCCGACGACCTCCCCTCCGTGCGGTCGCCGAACGCTCCGGCCACTCCTCGGAGTTCGCCTTCGCCAAGGCCTTCAGGCGCGAGTACGGGGTGGCCCCCGGCCGCTACCGCAAGGGAGCCCAGGGCGTTAGCGGAACGTCAGCGGAACGCCAGGGGTGGTGGCCAGACTGGTCTCCGCATCGCCACCCCTACCCGGACTGGAGTCCCATGTCCCGCCTCATCCCCCACGCCACGGGCGCCGGATCGCTCCGGCGCTCCCGTCGGCTGACCGGCCTGATGACGGCCGCCTGTCTCGCTCTGGGAGCCGCGCTGCTGACGCCCGCCCCCGCCGATGCGGCGGGGTCGACGAACCAGGACGCCTACCGGAACATCGGGCAGCCGGACCGGGCCGAGTGGATGTGGGGCATCGCGAGCGACACCCCGCTCTCCAGCATGTCCATCCCCGGCACCCACGACACGCTCGCCATCCACGCCGGCTCCAGCGTGCAGACGCAGGAGGACTGGGGAGACAGCGCGGACACCCTGACGGCGCAGCTGGAGCGGGGCATCCGGGCCATCGACGTCCGGGCCCGGGTCTCCGGGGACTCGGCCTTCACGATCCACCACGGCGTGTACTACCAGCAGGCCAACTTCGACGACGTCCTGACCAAGGCGCAGTCCTTCCTCCGCGCGCACCCGACCGAGACGATCGTGATGCGGCTGAAGTCCGAATGCCCATATTCGGACGTGGGCACCTTCGAGTGCGCCCACGACCCGAAGTCCACGACCCCGGGGAGGGTCAGGGCGATCTTCAAGGACTACGTGGCGAGGTACCCCAACCTCTTCTACGCGCCCTCGACGTCGGGCTCCGGCAGGGCGGCGGTCCCGACGCTCGGGCAGGTCCGCGGCAAGCTGGTCCTGGGCAGCTTCGACAGCGTCGACAGCGACGACTACGGGATCGTGGGCTTCAACGACCACAAGGAGGACCACTGGGCGGCGGAGACCGTCGCGGAGAAGTGGGGCTACGTCAAGGGCAACGTCGACCAGGCGCGCTCCGGCCGCTCCGGTGACACGTACGTGACGTACTCCTCCGCGTCCAACGCCCCCTTCGGCCTGTTGCCGTCCGACTACGCCGGAGGCTGGAAGCTGGGCAACGAGAACGGTGACATCGTCCACGAGGAACCCGGTGTCAACGTCCAGCTGATGAAGCACCTCAACGGCAGCACCGGCCGTGTCGGCATCGTCATGACGGACTTCCCCGGCTGGGGCCTGGTCAACGCGATCATCGACCACAACGCCGACAACGCCGTCAAGGGCGGCAACCGGACGATCTGGCTGGTCAACGCCGACAAGACCTACGTCAACAGCCTATACGGCCGCTGCATGGTGCGGGGCCCCGAGTTCGACAGCTCCAGGACCGGCGGCCTGGTCACCCAGCGCGAGTGCCAGTCGACCCCGCCCAGCAGCCACCAGTGGGGGGCCGAGAAGCCGTCGACGTACGACGGAAAGGGCTTCTACTGGATCAAGGCGAACAACGGCAAGTGCCTGACCGTCCCCTACAACAACGGCACCCGGCCGGGCTCCGGCACCCAGCTCTTCTGGTGGGACTGCGAGACCCGCTGGTTCTCCGGCAGCCAGCTGTGGAACGTCATCCCGACCAAGCTCGCCACCGCGACCGGGTCCCGGCCGGCGTACCAGTTTATCAACAACTGGACGGGCCTGTGCCTGTCGATGGACCCGGCCACCGCCGCCACCGCGGGCGGCAAGGTGACCCAGGAGACCTGCTCCAAGTAACGCCCGCCCGCAGGGGGTCCGGCGCGCGACGCGCCCGCCCCGCCCGTGCCCCAGGCCGTCCTTTCCCCCGAAGGGCGGCCTGGTCGTGTCGGCTCGACGCCGCCCCCGGCCCCCGACGCCCGGTGCTCCTGCTCACACCGGCGCCGGAAACGGAATGAAACGGACCGGCCGGCGCGTTCCCTCCGGCGTACACACCCCCGTACACCCCACCGGCGACCCCTCGGAGAGAAGTCACATGCGCGTCGAGATCTGGAGCGACATCGCCTGCCCCTGGTGCTACATCGGCAAGGCCCGCTTCGAGAAGGGGCTCGCGGCCTTCGCCCACCGCGACGACGTCGAGGTCGTGCACCGCTCCTTCGAGCTCGACCCGAACCGCGCCAAGGGCGACACCGGCCCCGTCCTGGAGATGCTGGCGAAGAAGTACGGCCGCACCCTCGACGAGGCCCGCGCCATGGAGGCGCACGTCGCGTCGAACGCGCACTCCGAGGGCCTCGCCTACCTCGCGGACGGCCGCGACCACGGCAACACCTTCGACATCCACCGGCTGCTGCACCTCGCCAAGGAGCGCGGCCGCCAGGGCGAGCTCCTGGACCTGGCCTACCGCGCCAACTTCGCCGAGGAGCGCTCCGTCTTCGACGCCGAGACCCTGGCGGCGCTGGGCGTGGAGGCCGGTCTCGACGAGGCCGAGGTCCGGGCCGTCCTCGCCGACGAGTCGGCCTACGCCGAGGCCGTACGGGAGGACGAGCGGGAGGCCGCCGCGCTCGGCGCCACCGGCGTGCCGTTCTTCGTCCTCGACCGCCGCTACGGCGTCTCCGGCGGCCAGCCCGCCGAGGTCTTCACCCAGGCCCTGGAGCAGGCCTGGCAGGGCCGCGTCCTGCAGCCGGTCGGCACCGACGCGGAGGTCTGCGGTCCGGACGGCGCCTGCGAGGTCCCCTCGGCCTGACCGCTCCGATCCGTCCGGGGGCACAGGGGTCGACCTGCGGGGACGACCGCGGCCCGGACTTCCCCGCGATCACCGTTGACGGGCGGTCGCGGGGAATCCAGGGTGGGGTCATGGAATCCCTCGATCAGCCGCTCAGAGGCGCCGAGTTCGCGCCCAGGAAGACCTATCTGAACACCTCCGCCTGCGGGCTGCTGCCCCGCCGGACCGTCGAGGCCGTCACCCTCCTCGCCGAGGAGACCGCGGACGGCCGCGCCGGTGGCGCCGGCAGCTTCGACGTCGTCGACGAGGCCCGCGCCGCCTTCGGCCGGATCGCCGGCGTCTCCCCCGAGCGCGTCGCCGTCGGCAGCTCGGTCGCGGTCCACTGCGGGATGATCGCCCAGTCGCTGCCGGCCGGGTCCGAGGTCCTCTTCCCCGAGGGCGACTTCTCCTCCGTCATCACCCCCTTCACGATCCGCGGCGACCTCAAGACCCGCTTCGCGCCCCTGGACCGGCTCGCCGAGTCCGTCCGGCCCGGGACGGCGCTCGTCGCCTTCTCGGCCGTGCAGTCGGCGGACGGCCGCACGGCCGACTTCGCGGCGGTCCGGGAGGCGGCGGCCGCCCACGGCGCCCGCACCCTCCTCGACGCCACCCAGTCGGCGGGCTGGCTGCCGCTGCGCGCGGGGGAGTGGGACTACACGGTCGCCGGCGGCTACAAGTACCTGCTCTGCCCGCGCGGCGCGTCCTTCCTGACCGTCACGGAGGAGGCGCAGGACTCGCTGCTCCCGATCCACGCGGGCTGGGTCACGGGCGAGGAGCGGTGGGTCAACAGCTACGGGCCGGTCCGCGAACTGGCCCGCTCCGCCCGCCGCTTCGACGAGCCGGCCGCCTTCCTCTCGTACCACGGCGCGGCCCGTTCGCTCGCCCTCCTGGAGGAGATCGGCATCGAGCGGATCGAGGCCCACGACAAGGGGCTCGCGGCCCGCTTCCGCGCCGGGCTCCTCGACCTCGGGCACGCGCCGGTCATGGACGACTCGACGGTCGTCGCCGTCCCCGGCCTCGGGGACCGGGCGGACGCCCTGCACGACGCGGGCGTCCTGCTCTCGGCCCGCGCGGGCAACCTGCGGGCGTCGTTCCACCTGTACAACACCGCGGCGGACGTGGACCGCGCCCTGGACGTCCTGGCGGGCTGATCCCCGGACCGGTCCTCAGCAGACCGGTCCGCCCGCCTCCTCGCCCGCCTCCTCGGTCAGGTTCCCGCCCACGAGGCCGAGCAGGCGGGCGAGCTCCGCCCGGTCGGCCGGGGCGAGCCCGGCGAGCGTGCTCTCCTCCAGGTCCGCCCACGCGCCCTCGACCCCGTCGCGCAGGGCCAGGCCCTTCTCCGTCGCCTCGACCAGGACCGCGCGCCGGTCGGCCGGGTCCGGGCTGCGGCGGACGTATCCGCACTGTTCCATGCGCTGGAGCATCTTCGTCACCGTGGAGGGGTCGAGGCCGAGCGACTGGATCAGCTCCGACTGGCGGACCGCCCCGCAGTCCCAGAGGCGCATCATCATCAGCTCCTGGCCCGGATAGAGGCCGAGGTCCCGCAGCCGTCGGCCCATGGCGATCCGGTGGAGCCGCGCGACCCACGCCAGGGCGTGGCTGACGGTCCCGCGGCAGGCGGCGGCCCCCGGCCCGGGGGACGGCGCCGGCTCGGTACGGACGGGTTCGGTTCCTGGCACGGGGGCTCCTCGGGGCGGCTCTCCCCCAAGATTACCTTGGTCGGCCAATGAATGGGTTACAGTGGCGTCGGCCCAATTACTTGGCCGACCACATATTCTTGTGAGGGACAGCCATGACCACTGCGTTCGACCCGATCGACCTCGCCGGCACCCGACTCGCCAACCGCATCGCGATGGCCCCGATGACCCGCAGCCGCGCCAACGGCGAGGACGGCACCCCCACGGCGGTCGTCGCCGAGTACTACGCCCAGCGCGCCTCCGCCGGGCTGATCATCACCGAAGGCGTCCAGCCCGTCCCCGAGGGCCAGGGCTACCCCGACACCCCCGGACTCCACAGCCGCGAGCAGATCGCCGCCTGGCGCGAGGTCACCACCGCCGTCCACGAGCGCGGCGGCCGGATCTTCGCCCAGCTCATGCACGCCGGCCGGATCGGCCACCCCGACATCCTCGACGGCGACCTCCACCCCGTCGGCCCCTCGCCCGTCGCCGCCGCCGGCCAGGTCTACACCCACGAGGGCCCCAAGGACTTCGTCGCCCCGCGCGAGCTCACCGGCGACCAGGTGCGCGAGGCGGTCGCCGGCTTCGCCTCCGCCGCCCGCAACGCCGTCGAGGCCGGCTTCGACGGCGTCGAGATCCACGGCGCCAACGGCTACCTGATCCAGCAGTTCCTCGCCTCCGGCTCCAACCACCGCACCGACGAGTGGGGCGGCCCGGTCGAGAACCGCATCCGCTTCGCCGTCGAGGTCGTGAAGGCCGTCGCCGCCGAGATCGGCCCCGAGCGCACCGGCCTGCGGATCTCCCCGGCCAACACCCTCAACGACATCAGCGAGACCGACACCGAGGAGCTCTACACCGAGCTGCTCACCGCGATCGAACCCGTCGGCATCGCCTACCTCCACGTCCTGGAGACCGCCCCCGAGCGCCGCCCGTTCGTCCTCGACCTGCGCAAGCGGTTCGCGGGCGCCTTCATCCTCAACCCGGCCACCGGCGCCGACCCGACCGGCGCCGAGTCCCTGTCCCTGATCGAGGACGGCACCGCCGACCTCGTCGCGTACGGCAGGCTCTTCATCGCCAACCCCGACCTGCCCGCCCGCCTGCGGACCGGCGGCCCCTACGCCGTCCCGGACCCCGCCACCATGTACGCCGGCGGACCCCAGGGGTACATCGACTACCCGGCGCTGTAGTCCCGGGTGCCGGGGGCGCCGTGGTCCCGGACACGGAGAGGGGGCGGGGGTCCGGTCGACCGGACCCCCGCCCCCGCCCCCTCCCCTGCGTCGACCGCTACTTCCAGGCCTCCGTGACCGCCCGGCGCGCGCCCTCCAGGTCCACCGCGCGGCCCGACTCGCCGAGCGCAGCGCCCAGGGCGGCGAGGGAGGACTGCACGGCCCCCGGAGCCGCGTCCACCCCGTAGTGGTTGACCCGGATCATCTCCCGGGCCAGCGCCCCGCCGCCCGCGATCAGCGGCAGCGACGGATCGGCCGTGAGGGCCTTCGCCACCAGCTCCGAGGCGTCGACGCCCGCCGGCGTGCGCAGCGTCGTCGCCACCGGCGCCGCGTCCTCCGCCTCGTGCACGTACGGCTCCAGGCCCCCGCCCAGGGCCAGCGCGCCCGCCCGGGTCGCGGCCGCCGCCGAGGCGTGCCGGGCCATCAGCACGTCCAGGCCCTCCGTCTCGATCCGCTCCACGCAGGCCTCCAGGGCCAGCATCTCCAGCTGTGCCGGAGCGTGCAGAAGGGCCTTCCGGCCGCCGTCGATCCAGCGCTCCTTCCAGTCCAGGAGGGAGAGGTACGAGCGGCGCGGCGCGGCCGGGTTGGCGGCGAAACGCTCCCACGCCCGCGCGCTCACCGACACCGCCGACACGCCCGCGGGCCCGCCCATCGCCTTCTGCGCGCCGATGATGCACATGTCCACGCCCCAGGCGTCCGGCAGCACCGGCTCGGCGCCGATCGACGCCACGGCGTCCAGGTAGAACAGCGCGCCGTGCGCCCGCACGACCTCGCCGATCTCCGCCACCGGGTTGGTGTTCCCGGTCGCCGCCTCCGCGTGCACCAGCGACACGAAGTCGATCTCCGGGTGCTCGGCGAGCGCCCGCTCCACCTGCTCCGCCGTCACCGCCGCGTGGAAGGGCACCTCCAGGTCGACCACGGTCGCCCCGCAGTCCCGCAGCCAGTTCCCGAAGGTCTGGCCGTACGGGCCGGTGACGACGTTCAGCGCGGTCGAACCGGCCCGCGCGCCGCTGCGGATGCACCCCTCCAGGGGCAGCAGCGCCTCGCCCTGGGTGATCACCACGTCCTGCTCCGTGGAGAGCAGGGCGGCCACCCGGCGCTCGATCGACGCGAAGTGCGCGGCGGTCATCGGAGCCAGGTCCAGCAGCGGATGTGTCACGGTCACGGAGGTTCCTTCTTCGGTGTCGCATGCGTGTGGCATACATCGGGATCGGGCTCGTGCCAGCGTAAGTGCTCCGTGCTCCTCCGGAGCGCCCCGCCCGGGGACGGGGTGCCGTCACGGTGGTGTCCGGAACGTGTCACAGGGTCCGTACCACCGCGCACGGACGCTTCCCCCGGAGCCCCGCCGGTGGGATGTTCCGGGCCGGAGCGGCCGCACCCGGCGGGCCGTCGAGAAGGAGAACGGGGTGGGCACCGTGACGCACGGCACCGGCGGACACGACAGACGCGACAGGGACGGCGGGAACGGCGGGGCGCGGGGCCGACGGGCCGTGGTGGCGGCCGCGGCGCTGGCCCTGGCGGCGTCGACGGCGCTCGGCGCGGCGGCGGCCGCGGGCGCGACGGGCCCCTCGGCCACGCCGCCGGTGACGGCGATGGCGACGCTGCCGGTGACGCGGCCGACGCTCCCGCCGCTGGAGCACGCGGTGATCGACCGCCCCATCGTCTTCTCCCGCTACACGGCGACGGCCTCGACCGAGGACCTCTACGCGGTGTCCCCGAGCGTCGGCACGGCCGTCAAGGTCACCCACACCCCGACGGTCAGCGACGTCATGCCCAGCTGGTCCCCGGACGGCAAGCGGGTGGCCTTCGTCCGCTACGGGTCCGGCGGCGCCGTCGACGGCATCTGGACCATGAAGTCCACCGGCGGCGCCCCGGCCCTCGTCCCCGGCACCAAGGGCGCCTCCGAACCGGCCTGGTCCCCGGACGGCACGCGGCTCGCCTTCACCAAGCCGGTCGGCTCGCAGCGCGAGATCCACGTGGCCGACGTCGACGGCAGCCCCTCCACCCGCCTCACCTTCGACGCCGCCGACGACCTCCACCCGACCTGGTCCCCGGACGGCGCGTACCTGGCGTTCAACCGCGCGGACGCGGCCGGGAACAGCCGGCTGATCCGGCTCAGGCTCTCCACCCACGCCCAGACGCCGATCACCGCGCCCGCCTCCCACGACTGGACGCCCGACTGGTCGCGCACCGGCCGGATCGTCTTCAGCCGGGTCGACGCCACCGGCTTCGCCCATCTCCACGTCGTCCGCCCCGACGGCACCGGCCTGGTCCGCATCACCTCGGCCCGCGCCAACGACAAGTACCCCTCCTGGTCCCCGGACGGCAGCCGTCTCGTCTTCACCCGGGGCGGCACCGACGACGCGGACCCCGAGCACCTCTGGCTGGTCCGCGCCGACGGCACCGCCCCGAAGCAGCTCACCGAGACCCCGTCCCACGACCAGCAGGCCGACTGGCGCCCGTAGCCGACCGCCGGCCCGACGGCCCCCGCCCGGCGGCTCGTAGAGTGCGGGTATGAGCGATCACGAGGTGCTGCACGTGAAGGGGCGGGTGCTCGTCGGCCCGGAGGACGTCCGCGACGAACTGTGGTGCGTCGACGGGCGGATCACCTTCGACCGGCCCGCCGCCGGGGCCGTCACCGTGGAGGGCTGGGTGCTCCCCGGGCTCGTCGACGCCCACTGCCACGTCGGCCTCGACCGGCACGGCCCCGTCGACGAGGCCACCAGCGAGAAGCAGGCCCTCACCGACCGGGACGCCGGCACCCTGCTCATCCGGGACGCGGGCTCGCCCTCCGACACCCGCTGGATCGACGGGCGCGAGGACCTCCCGAAGATCATCCGGGCGGGCCGGCACATCGCCCGCACCCGCCGCTACATCCGTGACTACGCCCACGAGATCGAGCCCGCCGACCTCGTCGCGTACGTCGGCCGCGAGGCCCGCCGCGGCGACGGCTGGGTCAAGCTCGTCGGCGACTGGATCGACCGCGAGGTGGGCGACCTCACCGCCTGCTGGCCGCGCGCCGAGGTCGAGGCGGCCATCGCGGAGGCGCACCGGCTCGGCGCCCGGGTCACCGCGCACTGCTTCGCCGAGGACTCGCTCCGCGACCTCGTCGAGGCCGGCATCGACTGCATCGAGCACGCCACGGGCCTCACCGAGGACACCATCCCGCTCTTCGCCGAGCGGGGCGTGGCCATCGTCCCGACCCTCGTCAACATCGCGACCTTCCCGCACCTCGCCGACGGCGGCCAGGAGAAGTTCCCCCGCTGGTCGGCGCACATGCGCCGGCTCCACGAGCGGCGTTACGACACCGTGCGGGCCGCCTTCGACGCCGGCGTGCCCGTCTTCGTCGGCACCGACGCGGGCGGTTCCCTCGCCCACGGCCTGGTCGCCGAGGAGGTCGAGGAGCTGACCCGGGCCGGCATCCCGCCCGTCGACGCGCTCTCGGCCACCGCCTGGGGGGCCAGGGCCTGGCTGGGCCGCCCCGCCCTGGAGGAGGGCGCCCCGGCCGATCTCGTCGTCTACGGCGAGGACCCGCGCGCGGACGTCCGCGTCCTCGCGGCGCCGCGCCGGGTCGTCGTCAACGGCCGGGTCGTGGGCTGAGCCGGGCCCCGGCCGACCGGGCCCCGGTCAGCGGCTCAGGAACGCCAGCCGGGCCCGCTTCTCCGGGAGGAACACCTCCGGCAGGTCCACCTCGGGGAGCACCACCTCCGGGCCCAGCTCGAAACCGGCCCGCAGCATGCGGGCGATCGCCTTCTCGTTGGCGGCGTCGGGCTCGATCACGATCCGGGTGCGGTCCGTCAGCGCGAAGGCGACGAGCGCGGTGAGCAGCCGGCCCGTGAAGCCGGCCTCGGGGGCGAGCCCCGGTGCGACGAGCAGGTGCACGCCGATGTCGCCGGGCCGCACCTCGTAGCACTCGCTCACCCGGTCCGCCGCCGGGTCGTACGTCTGGAAGAGGGCGACCGGCTCCCCGTCCCGGCTGACCAGGTAACCGTGGTGGGTGGTCAGCGAGTCGAGGTGGGCGTAGACCTCCCGGACCTGCTCGACGGTGGTCCCGGCCATGCCCCAGAAGCGGGCCCGTTCCTCGTTGACCCAGCCGTGCAGGAGCGGGGCGTCCCCGTCGGGGTCGACGGGGCGGACCGTGACGGTCCCGAAGCCCTCGACGGTCTGGACGTGTACGGCGGTGGTCATCCCTGCTCCTTCGTGAGCTTCTGCCAGTCGGTGGTGACGGGGGCGAGCTCGCCCCGCAGCCACAGGGGGAGTTGGTCGCGGTGGTGCGGGTCGCCGGGGACGCCGGACGCGCCGAACGGCACGATCCAGCGGCTCCGCTCCCGGTCGGCCAGGTCCCAGACGTACCGCGCGGCGGAGGCGCGGGCGCTGCGGTCGGTCCAGCCGGGCACGCTGGACGTGGAGAGCACGCAGTCGTGGTCCCCGCCGAGCCCCGGCCACCGGTCGTCGTCCGGGTCGGGCAGCGCCTGCCAGGGCGCGAGCCGGTGCGTCGTGCCCCAGGCGGCGGGCGGCTCCCCGGCGCCGACCTCGTCGAGCGCCTCGCGCACGATCCGGTCGACGTCCTCGGCGGGCACGGGCCCGGCCACGAGCAGCGTCTCCAGGGCGAGGGCGACGCGCGGTCCGAGCGCCAGCCAGGGCCGGAAGAGGTCGGGGTACGGGGCGGGTTCGCGCAGCGCCGCGAAGGCCTCGTGGCCGGCGAGCCGTCGCACGACGGCCCCGCGCACGGCCGCGTAGAGCCCGGCGTCGACGCTCTCGGCGTCCATCCGCCGGTCCCAGCCGAGCAGCCGCCGCCGGACGTCGGAACCGGCGGGGGAGAGGCGGGCGGACCGCCCGTCCCCGCTGGCGGCCCCCGAGCCCCCGCCGGTGGTCCCGCGGTCCTCGCCGGTGGCCCCCGGGTTCTCGCCGGTGGTCCTCGGGCCCTCGCCGGTGGTCCGGGGGGCCTCGCCGGTGGCCCCCGGGTCCCCGCCCGCGCGTCGTACCGCTTCGAGCAGGCGGGCCGCCGAGGGGTTGTCGGTGTCCGTGTGGATCGCGGCCGTCGTCTCCGGGGTCCAGGCCGCCGAGGCGCGGAGCAGCTCGTCGATCCGGGCCGCCCGGTGCGGCGGCGCGAACTCGACGCCCAGCGGCGCGGCCAGGCCCCGGGCGTTGGCCATCACGGCGTGGCCGTGGACCTCGGCGCGGGGCAGGGGGGCCGGCGCGTCGGCCCAGGCGTGCGCCGGGTCCCAGGCGGGCACGACGCGCAGGGAGTTGGCCCGGTCCCGTACGGGCACGTGGCCGGCGACCCGGTGCAGGAGGCCGCCCCGGGCGTCGGCGGCCTGGACGACGTTCACCGGCTCGACCCAGCGGTCGAGGGCCGCGTCCACGTCGGCGACGGTCCGGGCGCGCAGCAGCGCGGGCAGCGCCCCGAAGCCGAGCTCCCCGGTGACCCGCGGCGGGTGGCGCAGGCCGAGGCCCTCCCCTTCCGCCTCCGCGGAGCCGTCCCCGGGCCCGCCGATGATCACCGGCCCCCGGTCGGTCTCGATCACCTCGATCTCCACCGGCTCCGCGCCCGCGATCCCGACCGTCTCCGTGTGCGCGGTCGCCGGGGCCCAGCCGTCGGGGCCGAGGGCCTCCACGGTGCCGTCGGGAAGCCGTCGCAGCCGTTCCCTGTACAGGTCCTGGTAGTCCGCCATCGCGTTGGTGATCGCCCAGGCCACCGGTCCGGCGTGGCCGAAGTGGGCGAGCCCGGGGACGCCGGGCACGGCGAGGCCCACCACGTCGTACGCGGGGCAGGCGAGCCGGATCTGCTGGTAGACGCCCGGCGCCTCGATGAACCGGTGCGGGTCGCCGGCCACCAGGGCCGCCCCGCTCGCGGTCCGTCCACCGGCCACGACCCAGCCGTTGGAGCCCGCGGTCCCGGGCCCGTCGGTCGCGAAGAGCTCCGTCCACTCCTCGCCGAGCCGCCGGGCGACCTCGTCCCGCCACAGTTTGGTGGGGAAGCCGGCGAAGAGGATGTGGGTCGAGAGCCAGACGGCGAGCGGGGTCCACGGCTCCCACCGGCCGGGCGCGAGGCCGGTCGCCGCGAACTCGGGCGCGCGGGCCGCGCCTTCGGCGAGACCGTCGTCGACCCCGTCCACGTACGCGCGCACCCACGCCGCCGTCGCCGCGTCGGTCTCCTCGAGCCGCTCGAAGCAGCGGCGGGCGGTGTCGGCGAGCCGGGCCCGCCGGACGAAGGAGTCCCAGCCGAGCTCGGCGGCGCCGAGGAAGGCGGCGCTGGTGCCCTGGGCCCGGTGCCGCTCGACCTCCAGCTGCCAGGCGCGGTCGCGGGCGGTGACCCGTCCCTGGGCGAAGGCGAGTTCCTCCGGGTCCGCGGCCCGCAGATGGGGGACGCCCCAGGCGTCCCGGTAGACCTCGATGCTCACGGAGTCCTTCGTTCGCTTAGGTTAGGCTGGCCTAAATTAATCTACAGCAGGTCTTCGGGTTGACGATCCGTGACCCCGGTGCGCAGCGGATCGTTCTCACTCTCCGCGTGCACGCCTTCCCGTGCGAAACGCGCGGGATGGCTGAGAACGGTTGTGTCGAAAAAATCGAAAATGAACACGGAAACCCCCCTTTGGAGTGAACTCACGACAGGCGACTGCCGGTTCACTCTCCGTGCGTAAAGATTCCGGTGTCTCAAGTCGCCGAGGCCGCGCCGACCCACCGTCCCCGTGGTGAGCGGCCGGCGACGCCATGTCTCCTGTGGGGGTTCCACCATCTTGAACAGCAACACCTTCCGCCTGCCCGTACGTCGTTCCGCCGCCGCCGCGACCGTCGCCGCCCTGGCCGTCGGACCCGTGCTCCTCGCGGCCCCGGCGGCGCACGCCACGGGCGGCGAAGGGCGCTCCACCGCCGTCGTGCTGCGGGCGGGCCTCGACGTCTCCCTCCTCGGCAAGACCGTGGACGTGCCGGTGCGGACCTCCCTCAACGAGGTCGAGGCGCCGGCGAGCGAGAACGAGACCGCGCTCTCCGTGAAGGTGCGGGGGGCCGAGGGCGGGAAGCCGGTCGACCTCCTCAGGGCCGACGTCGCCACGTCGGACGCGACCGTGGACGAGAAGAAGGCCGAGGGGTACGTCAACCTCGTGAAGGCGCGGGTGCACGTCCCCGGGATCCCGCTGCTCTCCCTCGTCGAGGTCGAGAAGGTCACGTCCAGGGCGCTGTGCGAGGTGGGGAAGAAGCCGGTCGCCGAGTCCGACGTCCTCGGTCACGTGACCGTGTTCGGCAAGAAGACCACCCTGTCCGCGGGCGGCCGGACCCAGGTCGCCGTGCCGGGCGTCGGCAAGGTCACCCTGGACCTCTCCCGCACCTCCACGACCTCCCGCACCGCCGCGGCCACGGCCCTCGAACTCAAGGTCGAGGTCGACCCGCTGAAGCTCGGCGTCGCCGCGGTCGACGGCACGGTCACCCTCGCCGAGGCCACCTGCGAGACGCCGAAGGGCACGACCCCGACCGAGAAGCCCACCGAGAAGCCGACCGGGAAGCCCACCGACGAGCCGAGCGAGCGGCCCGCGCAGCAGCCCTCGGTCAAGCCGAGCGACGCCGGCGGCGTCAAGACGAACAACGGCGGCACCACGCCCACCGAGCACCTCGCCGAGACCGGCGGCAGCTCCACCACCCCGTACATCGCGGCCGGAGCGCTCGCCCTCCTCGTCGCCGGCGGCGGCGCCCTCGCCGTGACCCGCTCGCGCGCCCGCTCCCGCGACTGACGGCCCGAGGGGGAAGCGCCGGGGGGCGCCGGGAGGGAAGCGGGGGTCCGGGGAGGGCGGCGGTGACGACACGGCCCTCCCCGGGCCCTTCCGCGCGCACCCGGCGGGGGCGAGCGGCCGTCGAGCAGCCGTCGAGCAGCCGCCGATCAGCCGCCGATCAGCAGCGCCTGGTCCAGTGCCTGCAGGAAACGGTTCGTCGTCGCCCGGTCGCGGACCGCGATCCGCAGCCAGTTCCGGTCGAGCCCCGGGAACGTGTCGCCCCGGCGGACCGCGAACCCGAGCGACCGCAGCCGCTCCCGTACCGCGTCCGCCCCGTCGGTCCGCAGCAGCACGAAGGGGCCCTCCGCCCCCGCCACCGTCCGCACCTCGTCGAACTCCGCGAGCCCGGCCAGCAGATGGGCCCGCTCCACCCCGATCCGGTGCGCCGCGTGCTCCGCCTCCGCGAGCGCCGCCCGCGTCATGCACGCCTCCGCCGCCACCAGGGCGGGCGTCGACACCGGCCACAGCGGCTGCGTCCGCTCCAGGGCCGCGATCGTCTCCGGCTCGGCCAGGACGTACCCGATCCGCAGCCCGGCGAGCCCCCAGGTCTTGGTGAGGCTCCGCAGCACCACGAGTCCCGGCACGTCGGTCCGCCCGGCCAGCGACTCCCGCTCGCCCGGCACCGCGTCCATGAACGCCTCGTCGACCACCAGGGTCCGCCCCGGGCGGGCGAGCGCGGCGATCGTGGCGGCCGGGTGCAGCACGGAGGTCGGGTTCGTGGGGTTCCCGATCACCACCAGGTCCGCGTCCTCCGGAACCGCCGCCGGATCCAGCCGGAAGCCGTCCTCCTCGCGCAGCAGCACCCGGCCCACCTCGTGCCCGGCGTCCCGCAGCGCCGCCTCCGGCTCGGTGAACTGGGGGTGCACCACCACCGGCCGCCGCACCGGCAGGGCCCGTGCGAGCAGCACGAACGCCTCCGCCGCGCCGGCCGTCAGGAGCACCCGCTTCGACGGCAGGTCGTGCCGCTCGGCGACCGCGGCCCGCGCGACCCGGCCGTCCGGATAGGCCGCGAGACCGGTCAGCGAGTCGGCGATCCTCTTCCGCAGCCAGTCCGGCGGGGTGTTCGTACGGACGTTGACCGCCAGGTCGATGAGTTTCTCGTCCCGGACCTCGGCGTCACCGTGGTGGCGCAGGTCGTGGGCGTCGGTGTGCGTGTGCGTGTCCATGGCCGCCGTCGTGTGGGGGGTGGGGATGGTGGGGGGTGAGCCAGGCTCGCCAGCGATGTACCCGTGCGTCAAGGGCAACAACCGTGCGATGGAGGTCACTTCGTTCGGACGAAACGGGGCGAAAGCGGCGATCGCGCAGGTCGCACGCCGAGATTTCCGCTTCGGGACGAGCAGCACGGCGCCGCCCCGGCCGCCGGGCGGCGCCCCGGGCCCCGCCTCCGCGCCCGTGGCCGCCTCCGCGCCCGCGCCCGAGTCCCCGCCCGAGCCCGCCCCCGCAGGCCCGCCCGCCCCCACCGGCTCATCCGTCCCCACCGGCCCACCCGCGTCCGGGGACTCGTCCGTCCCCGCCGTCCCATCCGCCCCCGCCGTCCCTGCCGCGAGCAGCGCCGCCGCCTCCGCCACGGAGGCCGTGCCCGTCGCGGCCAGCGGCAGCGCGGAGGGATGCGGTACGGGAACGGCCGCCAGCTCCCGGGCCGAGAACCCCCGCACCGGCACCCCGAGGGCCACCGCGGCCGCCACGATCCCCGGCTCGACGGCCCGCGCGTCCAGCGTGGCGAGCGAGCGCACGCGTCCGACCGGGAGCCCCGCCTCCCGCAGGACCTCCCCGATCAGCGCGAGCAGCTCGTCCGCCGCCGTCCCCGGCCGGGCCCCGACACCGAGGTGCGCACCCGCCGCCCCATCCGATAGCAAAGGCCCATGGCAGTAGTCGTCGCGCTCGGCGCGTTCCTCATGACGCTCTTCGGCGGCTGGGTCGCCGGGCGCGTCACCGACCGCCGCCACCTCGTCCTCGGCCTCGCCGGCGGACTCATGCTCGGCGTCGTCGGGCTCGACCTCCTGCCGGAGGCCCTGGAGGCCGCGGGGAGGAAGGTCTTCGGCGTCCCGGAGGCCCTGCTGCTCTTCGTCGGAGGCTTCCTCTTCGCGCACGTCGTCGAACGCCTCCTCGCCGTCAACCGTGCCGCCCACGGCGTCGGCGCCGACGAGAGGGTCCCCCAGGTCGGCCTCACCGCGGCCGCCGCGATGGTGCTCCACAGCCTCATGGACGGCATCGCGCTCGGCGCCGCCTTCCAGGTCAGCGGCGGCATGGGCGCCACCGTCGCGCTCGCCGTCATCACCCACGACTTCGCCGACGGCTTCAACACGTACACGATCACGAGCCTCTACGGGAACGCCCGCCGCAAAGCCCTCGCCATGCTCGTCGCGGACGCCGTCGCCCCGCTCGTCGGCGCCGGACTCGCCACCCTGTTCACCCTTCCGGAGGAACTGCTCGGCTGCTATCTCGGCTTCTTCGGCGGTGCCCTGCTCTACCTCGCCGCGGCCGAGATCCTGCCGGAGGCCCACCACGAACACCCCGCCCGCTCCACCGTGCTGTGCACGGTGGCGGGCGTGGTCTTCATCTGGCTCGTGGTGGGCGTCTCCGGCGGCTGATCTCACGCGCAGTGCCCCACGAACCGTGCGGCGACCTCCGGGGACCCCGCCCAGTGGGTGTGCACGTAGCTGGCGTGGACCCCGTCCCGCACGAAGCCCTCCACCCGCCGCTCCGGCTGCCGCAGCCCCCAGGCCGCCGACGGCCCGGCGCCCGGCTCGACGACGGTGCGGTGGAACTCGTGTCCCCGCATCCGCGTCCCGGCCGGCGCGAGGACGCTGTCGCTCACGGCGACGGCGTCCCGGTAGCCGAGCGTGAGCCGCTCCGACATCCGCGCGTCGGCGTCGAGCACCCCGCACATGGGCCGGCCGTCCAGCGACCGCGCCAGGTACAGCAGCCCGGCGCACTCGGCGGCGACCGGCGCGCCGGAGGCGGCGAGCTCGGCGACGGCCTTCCGCAGCTGCTCGTTGGCGGAGAGCTCGGCCCCGTACATCTCGGGGAAGCCCCCGCCGATGACGAGCCCGCTCGTCCCCTCGGGGAGGGCCTCGTCCCGCAGCGGATCGAACGTGACGACCTCGGCGCCGGCGGCCCGGAGCAACTCCGTGTGCTCGGCGTACGAGAACGTGAAGGCGGCCCCACCGGCCACGGCCACGCGCCGTGGTGGACCACCGGCGCGCAACCGCTCTCCGACCGCCGGCACCCACGGCTCGGCGCTCAACGGCGGAGCCGACCGCGCAAGCGCCAGCAGCGCCTCCAGATCGCAACCCGCCCGCACCTGCTCCGCCTGCGCCGCCACCGCCTCCACGGCAGCCGCCTGCCGCTCGGCGACCGGCACGAGCCCGAGGTGCCGAGACGGCGTGGCGACGGCGGGCGCACGCCGCAGCACGCCGAGGACGGGCACGCCCGACTCCCCGAGCGCCTCCCGCAGCAGGTGCTCGTGCCGGTCCGTCGCGACCTTGTTGAGGATCACGCCCCCGATCCGCACCTCCGGGTCCCAGGACGCGAACCCGTGCACGAGCGCCGCCACCGACCGCGACTGCGAGGACGCGTCGACGACGAGGACCACCGGCGCCTTGAGCAGCTTCGCGACCTGCGCGGTGGACGCCAGCTCGCCCTGGTCGGCGGCGCCGTCGTACAGGCCCATGACCCCCTCGACCACGGCCAGGTCGCAGCCGCGCGCCCCGTGCAGGAAGAGCGGCGCGACCAGCCCCGTACCGCACATGTACGCGTCGAGGTTGCGGCCCGGGCGGCCGGTCGCGAGCGCGTGGTAGCCCGGGTCGATGTAGTCGGGCCCGACCTTGTGCGGGGAGACGGCCAGACCACGGCCGGCGAACGCGGCCATCAGGCCGGTCGCGACCGTGGTCTTGCCCGCGCCGGACGAGGGCGCGGCGATGACGAGACGTGCTACCACTCGATGCCCCGCTGGCCCTTCTGACCCGCGTCCATCGGGTGCTTCACCTTCGACATGTCGGTCACCAGGTCGGCGAAGTCCTGGAGCTCCTGCGGCGCGTTGCGACCGGTGATGACGACGTGCTGCTGCCCGGGCCGGTCGCGCAGCACCTCGACGACCTCCTCGACGTCGATCCAGCCCCAGTGCAGCAGGTACGCGAACTCGTCGAGGACGTAGAACTTGTACCTCTCCTCGGCGAGGTCGCGCTTGACCTGCTCCCAGCCCTCGCGGGCCTTCTCCTCGTGGGACTGCTCGCCCTCGGCGACCTCGCGCTGGATCCAGGACCAGCCCTCGCCCATCTTGTTCCAGGTGACCGTGCCGCCCTTGCCGGTCTCGCCGAGCGCCTTGAGGGCGTTCTCCTCGCCGACCTTCCACTTGGCGGACTTGACGAACTGGAACACCCCGATCGGCCAGCCCTGGTTCCAGGCGCGCAGCGCCATGCCGAACGCGGCGGTCGACTTCCCCTTGCCGACGCCGGTGTGCACCATCACCAGGGCACGGTTGCGGCGCTGACGGGTGGTGAGACCGTCGTCGGGCACGACGGTCGGCTGTCCCTGCGGCATCAAGCGGCCCTCCATGCTGTCTGTGTCGTCTGTCCTGCTGCCTGTACGTCTCTGACGAGCCCGGCGATCGAGTCGGCGCGCAGCTCGTCCAAGGTCACGGCGGTGCCGCCGAGTTCGCGCGCCAGGACCCCCGCGAGCCCGAGCCGCACCGGTCCGGTCTCGCAGTCCACGACCACCGACGCCGTGCCCTCGGCCGCGTGCAGCCGTGCCGCGCGGGCCGCGAGCGCCACCGGGTCGGCGCCCCCGCCGGTCGCCCGCCCGTCGGTCACGACGACGAGCAGCGGGCGGCGCGAGGGGTCCCGCAACCGCTCGACCCGCAGCACGTCGTGGGCCTTGAGCAGCCCGGCGGACAGCGGCGTACGGCCTCCGGTCGGAAGCTTCTCCAGGCGGGCGGCGGCCGCGTCCACGGACGAGGTCGGCGGCAGCGCCACCTCGGCGTCCCGCCCCCGGAAGGTGACGAGCCCGACCTTGTCGCGCCGCTGGTAGGCGTCGAGCAGCAGCGAGAGCACGGCGCCCTTCACGGCGCCCATCCGCTGCCGTGCCGCCATGGAGCCGGAGGCGTCCACGGCGAAGAGCACCAGGTTCCCCTCGCGCCCCTCCCGGGTCGCCTGCCGCAGGTCGTCCCGGCGGACCACCAGGCCGGGCCCGGACCGGCCGCGCGCCCGCTGGTGCGGGGCGGCGGCCCGGACGGTCGCGGCCAGGTGCAGCTTGGTCAGCGCGCCCCGGGGCCGGGTCGAGCCGGTGGTGCGGCCGTGCTCCGTGCGGGCCCGGGAACGGCGACCGGCCGCGCCCTGGCCGAGACCGGGCACGCTCAGCACCTTCGTGCGGAAGGGCTCGCCGGCCTTGACGGCTCCACGCCCACCGGCACCGGAGCCCTGCGGGGCAGGTGCGCTCCCGGGGGTGTCGGCGGACCCGGGGGCGTCGGCGGACTCGGGGGCGTCGGCGGACTCGGGCGCGGGCCCGTCGGGGCCCTCTCCCTGCGGGGGGACGCCCCCGCCACCGCCGGGCCCGCCGTCCCCCGGGCCGTCCGGCTCCGGATCGTCGTCCGGCTCGTCCCCCTTGAACCGCTCCAGGGTCTCGTCGAGCTTGTCCTCGTCGAGACCGGGCGCGTCGAAGGGCGAGCGCCGCCGCCGGTGGGGGAGGGCCAGGAGCGCGGCCTGCCGCACGTCCTCCGAGGTGACCTCGGTCCGTCCGGCCCAGGCGGCGAGCGCGGTCGCGGTGCGGGCCATCACGATGTCCGCGCGCATGCCGTCCACCTCGAAGGCGGCGCAGGTCGCGGCGATCTGGAGCAGCACCGCGTCCCCGAGCTCCACCTGCGGCAGCAACTCCCGGGCGGTGACGATCCGTTCGCGCAGGGCGCGCTCCTCGTCGGCCCAGCGGGCGGCGAAGGCGGCCGGGTCGTCCTCGAAGGCGAGCCGCCGCCGGACGACCTCGACCCGCTGCTCGGGGTCCCGCGACGCGGCCACCTCGACGGTCAGCCCGAACCGGTCGAGCAACTGCGGCCGCAGCTCGCCCTCCTCGGGGTTCATGGTCCCGACGAGCAGGAAGCGGGCGGCGTGCCGCACGGAGACGCCCTCGCGCTCGACGTGGGACTGGCCCATCGCGGCGGCGTCGAGCAGCACGTCGATCAAGTGGTCGTGGAGCAGGTTGACCTCGTCGACGTAGAGGATCCCCCGGTGCGCGGCGGCGAGCAGCCCCGGTTCGAAGGCCTTCACGCCCTCGGCGAGCGCCTTCTCGATGTCGAGCGCGCCGACGAGCCGGTCCTCGGAGGCGCCGACGGGCAGCTCCACCATCCGGGCGGGACGGGAGGTGCCGGGCGCGTTGCCGTGCGGTCCGTCGGGGCAGCCGAGGTCGGGCGAGTCGGGGTCGCAGCTGAAGCGGCAGCCGACGATGATCGGCACCTCGGGCAGCAGCTCGGCGAGCGCGCGCACGGCGGTGCTCTTCGCCGTGCCCTTCTCACCCCGCACCAGTACGCCGCCCACGGCCGGGCTGACGGCCGTCAGCAGCAGCGCGAGCCGCAGGTCGTCCATGCCGACGACGGCGGTGAACGGGTAGCGGGTGTTCATCGGGGGTTCGCTCCTTCGGTGGGTACGGATGCCTGGACCGGGCGGGCGCTCACGGCGCCCCCGGAGGCACGAACGGCAGCCCCGCGGGGGCGCCCTCCTCGATCAGCCGCAGCAGCGCGTCCGTGTCCGCGTGCTCCTCGATCAGGTCGCCGAGCCGGTCGAGCTGCTCCTCCCGCAGGGCGCCGAACGACGTGTCGGGCGCCGGCACGAACCGCCGCCCGGCCGCCGTCGCGACCTCCCGCAGGAACGCCCGCCGGAAGCCGTCGCTCTCCAGCGAGCCGTGCCAGTGGGTGCCCCATACGGAGCCGACCCGGCAGCCGTCCAGGAAGGGTTCCCCACCCCGTACGTCCGCGACGCCGTGGTGGATCTCGTACCCCTCGACCCGCTCGCCGAGCGCCTCGCCGACCGGCCGGGCGAGGGTCTTCTCGGCCTGGAACCGGACCCGTACGGGCAGCAGCCCGAGCCCGTCGACCACGCCGGCCCTCGACTCGACCTCGTCCTCGATGCGCTCGCCGAGGGCCTGGAAGCCGCCGCAGACGCCCAGCACCGGCCGGCCCTCGGCCGCGCGCCGGACGAGGGCGTCGGCGAGCCCCCGCTCGCGCAGCCACGCCAGCGCCTTGACCGTGCCCCGGGTGCCCGGGACGACGACGAGGTCCGCGTCGACGAGCTCCTCGGGCCGGTCCACGAACCGGACGACGACGCCGGGCTCGGCGGCCAGCGCGTCGACGTCCGTGAAGTTGGACATCAGCGGCACGGCGCACACGGCGACCCGCAGCACGTCCTCGCCGACCGGCGGCGCGACGACCGACTCGCGGACGGTGCCCCGCAGCGAGACCCGCAGGCCGTCCTCCTCGTCGATGCCGAGCCCGTGCGCGTACGGCAGGACGCCGAAGGTCCGGCGGCCGGTGAGCCCGTGCAGCATGTCGAGGCCCGGCTCCAGGAGGGTCACGTCGCCCCGGAACTTGTTGACCAGGTACCCGGCGACGAGCGACTGGTCCTCGGGACCCAGCAGCGCCGTCGTCCCGAAGAACTGGGCGAAGACCCCGCCCCGGTCGATGTCCCCGACGACGACCACGGGCAGCTTCGCGGCCCGCGCGATGCCCATGTTCACGATGTCCGTGCGCCGCAGGTTGATCTCGGCCGGACTGCCCGCCCCCTCGCAGATCACGGCGTCATACGTGCCCCGCAGCTCCTCCAGGCACGCCAGGACCGGCTCGAAGAGCTCCTTCTGCCGGCCACCGTGGTAGCCGCGGGCGCTCAGTTCGCCGACCGGCCTGCCCATGAGGACGACCTGGCTGGAGCGGTCGCTGCCGGGCTTGAGCAGCACCGGGTTCATCAGCGCGGTCGGCTCCACCCGCGCGGCCTGCGCCTGCATGGCCTGCGCCCGGCCGATCTCGGCTCCCTCCCGGGTGACGAAGGAGTTCAGGGACATGTTCTGTCCCTTGAACGGCGCGACCTTGACGCCCTGCCGGACCAGCCAGCGGCAGATGCCGGCCGTGACGACGCTCTTGCCCGCGTCGGACGTGGTCCCGGCGACGAGCAGCCCCCCACCCCTCATGCGTTCCTCCGCTTCAGCGCGCTCGCGATCGTGCGGCCGCCCACGCAGGCGGCCAGGGTCAGTCCGGTGATCCGGCGGGACAGCCGGACCGCGCGGTCGACGTCGGCGACCTCGACGGGCCGGCCCTCCCCGTTGAGGACGGGCCGGTCCTCGACCCGCCCGGCGTACGAGAGGGTCCCTCCGAGCCGTACGCCGAGGGCGCCCGCGAAGGAGGCCTCGACGGGGCCCGCGTTCGGGCTCGGGTGCTTCGCGGCGTCCGCCCGCCAGGCCCGCAGGGCGCCGCGCGGGTTCCCGCCGGCGACGGTCGCGAGCGCGGCGGTCAGCCGGGCCCCGGGCCAGCCGGCCAGGTCGTCGAGGCGGGCCGAGGCCCAGCCGTACCTCCGGTACCGGGGCGACTTGTGGCCGACCATCGCGTCGAGGGTGTTGACGGCCCGGAAGCCGACGAGTCCCGGCACGCCCGCGACGGCGCCCCAGAAGAGGGCGCCGACCACGGCGTCGGAGGTGTTCTCGGCGACGGACTCGACGACCGCGCGGGCCATCGCGGGACCGTCGAGGGACTGCGGGTCGCGTCCGCACAGGTGCGGCAGCCGCTCCCGGGCCGCCTCCAGGTCGCCGGCGGCGAGGGCGCCGCCGATCGCGCGGGCCTCGCGCCCCAGGGTCGTGCCGCCGACGACGGCCCACACGGCCGCCGCGGTGAGCGCCACGGATCCGGCGCGGCTGCCCCGTGCCGTACGGGCGGCGAGGGCACCGGCCGCGACGGTGGCACCGGCGCAGACGGCGGTGTGCAGGGCGCCCCAGCCGCGGTGGTCGCGCCACAGGGCCCGCTCGACGCGGGCCGCCGCCCGGCCGAAGGCGGCGACGGGGTGTCCGCGGCGGGGGTCGCCGACGAGCAGGTCGACGGCGAGGCCCAGGGCCGCGCCGTACGCGAAGACACCGGTGGTCGGGGAGACGCTGCGGCCGCGGCCGGGCATGGCGCTCTGTCCTCACTCAGGGTCCGCGCCCTGGATCGACGTGACCGGCGGCGAGAGTTCCTGACTCCCGGACCCGTGGGATCCGGTCACAGTGGCGGGACCGCGCCGGATTCGCACCGGACTTCCTCTACTGCCGCCGTCATGGCCCCGGCAGTCCACCACGGGCCGAGAACAGCCGTCAACTCACCCTTGACCTGCACCGCGTCACTGTGCGAAGCACCACAGACACGACGACCGGGCGGTCCGCATCCGAGGATGCGGACCGCCCGGTCGGGGAGCGGGACCGTCAGGCGACGATCAGGTAGATGCCGTACGCCACGGCCGCCAGGCACAGGGCGAAGGCGGCGTAGGCGCCGGTGCGGGCCAGGGCTGCGGAGCCTCCCTGGGCGGCGGCCCGCTCCTGCTTGGAGAGGCCGACGACACCGAGGGTGAAGAGGCCCACGAGGGCGACGGTCGCCACGAGGCTGACTCCGAAGACGGAGCCGAGGGCTGCCCAGTCGATCTTCATGCTTGGTTCCAGTTCCTTAGACCGCGGCGGGGGCCGGGGGAGCGGCCGGGTCCGTGGGGACCGGCGCGGGGATGGTGGTCTTCAGGTCCTCGTCCGCGACGGCGGCGACGGAACCGGCCGGCGGCGGGGTGACGGCCGCGATCGCGGTGGTCACGACGCCGGCGGCCTCGTCGTCGGCCTCGACGTCGTTGACGTTGGTGTGGTCGACCACCTGGCGGCGGGAGACGAGCCAGATGCCGGCGCAGGAGGCGATCAGGAAGGCCGCGACGACGTAGACGCCCCAGTCGCCCTGGCGGGCGACGTACTCGGCGCCCGCGCCGACCAGGCCGGCGGCCGGCAGGGTCAGGCCCCAGGCGACGAACATGCGGGTGGCGGTCGACCAGCGGACGACGCCGCCCTTGCGGCCGAGGCCCGCGCCCATGACGCCACCCGAGACGACGTGGGTGGTGGAGAGCGAGAAGCCGAGGTGGGAGGAGGCCAGGATGGTCGTGGCCGCGCTGGTCTGGGCGGCGAAGCCCTGCTGCGGCTGGAGGTCCGTGAGGCCCTTGCCCATCGTGCGGATGATGCGCCAGCCGCCGAGGTAGGTGCCGAGCGCGATCGCCAGGCCGGCGGAGACGATGACCCAGACGGGCGGGTTGGAGCCGGGGGCGAGGGTGCCGCCGGCGACCAGGGCGAGGGTGATGATGCCCATCGTCTTCTGGGCGTCGTTGGTGCCGTGGGCGAGGGAGACGAGACCGGCGGAGGCGATCTGGCCGACCCGGTAGCCCTTGGCCGTGTCCTTCTCGTCCGTCCTGGCGCCGATCCGGTACGTCAGCTTCGTGGCCAGCATCGAGGCGATGCCCGCGACGATCGGCGCGGCGACGGCCGGGAGGAGGACCTTGCTGACGACGACCTCGCCGTTGACGCCGCTGACGCCGATCGAGGCGACGGTCGCGCCGATGAGGCCGCCCATCAGGGCGTGGGAGGAGCTGGAGGGCAGTCCGACCAGCCAGGTCACCAGATTCCAGAGGATCGCGCCGACGAGCGCGGCGAGGATCACTTCGGGCTGGATGCCCTCCTCGTTGACCAGCCCCTTGGAGATCGTCTTGGCGACCTCCACGGACAGGAACGCGCCGGCGAGGTTCAGCACGGCGGACATGGCCACCGCCGTCTTGGGCTTGAGCGCACCGGTCGAGATGGTCGTGGCCATCGCGTTGGCGGTGTCGTGGAAACCGTTCGTGAAATCGAACACGAGAGCTGTCACGACCACAATGGCGAGCAGCAGCGTGATGTGTTCCATTTACCCAGGCAATCGTTTGACGTCAGTGGCGCGTCGAACGTAAGCAACCTGGGTGAACGGAAGATGAACTGGGACGGGCGACGTGGTGTCCCTATCCGGTGTCAAGGGATTCCGCTTCTCGCCCCGGAGCGCCCGGTGTCCACGATGCGGTCATCCGGAACCACGGGCGATCCCGGGCCTGCCGGGGGTCGTGCCCGCCGCCCCGCCCCCTTCCCGGCCGACCGGTTCCGCTCCCTGGACAGAACCGCCCGGCCGGAGGGCCCCGCGGAGGAGACCCACGTCACTCTCCCGGGCGGCCCCGCGCCCTCCGCCCCGCCGGACCCCTTCGCCCTCCGCCCCGCCGCGCCCGTCCGGTTCTCCACCCCGCCGGGCCCGTCCGGTGGCAGGCCCGGCCCGCCCTGCCCGACACTGGGGAGCGTGCGCCCGGCTACAGCGACGGCAGCGGCCGTCACCACCCTGATCGGTGTCGGCGCGGCCGCGATCGCGGCCGGCCGGTACGCCAGCGACGTCGCCCTCAAGGCGCCGTCCGGACGACCCCTGCCCGGGGATCCCGGACTCACCGTGCACGCCACGGGGCCCGGACGGGTCACCCTCACCCGCAGCCTCGCCTCGCTGCGCCCCGGCACGTACGGAATGGACGCTCCCGGCCTGCACGCCGTCCTCGGCCCCGTCCTGGACCGGGTGCCGCACACCGCCGACACCGTCGTCCGCCGCCTGGAACGGGTCGAACTCGGCGTCCTCGGGACCGGCGCCCGCGTCCGGCTCACCCCCCAGCTCCACCGCGGCACCCCGACCGGTGCCCTCGGCCTCCTCCACGAGGACGTCGAGATCCCCGGCGAGCTCGGCCCCCTGCCCGCCTGGCTCGTGCCCGGCCCCCGGAGCACCTGGGTGATCGCCCTGCACGGGCTCGGCACCACCCGCGAGCACCCGCTGAACCTCGTCCCCTTCTACAACCGCCGCAAGATGCCCGTCCTCGTCCCCGCCTACCGGGGCGACGAGGGGGCGCCCGCCTCCCCGGACGGCCTCGCCCACCTCGGCGACTCCGAGTGGCGGGACGTCGACGCCGCCATCCGCTACGCCGTCCGCCGGGGTGCCGGGAAGGTCGTCCTGCACGGCTGGGGGACCGGCGCCACGATGGCCCTGCGCGCCGCCGCCGAGTCGGGCGTGCGCGACCGGATCAGCGGCCTCGTCCTCGACTCCCCGGTCCTCGACTGGGAGGCCGCCCTCCGCAACCTCGCGGCGGCCCGCCACGTCCCGGGACTCCTGCTCCCGCTCGCCGTCCGCGCCGCCCAGGGCCGGACCGGCCCGCACGGCGACCTCCTCCGGACCGCCTCCGAGCCGGGCGCCCTGCGCGCCCCGACCCTCCTCTTCCACGGCCCCGACGACACCCTCGCCCCCTGGGAGCCCTCCGTCGAGCTCGCCGCCCGCCTGCCCGGTCTGGTCGGCCTCCGGACCGTGAAGCAGGCCCCGCACGCCGCGATGTGGAACGCCGACCCGAACCACTACGAGGAGTCCCTGCGGCGCTTCCTCACCCCGCTGCTCTGACGGCGCTTCCGATTCCGATTGGGCTTTCGGGCCGTCAGCGGGAAGACTGCCCCCGTGACGTCTCGAAAGCCCGATGAACCATTGGCGCGCAACTCCAGACTCCGACTCGTCCGCCCGCGGGCGCTGGCCACCGCCCGACGGGCCGTGACGACCCGGCGCACCCGGCCGGCGCCGCGGCCGCCCGAGGGCACTCCGCCCCGCGCGGAGCTCGCCCGCCAGGCCCGGCAGGTCCTCGCCGACGCGGTACGGATCGCCCGCTGGGCCGCCGTCGAGCACGGGGCCGACACGGCACCCCGCACCGGCCCCGGCGCCGGCCCCGCCCAGGAACGGGCCGCGGCCGCACTGGACCTGACGCCCGGCCAGGTCCGGGCCGGTTGGGACCGCGCCCGGCTCGCCGGACTCGTCGAGCTGCACGGCGACACCGCCCGCCCCGGCTGGCGGCTGCGCGCCTGGGACCGCGACGACTCCGCCGTCCTGCGCGGCTGGGTCGCGCTCTTCGACGCCTGGTCGCTCGTGCACCCCGCTCCCGAGGGGGTCGCCCCGAGCGCCGTCGCCGAGGTCGTCGAGGCCGTCCCGCAGGTGCTCTCGCTGCTCCAGCTCTCCCAGGGGCCCGTGCCCGTCCCCGCCCTCCTCGATCTCCTCGGCCAGCGCGTCGAGGAACTCCGCGAGGAGCGCTGCGAGGTCCCCGCGGCCGAGCCGGCGCCCGAGCCGGTGGCCGCCCCCGCCGCCCTCGACGGGCTGCCCGCCCTCCTCGACTGGGCCCTGGAGGGCCTGGCCGCCGTCGGCGCGCTCACCCTGGACCCCGGCACCGACGAGCGTCACGCCACCCTGACCCCGCTCGGCAACTGGGCGGTCTGGGTCAAGCTGGAGCAGATCTGCGTCGCCGCGCAGAGCCCGGCGGGCAACATCGAGCAGTCCGCCGAGGACATGCTCCGCGGCTGCGCCCGACTCACCCCGGGCCCGGCCCGCGACGAGTACCGCGCCTGGCTCGCGGCCCGCACCCTGTCCAGCGCCGTGAGCGAACTCCTCGCCGTCGCCCGCGGTGAGGACGCGCTCCTGCGCGGTCTCGCCTTCGAGGCGCTCCGCGTCGTCGGGGCGCCCGCCGAGGCCGAGGTGCGGGCCACCGTCGCCGAGCCCTCGCTCCGCCCGTACGCGCTGCTCTGGCTGGCCGAGTACGAGGGGGCCGACCCCGACGAGGCCCAGGAGGTGCTGACCCGCGAGGAGTCGACCTGGCTCTGGGTCGACACCGCGGCGGCCGTCGCCGACCACGGCGAGAGCGAACTCCTCGTCCGCCACCTCGACTCCGCCGTGCAGGGCACCGTCCCGGCGCTGCTCGACGAGGTCCGCGCCGTCGGCCACCCCCGCACGGTCCAGGTCCTGGTCGCCCTGGCGGCCGCCCACCCGGACCCGGCCCTGGCCAAGGCGGTCCGCCGGGCCGCCTTCCAGGTCCACACCGGCGGAGCCTGACCGCTCGGGGGACGCTCAATCCGTCGCGCCGGGGGCGTACGTACCGAAGCTCCACACGTTGCCCTCGGCGTCCCGGGCCGTGTAGTCCCGCGCGCCGTACTCCTGGTCCCTCGGCGGCATCACGATCTCGACGCCCTGCGCCACCGCCCGGGCGTGGTGCTCGTCGACGTCGTCCACGCGCACGTACACCGCGGTGGGCCCGGCGTCGCCCATCAGTCGGTCGAACTCGGTGCCGCCGCCCTTGCTGCCGAGCATCACCATGCCGTTCCCGCAGGCGAGCTCGGCGTGCAGCACACGGCCGTCCTCGCCCTCGTACACGGCGCGCTCGGTGAAGCCGAAGCCCTCCGTGAGCTGTTTGATCGCGGCCTTGGCGTCCTCGTACCGCAGCGCCGGACAGATGTCGGGGGGCCCAGCCATCCCGATCACTTCCTCTCGATGTGACCTGGATCTCAGTCTGGCAGCCGCCGCCGACAACTCAGCGGAAGGTGTTGCACCGGGCCATGTCGCCGGTCCGGTAGCCCTCGTAGAACCACTGCTGCCGCTGCGCGGCCGAGCCGTGCGTCCAGCTCTCCGGCGTCACCCGCCCCTGGAACCTCTCCTGGATCCGGTCGTCGCCCACGGCCGCCGCCGCGTCCAGGCCGTCCCGGACGTCCTCGTCGGTGAGCCGGGTGAGCAGCGGCCGGCCCGTCTTCTCGTCGGGGGTGGTCGTCGCGTGCCGCGCCCAGACCCCGGCGTAGCAGTCGGCCTGGAGCTCGACCCGCACGGCGTTGGAGTCCGCGCCGGTCCGCCCGTCCTGGGCGCGGCCGAGGGTCCCCATCAGGTTCTGGACGTGGTGGCCGTACTCGTGCGCCACCACGTACGCCTGGGCGAAGGGCCCGCCGGTCGCCCCGAATCTGGTGCGCAGCTCGTCGAAGAAGTCCAGGTCCAGGTAGACCCGCCGGTCGCCGGGGCAGTAGAACGGCCCCACCGCCGAGGTCGCCGTGCCGCACGCGGTCCCGACCCGCTGGGTGAAGAGCTTGGTGGGGGCGGTGCCGTAGGTCCCGCCCCGGCGCTCGTACTCGCCCCGCCAGTAGTCCTGCACGCTGTTGACGACGGCGACGATCCGGCAGTCCTCGCGCGTGTTGGCGTCCGAACCCTTCTTGCAGACCTGGTCCACCCGGGCCGCCGAGGACGAGGTCGCGGCCGGCTGGTCGCCGCCGTCCGAGAGTCCCAGCTGGTCGGGCCCCACCCCGAAGAACAGCCCCAGGACCAGCGCGACGAAACCGATGATCCCGCCGCCGATGGTCGCCCCGCCGCCCGGGATCCGGCCTCCCCGGGAGTCACTGACCTCCGAGGTGTCCAGATCGGCGTCGTCGTCGAACTGCACGGTCCACCGCCCTCCGCTGTCCGCCGGGCAGAGACCGCCGCCCTGCGCCGAGTATCGGACGGTCGTGTACCCGCCGCTCCTTTTGCGAAGCGTCGGTGGGAACGGCGGGCGGAGGGCGCGGGGCGCGGACGGCGGCGGTCCGTGCCCCGCACGGCCGAAAACCAGTTGCAGGCGCCCGTTAGACTGGCCGCATGGCCATTCTCCTTTGGGTGCATTAGCGGCGTCGAAGCCCGCCACCAGCCGTCCTTCCGCCCTTCCCCACCGCCCTGGAGTCTGTCCGTGATCACCGCTTCCGGCATCGAGCTGCGCGCCGGCGCCCGCGTCCTCATCGAATCCGCTTCCTTCCGCGTCGCCAAGGGCGACCGCATCGGCCTCGTCGGCCGCAACGGAGCGGGCAAGACCACCCTCACCAAGTGCCTCGCCGGCGAGGGCCAGCCGGCCGCCGGCAGCATCGCCCGCTCCGGCGAGGTCGGCTACCTCCCGCAGGACCCGCGCACCGGTGACCTCGACGTCCTGGCCCGCGACCGCATCCTCTCCGCCCGCGGCCTCGACACCCTGCTCAAGAAGATGCGGATGAACGAGGAGCGCATCGCCACCGGCTCCGGCGCCACCCGCGACAAGGCGCTGCGGCAGTACGAGCGCCAGGAGACCGAGTTCCTGACCAAGGGCGGTTACGCGGCCGAGGCCGAGGCCTCCACCATCGCCGCCGCCCTCGGCCTGCCCGACCGGGTCATGGGCCAGCCGCTGCACACCCTCTCCGGCGGTCAGCGCCGCCGCGTCGAGCTCGCCCGGATCCTCTTCTCCGACGCCGACACCCTGCTCCTCGACGAGCCCACCAACCACCTCGACGCCGACTCCATCGTCTGGCTGCGCGACTACCTGAAGACCTACCGGGGCGGCTTCATCGTCATCTCCCACGACGTCGACCTCGTCGAGACCGTGGTGAACAAGGTCTTCTACCTGGACGCCAACCGCTCCACGATCGACGTCTACAACATGGGCTGGAAGCTCTACCAGCAGCAGCGCGAGGCCGACGAGAAGCGCCGCAAGCGCGAGCGCCAGAACGCCGAGAAGAAGGCCGCCGCGCTCAATTCGCAGGCCGACAAGATGCGCGCCAAGGCCACCAAGACCGTCGCCGCGCAGAACATGGCCAAGCGCGCCGAGCGGCTGCTCTCCGGCCTGGAGGCGGTGCGGGCCTCCGACAAGGTCGCCAAGCTCCGCTTCCCGGAGCCCGCGCCCTGCGGCAAGACCCCGCTGACGGCCGAGGGGCTCTCCAAGTCCTACGGCTCGCTGGAGATCTTCACCGATGTGAGCCTCGCGATCGACAAGGGCTCGCGCGTCGTCATCCTCGGCCTCAACGGCGCGGGCAAGACGACCCTGCTGCGCCTCCTCGGCGGCGTCGAGAAGCCCGACACCGGCGAGGTCACCCCGGGCCACGGCCTGAAGCTCGGCTACTACGCCCAGGAGCACGAGACGCTCGACCCCGAGCGGACCGTCCTGGAGAACATGCGCTCGGCCGCGCCCGACCTCGACCTCGTCGACGTGCGCAAGACGCTCGGCTCCTTCCTCTTCTCCGGCGACGACGTCGACAAGCCGGCCGGCGTCCTCTCCGGCGGCGAGAAGACCCGGCTCGCGCTCGCGACCCTCGTCGTCTCCTCGGCGAACGTGCTGCTCCTCGACGAGCCCACCAACAACCTGGACCCGGCCAGCCGCGAGGAGATCCTCGGCGCGCTGCGCACGTACAAGGGCGCCGTCGTCCTCGTCACCCACGACGAGGGCGCCGTGGAGGCGCTCGACCCGGAGCGGATCATCCTGCTCCCGGACGGCGTCGAGGACCTGTGGGGCGCGGACTACGCGGACCTGGTGGCCCTCGCCTGACCTTCCGCGGGGCGTCCAGGGGTTCCGTCCGGCCCCGGACGATCATCCCGGGCTGGATCATTCGGCTCATGGGAGATCCGTCATCTGAGTGAGGATGTCTCGTACATTCCGGCGCGGTGCTCTGCCGAATCCTTCCGGCAGGCCCGCGCCGTACGTGTGTTCCCCTTGCCCCGCTGACCTGGCACTTCCCGTACCGACCGGTCCGCAGGTGCCTTTCCAAGCCTGCGGAATGTGGGCTTCCGTTCGTGATGACGGCGTACTCGTCCGCAAACCCGGCGGCACCGACCTTGTCGAATGGGTGGCCAGGACGGACGGGAGGGGTGATCATGAGAAGTCCAGAGCGCACTTCCCATGAGGAGGCACGGGTGGCCGAGACTCTGAAGAAGGGCAGCCGGGTGACCGGCGCCGCGCGCGACAAGCTCGCGGCAGACCTGAAGAAGAAGTACGACTCCGGTGCGAGCATCCGGGCGCTGGCCGAGGAAACGGGCCGCTCCTACGGATTCGTCCACCGGATGCTGAGCGAGTCCGGAGTCACGCTGCGTGGACGCGGCGGGGCGACACGGGGCAAGAAGGCGGCCTCGGCCTGACATCGGGGCGGCTCGACCGGTCCACCGGGACCTCCCGGTGGGCACCCGGTCGGCCCTGCGGTCGGCCAGGTGGTTACTGTGCAGTCACTTAGCATGTCGCATGCCGTGCTGCACCGGAACCGGAGGCGCCCCCATGACCACGCTCCACGACTCTGAGCTCGTGTTCGACAAGGACGGTGTACGGCTCACCGTCGAGGACGCCGTTGCCACGGTGACCCTGACCAATCCGGCGAAGCGCAACGCCCAGTCTCCCGCTCTGTGGCGGGCGTTGACGGAAGCCGGCCGGTCGTTGCCCGGCAGCGTGCGGGTCGTCGTCCTGCGCGGCGAGGGCAAGTCCTTCTCCGCCGGACTCGACCGGCAGGCGTTCACGCCCAAGGGCTTCGACGGCGAGCCGTCCTTCCTCGACCTCGCGCGCGGTTCCGACGAGGACCTCGACGCGGTCATCGCCGAGTACCAGGAGGCGTTCACCTGGTGGCGCCGCAGCGACCTCGTGTCGATCGCGGCCGTCCAGGGCCACGCCATCGGCGCGGGCTTCCAGCTCGCCCTCGCCTGCGACCTGCGGGTCGTCGCCGAGGACGTGCAGTTCGCCATGCGCGAGACCAGCCTGGGCCTCGTCCCGGACCTGACCGGGACGCACCCGCTCGTCTCGCTCGTCGGCTACGCCCGCGCCCTCGAGATCTGCGCCACCGGCCGCTTCGTGCACGCGGAGGAGGCCGAGCGCATCGGTCTCGCCAACCTGTCCGTGCCCGCCGACGAGCTCGACGCGGCGGTACGGGACCTCGGCGCCGCCCTGCTCGCGGCGCCCCGCGACGCGGTCACCGAGACCAAGGCGCTGCTCCGGGGCGCCTCCGGGCGCTCCTACGAGGAGCAGCGCACCGCCGAGCGCGCCGCCCAGGCCCGCCGCCTGCGCGACCTGGCGGGCCTCGGCGACTGACGCACGCGCGCGTGCGGGGCGGCGCCGACCCGGGCGTGCGTCGCCGGGCCGGCGTGCTGCCGCGCCGCACGCGCGCGTTCAGCGCAGCTCCGACACCAGCACCGTGACCGCGGTCGCCCCGTCGGCGGCCGCGGTCGCGGCGTTCCGGGCGGCGCGGACCACGTCCAGCGGGCGGTGACCGGCCGTCACGGCCAGCTCCACCCGCACCCCGTCCGGGTCCCGGTGCACCGGCGGCCCCCAGGAGTCCGTCACGCCCGCCACGCCCTCGACCCGCAGGACCGCCAGGGCCACCGGGTCGTCCGTCGCCGGGGCCGGGCGTCCCGGCGGGGGAGCGTCCTGATCCGCCTCCGGCTCGACGTCGAGCAGCTCCGTCACCCGCAGGTCCACGGCCGTCACGAGCAGCCCGAGCCCGTCCCGCGCCGCCCCGAGCAGGGTCGCCCGCAACTCCTCGGCCAGCTCCGGCAGCGGACGGCCCGCGACCACCCCGAAGTCCGCGGTGATCCGCAGCACCCCCGGCCCGAGCGCGCCCGGCGGGACCGGAAACGGCTCGGCTCCCGCCGCCCCGTCGTTCTCGGCCTCCAGGTCGGGCCCGACCCGCAGCCTGCCCGGCACCACGCCCCGTACCGTCGCGGCGGCCGGGCCGAGGACGCCCCGTACCGCCCGTTCGGTGATCCAGGCGCCGTCCCCGGCCGTTCCGAGCGGCAGCAGCCTGCCCGGCGCGAGCCGTTCCCGTACCGCCGCCGTCCATCCCTCAGCAGTCGTCATTCCCCCAGCCTGCCGCATCCCTGGGGCGAATCGGGGCAAGTCGCCTTAATGTGGGCGAGGAACCCCGAAATATTACGGAAGGGGCTAGAACTCATGACGGACACCACTCACTCAGGAGACTTCACGGGAGACGAGTCGCGCCGTGGCTCCATGGTCAAGCGGGGCGGCGGCCCGGCCGCCTCCCGGGGCCGGACCACGATCGCCGACGGAGTCGTGGAGAAGATCGCCGGGCTCGCCGCGCGCGACGTCGACGGCGTCCACGCCATGGGCAGCGGCCTCTCCCGCACCTTCGGCGCCGTCCGCGACCGGGTCCCCGGTACGGGCGGCGGCAAGTCGAGCGTCACCCGGGGCGTCAAGGCCGAGGTCGGCGAGGTGCAGACCGCGCTCGACCTGGAGATCGTCGTCGACTACGGCGTCTCCATCGCCGACGTCGCCGGGGACGTCAGGGAGAACGTCATCGCCGCCGTGGAGCGGATGACGGGTCTCGAGGTCGTCGAGGTCAACATCGCGGTCAGCGACGTGAAGTTGCCCGAGGACGAGGAAGAAGAGCCGGAGCCCCGGCTCCAGTAGGCGTCGGAACCCCGGCTACGGGGGCCAGGAAAGGGACTCGGAATGAGCATGGCGATGGTCGGCCTGCTGGCCGGCATGGCTCTCGGATTCGCCGGATACTTCGGCGGCTTCGGAGCGTTTCTGGTGATCGCGGCCCTCGGCGCGATCGGCTTCGTGGCCGGGCGGTTCCTCGACGGGGACCTCGAACCCGGAGACCTGTTCCGAGGGCGCGAACGCGGCGACCGGCGGCGGTGACCCGAGGTGGTGACCGACCTGGCAGACAATCCGGTACGGGACGGAGTGCGGGACCGGGGGGCGACCACCATCGCCGACCGCGTCGTCGCGAAGATCGCCGCCCGGGCGGCGGGAGAAGCCCTCGACTCCGTCCCCGAAGGGGGATCGAAGCCGCACGCCTCGGTCGTCGTCCACCGGGACACCGCCCGTGTCTCGGTGAGCCTCGACCTCGACTACCCCTCCGACGTCGGCCGCCAGTGCGGCGCCGTCCGGAACCGGGTACGCACCCGCGTGGAGGAGCTCGTCGGCCTGGAGGTCCACGAGGTGGCCGTCCACGTCGAGCACCTCCACTCCGCGCACACCCGCAACACCTCGCCGAGGGGCCGCCTCGCATGACCACCACCCCGGAAACGGACCCCACGGCGGACGCGGACCTTCCGGCCGGACCCGCCGACGGCGCGACGGCCGCGCTGGCCGACGCGCCGGCCCCCCGCGCCCGCCGCTTCTGGGCCGTCCGCCGCATCCCCGCCGCCCTCCTCGCCGCCGTCGTCCTCGGCGCCGCCGGGCTGCTCCTCTACGACGTCGCGGCCGTACGGGCCGACCGCTCGGCGATGTCCTGGCGGCGCGAACTGGCCCACGCCCTCGCGACCCGACCGCTCGACGACGCGGTGATCGTCGCCGGCGCGTCCGTCGCCGTCCTGCTCGGCCTGTGGCTCGTCGTCCTGGCCGCCACGCCCGGGCTGCGCGACGTCCTCCCGATGCGCCGCGAGCACACCGACGTACGGGCGGGACTCGACCGCAAGGCCGCCGCCCTCGCCCTGCGGGACCGCGTCATGGAGGTCTCCGGGGTCCGGTCCGTCCGGGTGAGGGTCCGCCGGGCGAAGGTCGGCGTCCGGGCGGTGTCCCACTTCCGCGCCCTCGACGAGGTCCGCGCCGACGTGCAGACGGTGCTCGCCACCGGGATCGACGAGCTGGGCCTCGCCCGCCCGCTCACCCCGACGGTACGGGTGGCCCGGCCGTCCCGGAAGGAAGGGAAGGCCAAGTGACCCGCGTCCTCCGGCGCGTCAACCGCGTCCTGCTCGGTCTCGCCGG
The DNA here is from genome assembly GCF_055582805.1 of Streptomyces sp. NPDC107498. NCBI lineage: Bacteria > Bacillati > Actinomycetota > Actinomycetes > Kitasatosporales > Streptomycetaceae > Streptomyces > Streptomyces sp. NPDC107498. Next base: position 48,157 of record NZ_JBVJPE010000018.1, on the reverse strand, counting down.
GCTGCTCCTCGTGGTCGTCGGCGGCGCGGTCCTCGCCGCCGCCGTCGACCTGCCCGTACCGTCCTGGTGGCCCTGGTCGGGCCCCTCCGACGTGCTGCTCTCCACCGCCGACCGGCAGCGCTGGCGGGACGAGGGCTGGTGGTGGCCGGTGGTCATCGCCGCCCTCGGGATCATCGTCCTGCTGGCCCTCTGGTGGCTGTTCGTCCAGTTCCGGCGGGCCCGCCTCGCGGAGGTCCTCGTCGAGACCGGCGACGGCGAGGAGGCGGTCCTGCGCGGCCGGGCCCTGGAGGGCGTCCTGGAGGCGGACGCCGCCTCGCAGGACGGCGTCGCCCGGGCCAAGGTCGCCCTCACGGGCCGCCGCACCGCCCCCCGGTCCCGGATCGCGCTCCTCCTGGAGCCGCACGCCTCCCCGGGCGACACCCTGACCGCCCTCAGCACCCGGACCCTCGCCCAGGCCCGCACCTCGACGGGGCTGCCCGAACTGCCCACCGAGGCGCGCCTGCGCGCGGTGAAGCACCGCGCCCGCCGGGTCGCCTGAGCGCCCGGACGCCGTCGCCCGGCGGCGGGAACGCCACCGGGCCGGAACGGCCGTCGCGCGCGGTCGGAACGCGCCGCCGGGGGACGGAGCGCCGCCCCGGGATCAGAACCCGGCGCGCGCCCCGCCGTCCACCGGCAGCATCAGCCCCGTCAGGTATGAGGCGGCCGGGGAGAGCACGAAGGCCGCCGTGCGCCCGAACTCCTCCGGGGTGCCGTAGCGCCGCAGCGGGATCGTGAGCTCGTTGGCCGCGCGGGTCGCGTCCGCGTCGCCGGAGAGCGCGTCGAGGGAGCGGACCCGGTCCGTGTCGATGCGGCTCGGCAGCAGGCCGACGACCCGGATCCCCCGCGGGCCCAGGTCGTTGGCGAGGGACTTGGCGAAGCCGGCCAGTCCCGGGCGCAGGCCGTTGGAGACGGTGAGGCCGGGGATCGGCTCGTGGACCGAGCCGGACAGGACGAAGCCGATGACCCCGCCCTCGCCGAGCGTCTCGGCGGCCGCGCGGGCCAGCCGCACCGCCCCCAGGAAGACCGTGTCGAAGGCGGCCGCCCACTCCTCGTCGGTGTTGTCCGCCCCGAAGCCGGGCGCCGGGCCGCCGACGCTGATCAGGATGCCGTCGAAGCCGCCGAAGCGGGCCCGCGCCTCGGCGATCAGCCGGGCCGGGGTCCCCGGGTCGGCGTTGTCGGCGGCGATCCCGGCCGCCCCCTCGCCCAGCTCGGCCACCGCGTCGGCGACCGTCTTCTCCTCGCGCCCGGTGACCAGCACCTTCGCGCCCTCGGCGAGCAGCGCCTCGGCCGAGGCCCGGCCGAGCCCCCGCGTCGCACCGGTCACCACGTACACACGGTCCTTCAGTCCAAGATCCATGCCCCTATCCTGCCGCGTCCTCGGCGGCCAGGGCGAGAGCCGTCCCCACCAGACCGATGTGGCTGAAGGCCTGCGGGAAGTTCCCCAGCTGCCGTCCCGCCACCGGGTCGTACTCCTCCGCGAGGAGCCCCACGTCGTTGGTGAGCGTGAGGAGCCGCTCGAAGAGCTCGCGGGCCTCCTCGGCGCGTCCGGTCAGCCGCAGCGCGTCCGCCAGCCAGAACGAGCAGACCAGGAAGGTCCCCTCCTGCCCCGGGAGCCCGTCCAGGGCCGTCGAGTCGGGGCTGTACCGGCGCAGGAAGCCGCCGTGCATCAGCTCCTCCCGCACCGCGTCCACCGTCCCCACCACCCGGGGGTCGTCCGGCGGCAGGAAGCCGACCTGGGGGATGAGGAGGGTGGCGGCGTCCAGCTCGGACGAGCCGTACGCCTGGGTGAAGGTGTTCCGCACGGGGTCGTAGGCCCGCGCGCACACCTGGGCGTGGATCTCGTCCCGCATCGTCCGCCACCGCCCCACGTCCCCCGGCAGCGTGGGGTCGGCCTCCAGGGTGCGGACCGCGCGGTCGGCGGCGACCCAGGCCATCACCTTCGAGTGGGTGAAGTGCCGGCGCGGCCCGCGGACCTCCCACAGGCCCTCGTCGGGCTCCCGCCAGGTGGACTCCAGGAAGCCGAGCAGGCTCAGCTGGAGGTTCCAGGCGTGCCGCTCCGGCGGGATCCCGGCCTCACGCGCGCGGTGGAGCGAGTCCATGACCTCGCCGTACACGTCCAGCTGGAACTGGTCCACCGCCGCGTTCCCGGTCCGCACCGGCGCCGAGTCGGCGTAGCCGCGCAGCCACGGCAGGCTGGTCTCCGGCAGCCGGCGCTCCCCGGCCGGCCCGTACATGATCTGCAGGTCGGCGGGGTCGCCCGCGACCGAGCGGAGCAGCCAGTCCCGCCAGGCGGCCGCCTCCTCCTCGTACCCGGCGGCGAGCAGCGCGCCGAGGGTGAGGGAGGAGTCGCGCAGCCAGCAGGCGCGGTAGTCCCAGTTCCGCACGCCGCCGAGCTCCTCCGGCAGCGAGGTGGTGGGAGCGGCCATGATCCCGCCGGTGGGGGCGTACGTGAGCGCCTTGAGGGTGATCAGGGACCGCAGCACCTCCGACCGGTACGGACCCTCGTAGGTGCAGCGGGCCGTCCACTTCCGCCAGTCCTCGAGGCACTGCTCCAGGGCCTCGAAGGGGTCGACGAGGTCCGGGCGCGGCTCGTGCGAGGGGTGCCAGGTCAGGACGAAGGCCACCTTCTCGCCCGCGGCGACGGTGAAGGAGGACTGGGTGGAGAACTGCTGGCCCCAGGTCTTCACGTGCGGTTCGCTGCGCAGCCAGGCCGAGTCCGGCCCGGCGATCGCGACCCGGTGGCCGTCGATCCTGCGCACCCAGGGCACGATCGAGCCGTAGTCGAAGCGGAGCCGCAGCACGGAGGCCATCTCGACGTTGCCGCTGACGCCCTCCACGATCCGCATCAGATCGGGGGAGGTGTCCCGCTGCGGCATGAAGTCGATGACCTTGACGGTGCCCGTACGGGTCTCCCAGTAGGTCTCCAGGACGAGGGTGTCCTCGGCGTAGCGGCGGGTGGTGCAGCCGCTGGCGCCCTTGGGCGCGAGGGTCCAGTGGCCGTTGTTCTCGTCGCCGAGGATGGCGGCGAAGCAGGCGGCGGAGTCGAAGCGGGGCAGACACAGCCAGTCGACCGACCCGTCGCGGCCGACGAGTGCGGCGGTCTGGAGATCGCCGATGAGGGCGTAGTCGTCGATGCGTTGCGTCACGCTTCGGCCTGTTCCCGGAAGCGGCGACGGTCAATCAGCGGGACGGAGTGGCCTGCGCCTCCGTCGTGTCCCGCTCCGGGGATCCGGGGGCGTCGGCGGCGGCCCCGGTCTCCCGGTCGCGCTTCTCCCGGCGCACCAGGACCACCCAGCCGACGGGCACCCCGGCGGCGAAGAGCCACCACTGCACGGCGTACGCCATGTGGGGACCGATCGAGTCGTGGTCCGGCTCGGCGATCGTCTCGGGGGTGTCGCCGGGCGGCTGGGGCGCGGTCAGCTCCAGATAACCGCCGAGCACCTCGCGGCCGATGAGCCGGGCCTGCTGCCGGCTGCTGATCAGCATGACCTGGCGGTCCGGCAGCCCCTTCAGGTCCTTGATGCCGCTGGCGCCCGTCGTCTCGTCCGCCTTGAGCCGGCCCGTGACGGTGACCTCGCCCCTGGGGGCGGGCGGCACCGGCGGGTAGGCGTGCTGGTCGGAGGCGGCCGGGACCCAGCCGCGGTTGACCAGGACGACCCGGCCGTCGCGGAGCACCAGCGGGGTCAGGACGTGCACGCCCACCTGGTCGTCGGAGGAGGTGCGGCGGCGGACGACCACCTCGTGGGCGGTGTCGAAGGTGCCGGTGGCGGTGACCCGCCGCCAGTAGTCGGCGCGCGGGACGGTGCGGCCGGGGGAGCTGAGCTCCTCGACCGGAAGCGGCTCCGCCTTCAGGTTGTCCGCGATCAGGGCGTTCTGGGCGACCCGGTGCTCGTGCCGGTGGAACTGCCAGAATCCCAGCTCGATCATCGTGGGGATGAGGGCGAGGGCGACGAGGGTGAGGATCACCCACTGTCGGGACAACAGGAACCGGTACACCCCACGACCGTACAGCGCGGGTCGGGGGGTGCACGCACGGGGGGTTCGGGTCGGTTCGCCCGGCCGCCCGGGGTCGTTTCCTCACACCCTGTCGACGATGCCCACCTTTCCCTCCGCGCGGGCGCAGTGGCCGCCGCAGTACCAGCTGCCCTCGACCTCGACGCCCTGTCCGATGATCTGGACCCGGCAGTGCTCGCAGATGGGCGCCATGCGGTGGATGGCGCAGGCGAAGCAGTCGAAGACGTGCACCGCGCCCTGCGCGTGCACTTCGAAGGACATGCCGTAATCGTTTCCGCAGACCTCACAACGTGCCATGCGCCACAGGGTGGGGCGCCCGGCGGGCGGGTGCGGCGCGGCGCGCCCGCCGGGCCGGGGGGTGTCACCCGTCTGCCGGGGTCACGTCCCGCAGCAGCTGGGTGTAGGCGGCCTCGTCGACCACCGGGGTGCCGAACGAGCGGGCCTTGAGGGTCTTGGAGGTGGCGGAGTCCGGGTCGTTGGTGACCAGGAGGCTGGTCAGCCGGGAGACGCTGGTGGCGACGTGGAGGCCCGCCTCGACGGTGCGGTCCTCCAGGAGCTCCCGGTCGATGGAGGTGTCGCCGGAGAAGGCCACCCGCATGCCCTGCTTGAGCGGTTTGTCCGACTCGTAGCGTCCGGGGTTGGGGTACGGGCACGACGGGCGCCTCCGCGAGGGCCGCCAGCCGCCCGCCCGGTAGGAGGACGCGGGGCCGGTCCGGGGCTGCGTCGGCGCCGAGGCCCACTCGGTGAGCGGCCGGCACTCGAGCAGCGGCAGCCGCACGTTCCGCTCGGCCGCCGCGTGCAGGCTCGGCCGGAACGCCTCGGCGAGCACCCGCGCGTCGTCGAGCGCGTTGTGCGCCCGCTGCTGCACGACGCCGAAGTGCGCGGCGAGCGACTCCAGCTTGTGGTTGGGCAGCGGCAGCGACAGCTCCTTGGCGAGCGCGATCGTGCACAGCCGCTGGCGCACCGGCGCGGCGGACTGCGCGCGCGCGTACTCCCGGGCGATCATCTGCCAGTCGAACATCGCGTTGTGCGCGACGAGCACCCGCCCGTCGAGCCGCGCGGCGAATTCCGCCGCGATCTCCGGGAAGAGCGGCGCGCCCTCCAGGACGTCGCTGGTCAGGCCGTGGATCCAGACGGGGCCGGGGTCCCGCTCGGGGTTGACCAGGGTGTACCAGTGGTCCTCGACGTTCCCCTGGGCGTCCAGCCGGTAGACGGCAGCCGACACTATCCGGTCGTCGCGGGCGAGTCCGGTGGTCTCCACGTCGACGACCGCGTACCCCTGCGGGTAGGCGGTCGGCCACGTCGCTGCTGTCGTACGGTCGTCAAGCACGGTAATGGAGGATACGGGCCTCCACGGACAACCGGGTCCCCGGCGCCGGATTCCGGGGCGGTGATCCGCCACCGCTCCGGCCGGAATCCGGTGTCGGAGGCCCTCGCGGGCCGGGGCGCGGAGGCCGGTCCTCCTCAGTGCAGCAGGCCCGTCACCAGCGCCCGCACCGCCACCAGGAACAGGGCCTCCGTGTCGATCGGGGCGGCGAGGGCGCGGGCGAGTTCCGGGTCGGGGGCGGTGAAGCCGGTCGGCTCCGTGGTCCAGGGGTCCGTTCCGGCCGACGGCTGGGCGGGGGCGCGCTCGCGGTTGCGCTCGACGAGGACGTGGCCGACGACCTGGAACTGGACCACGTGGACCAGGGCGGCCGCGCGGGCGCCGCGCAGCCCCGCCGCGTGGGCCTCGTGGACCAGGGCCCGCCGGGCCGGCAGGAACATGCGCTCCGTCAGGCCGCGCTCGTGGACCATCGCCACCAGGTGCGGGCGTTCGCGCAGGGCGCGGCGCAGGGCGCGGGCGACCGAGACGATCCGCTCGGCCGGGTTCGCGCCCCGGGGGCGGATCGTGCCGAGGTCGGCGACGGTGCGGGCGACGAGGGCGTCGAGGAGCGATTCGCGGTTGCCGACGTGCCAGTAGATCGAGGTGACCGCGGTGCCGAGCTCGGCGGCGAGCCGACGCATCGTCAGCGCGTCCGGGCCGTGTTCCCGCACCAGGGCGGCCGCCGCGTCCAGGACCTCGTCGCGGGTCAGCGCGGAGCGTGTCATCGGTTCCCCCAACTCCTCTGCGTGCGGCCCTCTTTACCCTGCGGGGCGGTCGGTGTAACTGTGTTACAGGCCGATACGTTCCCGAAGGGCGGTACGTCATGGCACGAGTACGGTACGGGGCTCGCGGCGACGCGGAGGCGGCGGCGGCCCGCGAGCGGTCCGCCAGGCTCCCCGACATCTGGTCCACCGGCGTGGTCGCCGTCTGGGAGACCGACCCGGACGTCGTGGCGGCGGTCCTGCCGCCCCCGCTGAAGCCCACCGCGCGCCCCCTCGTGCGCGTCAACATCAGCAAGGTCGACCTGCCCGGCTACCCGCTCGGCGCCGGTTCGGTCGCCGTCGCCGCCGCCCACGGCGACCGGGAGGGCTGGTACCCGCTGGTCATGCCGATGACCTACGAGCGGGCCCTGATCGGCGGGCGCGAGGTCTTCGGCGAGCCTAAGAAGCTGGGCGAGGTCACCGTCGAGCGCGACGGGCTCGTCGTGCGCGCCGCCCTCGCCCGGCACGGCATCGCCTTCGTGGAGGTGCGCGGCGCGGTCTCCGGACCGCTGCCGCTGCCGGAGCCCGTCGAGAAGACCGACTTCTACTTCAAGTTCCTGCCGGGCGTGGAGGGGACCGGCTTCGACGCCGACCCCGTCCTCGTCCACTGCGTGCGGAACGAGAGGGTGCGGAAGCTGGAGCGGATCACGGGCGACGTGGTCCTGCGCGAGTCCATGTACGACCCGGTCGCCGACCTCCCCGTCCGCCGGCTCGTCGAGATCACGATCGGCGAGAAGACCACCGACCAGAAGGGCACGGTCGCCGAGCGCGTCTCGGCCCGGGACCTGCTGCCCTTCGTCCACCAGCGGTACGACGACCCGCTCCAGGTCCTCGACGGCCCCCCGGAAGGAAGCGCCTGATGGAGCTGCGCGAAGGACAGGTCGCCGTCGTCACGGGCGCGGCGAGCGGCATCGGCCTCGCGATGGCCCGCCGCTTCGCCGCCGAGGGCCTCGCCGTCGTCCTCGGGGACGTCGAGCGGGGTGCGCTCCAGGAGGCCGCCGACGAGCTGATGGAGAGCGGGGCGCAGGTCCTCGCCCGGACGGTCGACGTGTCGGACCCCGACGAGGTGCGGGCGTTCGCCGACGCCGCGTACGACACCTTCGGCGCCGTCCACGTCCTCTGCAACAACGCGGGCGTCGGCTCCGGCGCAGAGGGCCGCATGTGGGAGCACGAGCCCAACGACTGGAAGTGGGCCTTCTCCGTCAACGTCTGGGGCGTCTTCCACGGCATCCAGGCCTTCGTCCCGCGCATGCTCGCCGGCGGCGGACCCGGCCACGTGGTGAACACCTCCTCCGGCGACGGCGGCATCGCCCCGCTGCCCACCGCCTCCGTGTACGCGGTCACCAAGGCGGCCGTCGTCACCATGACCGAGTCGCTCTACGCCCATCTGCGCGCCGAGCACGCGCGCGTGGGCGCCTCCGTCCTCTTCCCGGGTCCGCACATGCTCCGCACCGGACTGTGGGAGTCGCACCGCAACCGGCCCGAGCGGTACGCCAAGCAGCGGCCGCGCAGGACCCCGTACCGCAGCCTCGACCAGTGGGAGGCGGCGATGAAGGAGGCCGGGCACGAGGTGGCCTTCACGCCGGTGGAGGAGGTCGCCGAGCACGTCGTCGACGGCATCCGCGCCGACCGCTTCTGGATGCTGCCGGAGAGCGAGCACAGCGACCGCCTGATCAGGGCGCGCTCGCGATCCATGCTCGACCGCGCCGATCCGTCGTACCTGGAGAGCTTCATCCTCGACTGAGGGAGCCGCACGATGAGCCATGAGGACCCGTATCTGATCATCTCCTCCGACTGCCACGCCGGGCTGCCCACCGAGGAGTACCGGCCCTATCTCGACCCCCGCTTCCACCGGGAGTTCGACGACTTCCTGGCGGGGCGCGAGGCCCGCCGCGAGGCCATGACCCGGCTCGGGGTGCGCAACGAGGCCTTCGCGGACAGGTGGTTCAGCGACAACGAGGAGGGCCTGCGCGGCGGCTGGGACCCCGCGCAGCGGATCAAGGAGCTCGACGGCGACGGGGTGGCCGCCGAGGTCGTCTTCCCCGACGCGGACGCCGTCGACAGCCGGACCGCCGCCCCCTTCGGCGTCGGCCTCGGGCTCTCCGGGGACCAGGACCCGGAGCTCGGCATGGCGGGGGCGCGGGCGCACAACCGCTGGCTCGCCGAGTTCGTGGGCGGGAACGCCGACGACGCGGCCCGGCACTGCGGGGTCGCCCTCCTCCCCGTCACCGCCGACGTCCGCGAGGTCGTCGCCGAGATCCACCGCGCCAAGGAGTCCGGGCTCGGCGCGCTGATGATCCCCTCCATGTGGGTGGACAAGGCCCCGTACCACGACCGGTGCTACGACCCGGTGTGGGCGGCGGCGGCCGAGACCGGCATGCCGGTCGTCACCCACTCCGGGGCGGCGCCGCGCGAGGAGTACGGCGACCACCTCGGGATCTACGTCTCCGAGGTCACCTGGTGGCCGGCCAGGCCGCTGTGGTTCCTGCTCTGGTCGGGCGCCTTCGAGCGCCACCCCGGCCTGCGGTTCGGGGTCGCCGAGTCCGGCTGCTGGTGGCTGCCCAACCTGCTCTGGTTCATGGACCGGCTCTACCTGGGCGCGCACGGCGGCAAGAAGCTGTCCCCGTTCGCGGAGTTGAAGCGGCCGCCGAGCGAGTACCTGGACCGGCAGGTCTTCGTCTGCGCGACCAACACCAAGCGGCGCGAGCTCGCACAGCGGTACGAGATCGGCGTCGACAACATCCTGTGGGGCTCGGACTTCCCGCACCCGGAGGGCACGTGGCCGGACACGCGCGCGTGGCTGCGGAGGACGTTCCACGACATCCCGGTCGAGGAGACGCGGCGGATGCTCGGTCTCGCCGCCGCGGAGGTCTTCGGATTCGATGTCCGAACACTGGATCCGATAGCCCGTCGGATCGGCCCCACCCCCGCCGACCTCGGCCAGCCCGCCGACCAGACCGCCGTCGAGGCCTCCTGGGCCCGCTCGCGCGAGGTCGGCAGGCACTGGCTCACCGACCACGAGTTCCCGGTCCTGGGGGTGAACCCGTGACCGACCGCTACACCGTGATCTCCGCCGACTGCCACGCCGGCGCCGACCTCCTCGACTACAAGCCGTACCTGGAGAAGAAGCACCACGACGACTTCGACGCCTGGGCGGCGACCTACGTCAACCCGTACGAGGACCTCCTCGCCGACACCGCCGACCGCAACTGGAACTCGCGGCGCAGGCTGCGCGAGCTGGAGGCGGACGGCATCGTCGCCGAGGTCGTCTTCCCGAACACCATCCCGCCGTTCTTCCCCGAGGCCTCCCTGATGGCCCGGCCGCCCGCCCCCGCCGAGTACGAGCTGCGCTGGGCCGGTCTCCGGGCGCACAACCGCTGGCTGGCCGACTTCTGCGCGGACGCCCCGGGGCGCAGGGCGGGCGTGGCGCAGATCCTCCTCAACGACGTGGGCGCGGCGGTCGCGGAGATCCGCCGCGCCCGCGAGGCCGGACTGACCGGGGGCGTCCTGCTGCCGGGGGTCCCGCCGGGCTCGCCCGTCCCGGAGCTGCACTCGGCGGCGTACGACCCGATCTGGGCGGTCTGCGCCGAGCTCGACGTCCCGGTCAACCACCACGGCGGCTCGGCCTCGCCCCCGCCGGGCGACGAACCGGCCGCCCGCGCGGTGTTCATGGTGGAGACCACCTGGTTCTCCCACCGGGCGCTGTGGCACCTGATCTTCGGCGGCGCGTTCCGGCGCCACCCGGGGCTCAAGCTGGTCCTGACCGAGCAGGGTTCGGGGTGGATCCCCGGCGTGCTCGACATGCTGGACTACTACCACCGGCGCCTGGTGTCGGCCGCGACGGGGGCCGCCACCGCCGAGTCCAAATTCGGCGCCGGCCTCGCGGAGTCCATGGGCAAGGGCCCCGGCGAGGTCTGGCGGGACAACTGCTTCGTCGGCGCGAGCTTCATGCGCCCCCACGAGGTGCCGCTGCGCGGCCGGATCGGCCTCGACAAGATCATGTGGGGCAGCGACTACCCGCACGACGAGGGCACCACCCCGTACTCCCGCGAAGGCCTCCGCATCGCCTACGCGGGACTGCCACGGGAGGAGGTCGCCGCCATGGTCGGCGGGAACGCGGCCCGCGTCTACGGCTTCGACCTCGCCCTCCTCGACCGCCTCGCCGCAGTCCACGGCCCGACCGTCGAGGAGATCGCCCGGCCCCTGGAGGAGGTCCCCGCGGGCGCCACCAGCCCGGCCTTCGCCCCGGGCGGGTCGGTCCGCGTCTGGTGAGCCGCCGGGTGCGACCCTCCTGACGTGACCGAACCCCCCGCGCACGACGCCGAGGCCCACGGCGGCGGCCTCGGCTCCCGTCTCAACTGGCTCCGGGCGGCCGTGCTCGGAGCCAACGACGGCGTCGTCTCCACCGCCGGCCTCGTCGTCGGCGTCGCCGGCGCCACCCAGTCCCGGGCCGCACTGCTCACGGCCGGCCTCTCGGGGCTGCTCGCCGGCTCCATGTCGATGGCGGCGGGGGAGTACGTCTCCGTCTCCAGCCAGCGCGACTCCGAGAAGGCCGCGCTCGCCCAGGAGAAGCGCGAACTGCGCGAACAGCCGGAGGTCGAACTCGCCGAACTCACCGGCCTGCTCGCCGCCCGCGGCCTCTCCCCGGAGGTGGCCCGCGAAGCCGCCGAACAGCTCACCGAGCGCGACGCGCTCCGGGCCCACGCGCGCGTGGAGCTCGGCATCGATCCCGACGACCTCACCGACCCCTGGCACGCGGCCGGCGCCAGCTTCCTCGCCTTCACCGTCGGCGCCCTGCTCCCGCTCCTCGCGATCGTCCTCCCGCCGGCCTCCGCCCGCCTCTGGATCACGGTCCTCTCCGTCCTCGCCGCCCTCGCCCTCACCGGCTGGGGGAGCGCCCGCCTCGGCGCCGCCCCCACGGGCCCCGCGATCCTGCGCAACGTGGCGGGCGGCGCCCTCGCGATGGCGGTCACCTACGGGGCCGGGTCCCTGCTGGGAGCGACGGGGGTCTGAGGCGCTTGTCGGAAGGTGCCAAAGCTTGCTGACAAGTCGTCTCGCATACTTGTTGGTAACCACGTCTAGCCGTCCCCCGCCACCCGCCTCTACCGTCGACGCCATGCCGAACCTGCCCGATGTCGTGCTCTGGTCCATACCGGCGTTCGTCCTGCTCACCGTCGTCGAGATGGTCAGCCACCGAATCCACCCCGACGAGGACGCCGCCGGGTACGAGACGAAGGACGCCGCCACCAGCCTCGGCATGGGCCTGGGGAGCCTCGCCTTCGACGCGCTGTGGAAGATCCCCGTGGTCGCGATCTACACCGCCGTCTACGAGCTGACCCCGCTCCGCGTCCCCGTCCTCTGGTGGACGATCCCGCTCATGCTGCTCGCGCAGGACTTCTTCTACTACTGGCAGCACCGCGGACACCACGTCATCCGCATCCTCTGGGCCTGCCACGTCGTCCACCACAGCAGCCGGAAGTTCAACCTCACCACCGCCCTGCGGCAGCCGTGGACCAGCGTGACCGGCTGGCCGTTCTACCTGCCGATGATCGCCCTGGGCGTCCACCCGGCGGCCGTCGCCTTCTGCTACTCGGTCAACCTCGTCTACCAGTTCTGGATCCACACCGAGCGCATCGACAGGCTGCCCCGCCCCTTCGAGTACGTCCTCAACACCCCCTCGCACCACCGCGTCCACCACGCCTCCCAGGGCGGCTACCTGGACCGGAACTTCGGCGGCATCCTCATCGTCTGGGACCGGATGTTCGGCTCCTGGGTCGCCGAGACCGAGCGGCCCGTCTACGGCCTCACCAAGAACATCGAGACCTACAACCCGCTGCGCGTCGCCACCCACGAGTACGCCGCCATCGCCCGCGACCTGCGCGCCGCGCACGGCTGGCGCGAGCGCGCCGGACGGGTCTTCCGGGGCCCGGGCTGGCAACCGGCCCCGGCCGCCGCGACGGGCCCCGCCACCGCGACGGGCCCCACCGCCGGGACGGGCCCCACCGCCGGGACGGGCCCCGCCGCCGGGACGGGCCCCACCGCCGGGACGGGCCCCGCCACCGCGACGGGCCCCGCGTCGGACGCCCTGCCCGCCCCGCAGGCCGGTGCCGCGCCCGAGGCCGCCGCGTGAGCACCGCCCCCGCGGCCGCCCGCGCCGTCCCGACCGCCGCCTCCCGCGCGCTCCTCGCCGCCTTCGGACTCGCGACCGCCGTCGACCTGGTCTCCCTGCTCGCCGGCGCCGACCTCGGCCACCAGATCGCCAAACCGCTCCTGATGCCCCTGCTCGCCGCGTACGCCGTCGCCCTCGGCGCCCCGCGCCTGCTCACCGCCGCGCTCCTCCTCGGCTGGGGCGGCGACGTCCTCCTGCTCTCCGACGCCGACGGGGCCTTCCTCGTCGGCATGGGCTCCTTCGCCGCCGGACACGTCTGCTACCTGGTCCTCTTCGGGCGGAGGCGCACCTCCCCGGCGCTCGGCGCCCTGTACGCGGCCGCGCTCGTCGGCACCGTCGTGCTCCTCTGGCCCGACCTCCCCGCCGACCTGAGGATCCCCGTCGCCGGCTACTCACTGCTGCTCACCGCGATGGCCTACCGCTCCAGCGCCCTCGGTCTCGCGGCCGGCCTCGGCGGCGCCCTGTTCCTGCTGTCCGACACCCTCATCGCGACCGGCGTCGCCGAGTGGCCCCAGCTGCCGGCGCCCGACTTCTGGGTCATGCTGACCTACATCGCGGCGCAGTACCTGCTGACGGCGGGAGCGCTCCGCGCGATGTACGGTGAACGTCGTACAACCGTCTGACAGCAAGGACCGTTCCGCATGCGCGCCACCACCATCCACGCCCCCTTCGACATGCGCGTGGAGGACGTGCCCGACCCGGTGATCCAGGAACCCACGGACGTCGTCCTGCGGGTCCTGCGCGCCTGCATCTGCGGCAGCGACCTGTGGGCCTACCGCGGCGAGTCCGCCCGGCAGCCCGGCCAGCGCATCGGCCACGAGTTCCTCGGCATCGTCGAGGCGGCCGGCTCCGACGTCACCGGCTTCGCCGCCGGCGACCTCGTCGTCGCCCCCTTCGTCTGGTCCGACGGCACCTGCGAGTACTGCGCCGAGGGCCTCCAGACCTCCTGCCCGAGCGGCGGCTTCTGGGGCTCGGTCGGCTCCGACGGCGGCCAGGGCGAGGCCGTCCGCGTCCCCTTCGCCGACGGCACCCTCGTCAAGCTCCCCGCCGACGCGGCCTCCGACGACCGGCTCCTGACCGCGCTGCTCGCCCTCTCCGACGTCCTGGGCACCGGCCACCACGCGGCCCTCGGCGCGGGCGTCACGAAGGGCTCCACGGTCGCCGTCGTCGGCGACGGCGCCGTCGGCCTGTGCGGCGTCCTCGCCGCCAAGCGACTCGGCGCCGAGCGGATCATCGCGCTCGGCCGGCACACCGCCCGCACCGACATCGCCCGCGCCTTCGGCGCCACCGACGTCGTCGCCGAGCGCGGCGAGGCCGCCGAGGCCGCCGTCCGCGAGCTCACCGGCGGCCAGGGCGCCCACGGCGTCATCGAGGCCGTGGGCACCGAGCAGTCCATGCGCACGGCCGTCGCGATCGCCCGCGACGGCGGCTCCATCGGCTACGTCGGCGTCCCGCACGGCAGCGGCACCGGCCTCGACCTCTCCGTCATGTTCGACCGCAACATCGCGCTGCGCGGCGGCGTCGCCCCGGTCCGCGCCTACATCCCGGAACTCCTCCCGGACGTCCTGGCCGGCACCGTCGACCCGTCCCCGGTCTTCGACCTGACGGTCGGCCTGGACGGCGTCCCGTCCGGCTACCGGGCGATGGACGAGCGCACGGCCCTGAAGGTCCTGGTCAAGCCGTAGCCCGCACGGGCCGCCTCCCGGACCCGCCGCGTGGGCACGGGAGGCGGCCCGTGGCGCGGGTCCGGGCCGGGCCCTGTCAGGCCCCCGCCCACTCCGCCGGGTCCGCCCCCGCGACCCCCGGCGCCCGGGACCACCCCGAGGGCCCGTTCTCGTACGACACCGGCGACACCGCGTGCCGCAGCCGCCCGAGCGGCCCCTCCGACTCCGCGAGGTACCGCTCCGGCTCGTACCGGGGCAGCGTCCCCGTGAGCCAGTGGCCCGTCTGCGCGAGGGCCAGGCGGACGAGCCGGCTCCCGCCCTCGGTCCGCTGCTCGGTCAGCGACCGCAGCACCGCCGCCGCGAGCAGATACCCCGTGCCGTGGTCCAGCGCCTGCGCCGGCAGCGCGCCCGGCTCCTCCGCGGACCCCTCCACGGCGGCGATCCCCGTCGCCGCCTGCACCAGGGAGTCGAAGCCGCGCCGCCCGCCCCACGGCCCGTAGTCGCCCCAGGCGGAGAGGCGGGCGGTCACCAGGCCCGGCCGCTCCAGGTCGAACCGGTCGAGCGCGCCGGGCCGGTAGCCGGTGACCAGCACGTCGGCGGAGTCGAGGAGCTCGCCGAAGGCGCGCCGGTCCGACGGCCGGTCCAGGTCGAGCGCGGCCGTCCGCTTGCCGACGTCCGTGTCCGCGTGCTGGTCCGGCAGTTCGGGGTTGCCCGGAGGGTCGATCCGCAGCACGTCCGCGCCGAGCAGCGCCAGCGTCCGGGTCGCGACGGGCCCGGCGAGCACCCGGGTCAGGTCGAGGACCCGCAGCGGGCCGGTGCGGTGCCGGGGCGCGGCCCCGTCGAGCCGCTCCCGGGTCAGCAGCGGCCGCGCCGCCACCTCCCGGCCCTGCTCGCCCGCCGCCCACTCCTCGGGCGTGCGCAGGGCGACGGCCAGGCCCCCGGCCGCGTACACCGCCGTCTCGACCTCGACGGCCTTCCGCTCGCCGATCGCCGCCGCGACGGCCCCGACGGAGTCCGGGACCCCCAGGGCCGCCAGCAACGCCGCCTTGTGGTGCGGATAGTTGGCGTGCGTGCGAACCCAGCCGTCGACGGCTCGCCAGAACCGCGACAGCGGTGCGAAGCTCACCGGCGCCCGCCCGTCGATCCGCAGGTGGCGCTCGCTCACGAAGGCGGTGGCGACGGCCCCGTCGTCGACCCGTACCGCCCCGGCGAGCCCGGCGTGCTCCACCGCGGCGAGCGAGCAGACCGCGACCGCCGCGCGCGCCAGGTCCATCACCGGCAGCCGCGCGGGCAGCAGCCCGGAGACCCCGCCGTACTCCACGCGGTCGACGAGGGCGGGATCGCCGCCCAGGGCCGACCACAACAACTCCGTACCGGTGCGCACTGTGTTGTCCATGACCGCAGTGTGGCACTCGGTGCCATGCGAAAGGGCCCCGGCGTGGCGCACCGCACCGGGACCCTCGGGGCACCGCTTACTTCACGGCGGCCAGGGCGTCGATCAGACCGGCTCCGTAGAAGCCGTTCTTGTTCTTGCCGCCCTCGCAGACGGCGTCGATCTTGCCGTCGCCCTCGATGTCGTACGGGTTGGTGCAGGCGCGCTCGTCGGCCTGCGCGTACAGCAGCGCCTTCAGCGCCGCCGGGCTCGCGTGGGGGTGCGTCGACTTGAGGAGCGCCAGGACGCCCGCCGTGTGCGGCGAGGCCATCGACGTGCCGGCCTTGTAGTTGTAGCCGCCGTTGACCGTGGTCGACAGGATGCGGCCGTTGACCGCCGGGGCGTCCGGCGTCTGGTACTCGGTGCGGTCACCGCCGGGGGCGGCGACGTCGATCACGCCGAGACCGTAGTTGGAGTAGGACGCCTTGAGGCCCTTGGCGCCGGTCGCGGAGACCGTCACGACGCCCGGCAGCATCGACGGGTAGTCGAGGCACTGCTTCGGGTCGATGACCCGGTCGCCCGGCGTGGTGTCGTTCGGGCTGCTGTTGTCGAGGATCGAGTCGGCGGCCAGGTCGAACTTGGAGTTGCCGGCCGCGGCGACGTTGACCGTGCCCTTCTTCTCCGCGTACCGGGTGGCGCGGGAGACCGCCTCGATGAGAGCCTTCTGGTCCTCGTCGTTCTTGCAGGCGAACATCCACGGGTCGGTGTAGTAGCTGTTGTTCGTGACGTCGACGCCGTGCTCGGCCGCCCACACGAAGCCACAGACCACGGCCTCGGTGTAGAAGAAGCCGTCCGGGGTGGACACCTTGATGCCGGCGAGCTTCACGCCCGGCGCGACACCGGTGACGCCGATGCCGTTCTTGGCGGCGCCGATGGTGCCCGCGACGTGCGTGCCGTGGTCGCTCTCGCCCGGGTTCGGACGCCACGAGCCGGCGGTGGTGTCCGGCTTGCCGGACACGCAGTTGGCGGACGCGGCGGCGTCGAAGTTCGGCGCCAGGTCCGGGTGGGTGTCGTCGACACCGGTGTCGATGATGCCGACGGTGACCCGCTTGCTGCCGAGGGTCTTCTGGTGCGCCTTGTCGGCCTTGATCGCCGGGAGGTCCCACTGCAGGGGCTCCAGCGGGTCCTGCTCGTCCGTCGCCCGCGCGGCGGCGGCCTTGGCCTCGGCCGCGGACAGCGTCTGCGCGCCCTCGTCGACGGCGTCGTCGGACTGGGCGGAGAGCGGGGCGGTCCGGGTCGAACCGGCCGACACCACACCGCGCGCCTGGCGGATCGTCTTCGCGAACTCGGGGTTCTGCGAGTGGACGACTATCACGCCTATCTGGTCGTACGAGACGACCACCTCGCCGCCCGCGGCGGCGATCGCCTTCTTCACCGAGGCGCCGGTCCAGTGACCGCCCGCGACGTTGACGACGTACGAGAGCTTCGGGCCGTTCGTGGCCACGGTGGCCGGAGCGTCGCTCAGTTCCGCGGCGGAGGCGGCGCCGGGGGCGAGGAAGCCGAGCGAGGCCGTGAGCGCGAGACCAACCGGCAGGGCAAGGGCCCGGCCGCGCCTCGATCCCAGATGAGCCATGGGTTCTCCACATCATCCGTATGTACTGTCCGCGCGCGGGTTTGCGCGTGAACAGGTGCATGACGAGTGAAGCTATCGCTGATCTTCCCGAAGCTTCAATGAGTTGAGAAGACTTCATGAAGATCTGTTCAAGAAAATCCCGTGGGTGAACCGCTTCGCTTCCGGCTCCGTGCCGTTGGTCAGGGGAGGGGCTCCGCTCGGCGCCCCGCCTTCCGCACCCCTGGTGAGGTCCCCTTGACCATGCCGACCGCCCCCGCGTCACGAGGAGATGCCGTGACTACCGAAGCATCGCCGCCCAGAGACGGCACGGAGACCGCCCACGACCCCGCGTCGCCCACGACGGAGCAGTTCGTCGAGGTGCAGGAGGGCGCGGAGTTCGGCGAACTGCGCCGGGCCCACCGCTCCTTCGCCTTCCCCCTCACCCTGGCCTTCATCGCCTGGTACCTGCTGTACGTGCTGCTCTCCAACTACGCGGCCGGCTTCATGGGGACCAAGCTGTTCGGCAACGTCAACGTGGCGCTCGTCCTCGGCCTCGGCCAGTTCGCCACCACGTTCCTCATCGCCTGGCTCTACTCACGACACGCGGCGAAGCGCATCGACCCCAAGGCCGAGGCCATCAAGCACCGCATGGAGGCCGACGCATGAGCACCCCCGTCCTGCTCGCGGCGGGCAACGCCACCACCGAGCACCGGCCCCTGATCGTCGCCCTGTTCGGCGCCTTCGTCGTCGCCACCCTCGTCATCACCGTCCGGGCCGGCCGCCAGACCCGCAGCGCCGCCGACTTCTACGCCGGCGGACGCCAGTTCACCGGCTTCCAGAACGGCCTGGCGATCTCCGGCGACTACATGTCCGCCGCGTCCTTCCTCGGCATCGCCGGAGCCATCGCCCTCTTCGGCTACGACGGCTTCCTGTACTCGATCGGCTTCCTCGTCGCCTGGCTCGTCGCCCTGCTCCTGGTCGCCGAACCCCTGCGCAACTCCGGCCGGTTCACCATGGGCGACGTCCTCGCCTACCGGATGCGCCAGCGGCCCGTCCGCACCGCCGCCGGCACCTCGACGATCGTCGTCTCGATCTTCTACCTGCTCGCCCAGATGGCGGGCGCGGGCGTCCTCGTCTCGCTCCTGCTCGGCATCACCAGCGACGGCGGCAAGATCGCGATCGTCGCCCTGGTCGGCCTCCTGATGATCGTGTACGTGACGATCGGCGGCATGAAGGGCACCACCTGGGTGCAGATGGTCAAGGCGGTCCTGCTCATCGCGGGCACCCTGCTGATCACCTTCCTCATCCTCCTCAAGTTCCACTTCGACATCTCGGAGCTGCTCGGCGCCGCCGCCACCAACAGCGGCAAGGGCGACGCCTTCCTGGAGCCCGGCCTCAAGTACGGCGCCACCGCCGTCTCCAAGCTGGACTTCCTCTCGCTCGGCATCGCGCTCGTCCTCGGCACGGCCGGCCTGCCCCACATCCTGATCCGCTTCTACACGGTGCCGACCGCCAAGGCCGCCCGTAAGTCCGTCAACTGGGCCATCGGCATCATCGGCGCCTTCTACCTGATGACGATCGTCCTCGGCTTCGGCGCCGCCGCCCTCCTCAAGAACAGCGACATCGTCGTCTCCAACAAGGCCGGCAACACGGCGGCCCCGCTCGCCGCCCTGGAGATCGGCGGCGGAGCCGGCTCCACGGGCGGCGCGATCCTCCTCGCCGTCATCTCGGCCGTCGCCTTCGCGACCATCCTGGCCGTCGTCGCCGGTCTGACCCTGGCCTCCTCCTCGTCCTTCGCGCACGACATCTACGCCAACGTCATCCGGCGCGGGAAGGCCACCGAGCAGGAGGAGGTGCGGGCCGCCCGCTGGGCGACCGTCCTCATCGGCGTCGTCTCCATCGCGCTCGGCGCCCTCGCCCGCGACCTCAACGTCGCCGGCCTGGTCGCCCTCGCCTTCGCGGTCGCCGCCTCGGCCAACCTGCCGACGATCCTCTACTCGCTCTTCTGGAAGCGGTTCACCACCCGGGGCGCCCTGTGGTCGATCTACGGCGGCCTGGTCTCCGCCGTCGTCCTCGTGGTCTTCTCGCCGGTCGTCTCCGGCAAGCCCACCTCGATGTTCAAGACGGTGGACTTCTACTGGTTCCCGCTGGAGAACCCCGGCCTCGTCTCCATCCCGCTCGGCTTCCTGCTCGGCTGGCTCGGCTCGGTCCTCTCCAAGGAGGAGCCGGACAAGGGCAAGTACGCGGAACTGGAGGTCAAGTCCCTCACCGGAGTCGGAGCGCACTGAGACGCACACGGTCCGCGACCGCCGGACGGCCGCGTCGTAGGGTTCTACGACGCGGCCGCGCCGGTCCTCGTGACAATCTGCCCTGCTCGTTGTCCGTGCACTCGCGTAGGCTCGAAGAACACGCATCCGGAATACGGGGAGGGGGCCCACAGTGCTCATCGACACCTACGGCCGTGTGGCCACTGACCTGCGCGTCTCGCTCACGGACCGGTGCAACCTGCGCTGCACGTACTGCATGCCGGAAGAGGGCCTCCAATGGCTCGCCAAGCCGGACCTCCTCACCGACGACGAGATCGTCCGGCTGATCCGCATCGCGGTCACCGACCTCGGCGTCACCGAGGTCCGCTTCACCGGCGGCGAGCCGCTGCTCCGTCCCGGCCTCGTCGGGATCGTCGAGCGCTGCGCCGCCCTGGAGCCCCGCCCCCGGATGTCCCTGACCACCAACGGCATCGGACTCAAGCGCACCGCCGCCGCCCTCCAGGCGGCCGGCCTCGACCGGGTCAACGTCTCCCTCGACACCCTGCGCCCCGACGTCTTCAAGACCCTCACCCGGCGCGACCGCCACCAGGACGTCCTCGACGGCATGGCCGCCGCCCGCGAGGCCGGCCTCACCCCGGTCAAGGTCAACGCCGTCCTGATGCCCGGACTCAACGCCGACGAGGCCCCCGACCTGCTGGCCTGGGCGATCGAGGAGGAGTACGAGCTCCGCTTCATCGAGCAGATGCCCCTGGACGCCCAGCACGGCTGGAAGCGCGACGGCATGATCACCGCCGGGGACATCCTGGAGTCGCTGCGCACCCGCTTCACCCTCACGCCCGAAGGCGCCGAGGAGCGCGGCTCGGCCCCCGCCGAGCGCTGGGTGGTCGACGGCGGACCGCACACGGTCGGCGTCATCGCCTCCGTCACCCGCCCGTTCTGCCGGGCCTGCGACCGCACCCGCCTCACCGCCGACGGTCAGGTGCGCACCTGCCTCTTCGCGACCGAGGAGACGGACCTGCGGGCCGCGCTCCGCTCGGACGCCCCGGACGAGACGGTCGCGGAGCTCTGGAAGAAGGCCATGTGGGGCAAGAAGGCCGGCTCGGGTCTCGACGACCCGAGCTTCCTCCAGCCCGAGCGCCCGATGTCAGCCATCGGCGGTTGAGTCCCACTCGCCCAGCGGCACGACGTCCTTCAGGAAACCCCGTACGCCCAGGAACTGCGAGAGGTGCTCGCGGTGCTCCTCGCACGCGAGCCAGGTCTTGCGGCGCTCGGGCGCGTGCAGCTTGGGGTTGTTCCACGCGAGGACCCAGACGGCGTCGGCGCGGCACCCCTTGGCGGAACAGATCGGCTTCTCTTCGCTCACTGGACCATTGATCACCCGATCATTGTCCAGCAACAGCGATGCCGGGCAGCCACGGGGGGAGCTGCCCGGCATCGGTCCGTCGCTCCGACGGGGGATGCGGAGCGCGTAGGCAGTATGTCACGGCACACGGGGTGCGGTGCACCGGATCGTCATGATTGATCTGAGGTTTTCTTGAGGTTCGGAGGGTCGAGCTCGGGGCGCACCGGAGGGGGGACGAAGGTGGAGGGAAGGGACGGAGCCCTCTCGCGTCCCGCGTTGGCGATCACCACGGCGACGTAGGGGAGCAGAAGGCCCAGGCCCAGCGCCACGAAGGCGACGTGCCGCTCGACGTTCCACAGCACCGTCGCGGCGATCACGGAGAGCGTCCGCACCGTCATCGAGATGACGTAGCGCCGCTGTCGTCCCCGGACGTCGTCGGCGAGCCCCTGCCGGGCCCCCGTGATCCGGAAGACCTCGGTCCCGCCATGCTTCTGCATCGCCGCTCACCACCCGCCGGTCGCGCCGGACCCTCCCCGGTCCGGACCTCTCTCCACGGTACGCCCGCACCCCGGAGACGACGAGGCCGGGGCACGTATGGCGCTGTCCGACATGCGCCGTATGGCCGAGGCGCCGAGACTGGGCCCACATGCGTACTAGGAGGCGACGATGAGTTGGTTGTGGGCGATCATCGTGGGACTGGTCCTCGGTCTGATCGCGAAGGCGATCCTGCCGGGCAAGCAGCAGATCCCGCTGTGGCTGACGACCGTGTTCGGCATTCTCGGCAGCGTGCTCGGAAACGCGGTCGCGACCTGGATCGGAGTCAATGACACCAAGGGCATCGACTGGATCCGGCACCTGCTCCAGCTGATCGGCGCCGTCGTCGTCGTCGGCCTGGGCGACATGCTGTGGGCCTCGATCAGGGGCAACGGGCGACAGCGCGCCTGAGACGGAAAGAGGCCCGGTACGGCGCACCGCGCGCGTACCGGGCCTCTCCCATGACCCCGCTAGCCGACGAACTCGATCGCCGCCAGGTTCTTCTTGCCGCGCCGCAGCACCAGCCAGCGGCCGTGCAGCAGCTCCTCCGCCGCCACCTCGGCGTCCTCGGCGGTCACCTTCACGTTGTTCACGTAGGCCCCGCCCTCCTTCACCGTGCGGCGCGCCGCCGACTTGCTCGCCACGAGCCCGACCTCGGCGAACAGGTCCACGACCTGGCCGAGGGTGCTCACGCGCGCGTGCGGAAGCTCGGACAGCGCGGCGGCGAGCGTCGGCTCGTCCAGCCCGGCCAGGTCGCCCTGCCCGAACAGCGCCCTGGAGGCGTCGATGACGGCCGCGCACTGCTCCGCGCCGTGCACCAGGGTGGTGAGCTCCTCGGCCAGCGCCCGCTGGGCGGCACGCGCCTGCGGCCGCTCGGCGGTCTGCGCCTCCAGCTCCTCCAGCTCCTCGCGGGACCTGAAGGACAGGATCCGCATGTACGTCGAGATGTCCCGGTCGTCCACGTTCAGCCAGAACTGGTAGAACGCGTACGGCGTCGTCATCTCCGGGTCCAGCCAGACGGCCCCGCCCTCGGTCTTGCCGAACTTGGTGCCGTCCGCCTTCACCATCAGCGGGGTCGCGAGCGCGTGCGCCTGCGCGCCCGGCTCCAGGCGGTGGATCAGGTCGAGGCCGGCCACCAGGTTGCCCCACTGGTCCGAACCGCCCTGCTGGAGCGTGCAGCCGTAGCGGCGGTACAGCTCCAGGAAGTCCATGCCCTGGAGCAGCTGGTAGCTGAACTCGGTGTAGCTGATGCCCTGCTCGGACTCCAGGCGCCGGGCGACGGAGTCCTTGGTCAGCATCTTGTTGACCCGGAAGTGCTTGCCGATGTCCCGCAGGAACTCGATCGCCGACATCCCGGCGGTCCAGTCCAGGTTGTTCACCATGATCGCCGCGTTCTCCCCTTCGAAGGAGAGGAAGGGCTCGATCTGCGAGCGCAGCCGGGTCACCCAGTTCGCGACCGTCTCCGGGTCGTTCAGGGTGCGCTCGGCCGTCGGACGCGGGTCACCGATCTGCCCGGTGGCCCCGCCGACCAGCGCCAGCGGCCGGTGCCCGGCCTGCTGCAGCCGGCGGACGGTGAGGACCTGGACCAGGTGGCCGACGTGGAGACTGGCCGCGGTCGGGTCGAAACCGCAATAGAACGTGACGGGACCGTCCGCGAGAGCCTTGCGCAGTGCGTCCTCATCGGTGGACTGGGCGAACAGCCCGCGCCACTTCAGCTCGTCGACGATGTCCGTCACGATCGTCCGTCTCCTCAGAAAGTCGTCAGAAAGTCGTCAGTGCTACGGCGACCCAGTCTAGGCGGGTCAGACCCCCTTGCTGACCGAGCTCATGTTGAAGTCCGGCACCCGCAGGGCGGGCATCGCGGCCCGGGTGAACCAGTCGCTCCACTCGCGCGGCAGCGTCTTCTCCGTACGGCCCGCCTCCGTGGCCCGCGACAGCAGGTCCACCGGCGACTCGTTGAACCGGAAGTTGTTCACCTCGCCGACCACCTCGCCGTTCTCGACGAGGTAGACGCCGTCCCGGGTCAGGCCGGTCAGCAGCAGCGTCGCCGGGTCGACCTCGCGGATGTACCAGAGGCAGGTCAGCAGCAGGCCCCGCTCGGTGGAGGCCACCATCTCCTCCAGGGAGCGCTCGCCGCCGCCGTCCAGGATCAGGTTCCCCGCTCCCGGCGCCACGGGCAGGCGAGTGAGCTCCGCCGTGTGCCGGGTGGTGATCAGGTGCGCCAGGGCGCCGGCCTTCACCCAGTCGACCGGTCCGACCGGCAGGCCGTTGTCGAAGACGGAGGAGTCGTCGCCGGAGGAGTGCGCGATCACGAACGGCGAGGACTCCAGGCCCGGCTCGTTCGGGTCGCTGCGCAGCGTCAGCGGCAGCGGGGAGAGCGTCTCGCCGAGCCGGGTGCCGCCGCCGGGCTTGGAGAAGACCGTACGGCCCTCCACCGCGTCCCGGGCCGCCGAGGACCACAGCTGGTAGATCATCAGGTCGGCCACGGCGGTCGGCGGCAGCAGCGTCTCGTACCGGCCGGCGGGCAGCTCGATCCGCCGCTCCGCCCAGCCGAGCCGGGTCGCCAGCTCGGCGTCGAGCGCGGCCGGGTCGACGTCCTTGAAGTCCCGGGTCGAGCGACCGGCCCAGGCGGAGCGCGAGCGGTCGGGGGACTTGGCGTTGAGCTCCAGGGTCCCGTTGGGCTGGTCGTGGCGGAGCCGCAGCCCCGTGGACGTGCCCAGGTAGGTGGAGGTCAGCTCGTGGTTGGCGAAGCCGTAGAGCTCGCGCCCGCCGGCACGCGCGCGTGCGAAGGCCTCGCCGAGCGCCGGGGCGAAGTCGGCGAAGACGGTGGAGGAGGTCTCCGCCGGGGCGTCCGTGAAGTCGGGCGAGGCGGGCACGCCCTCCACCAGCGGCTGGGCGTCCTCGGCGGGCCCGGCGGCACGCGCGGCGGCCTCGGCGGCCCGGACCAGGGGCTCCAGGTCGTCGACGGTCACGGCGGACCGCGAGACGACGCCGGAGGCGGTGCCCCGGGCGCCGTCGACGGTCGCGATCACGGTGAGCGTCCGGCCCCGGGTCACCCCGTTCGTGGTGAGCGCGTTTCCGGCCCAGCGCAGGTTGGCCGAGGACTCCTCGTCGGCGATGACGACACACCCGTCCGCGCGGGACAGCTCCAGGGCCCGCTCGACGATCTCGTACGGCTTGCTGACGCGGCTCATCGACCGGCCTCCTGCGTCGTGTTCAGGATGTTGACGCCCCGGAAGAGGGCGGACGGGCAGCCGTGCGAGACGGCGGCGACCTGGCCCGGCTGGGCCTTGCCGCAGTTGAAGGCACCACCGAGGACGTACGTCTGCGGGCCGCCGACCTGCTCCATCGAGCCCCAGAAGTCCGTGGTCGTCGCCTGGTACGCCACGTCCCGCAGCTGACCGGCGAGGCGGCCGTTCTCGATGCGGAAGAAGCGCTGGCCGGTGAACTGGAAGTTGTAGCGCTGCATGTCGATCGACCAGGACCGGTCGCCGACCACGTAGATGCCGCGCTCCACGCCCCCGATCAGGTCCTCCGTCGACAGACCGCCCGGGTCCGGCTGGAGCGAGACGTTCGCCATCCGCTGCACCGGGACGTGCGCGGGGGAGTCGGCGAAGGCGCAGCCGTTCGACCGGCCGAGGCCCGTGAGCTTCGCGATCCGCCGGTCCAGCTGGTAGCCGACGAGCGTGCCGTCCTTCACCAGGTCCCAGCTCTGCGCCTCGACGCCCTCGTCGTCGAAGCCGACCGTGGCGAGACCGTGCTCGGCGGTCCGGTCGCCCGTCACGTTCATGATCGAGGAGCCGTACGCCAGCTTGCCCAGCTGGTCGAAGGTGGCGAACGAGGTGCCCGCGTAGGCCGCCTCGTAGCCCAGCGCCCGGTCCAGTTCGGTGGCGTGCCCGATGGACTCGTGGATCGTCAGCCACAGGTTCGACGGGTCGACGACCAGGTCGTACCGGCCCGCCTCCACGCTCGGCGCCCGCATCTTCTCGGCGAGCAGCCCCGGGATCTCGTCGAGCTCCTTGTCCCAGTCCCAGCCGGTCCCCGTCAGGTACTCCCAGCCCCGTCCGACCGGCGGCGCGATCGTCCGCATCGAGTCGAACTCGCCGGTCGTCCCGTCCACGGCGACCGCCGTGAGCTGCGGGTGCAGCCGGACGCGCTGCTGGGTGGTCACGGTGCCAGCCGTGTCCGCGTAGAACTTGTTCTCGTGGACGGTCATCAGCGAGGCGTCCACGTGCGCCACGCCCTCCGCCCGCAGCAGCCGCGCGCTCCAGTCGGCGAGCAGCGCGCTCTTCTCCTCGGCGGGCACGGAGAAGGGGTCGATCTCGTACGAGGAGACCCAGGTCCGCTCCGCGTGCACCGGCTCCTCGGCCAGCTCCACGCGCTCGTCGGAGCCCGCCGCCGCGATCACCTTCGCCGACAGCTTGGCCATGGCGACCGCCTGCGAGGCGACCCGCGCGGCCCCGTCCATCGTCAGGTCGACGCCGGACGCGAAGCCCCAGGCCCCGCCGTGCACCACCCGCACCGCGTAGCCCAGGTCCGTGGTGTCCGAGGACCCGGACGGTTTGGCGTCGCGCAGCCGCCACGAGGCGCTGCGCACCCGCTCCAGCCGGAAGTCCGCGTGCTCGGCGCCGAGCGCGCGCGCTCGGGCGAGCGCCGCGTCGGCGAGCGCCCGCAGGGGCAGCGCGACGAACGAAGTGTCGATCTGATGGACCACGAGCGGCCTCGCTCTCGGCGATCGGAAGACGGCGGTTGAACTGTCCGGGAAGTCAATCACGGGACGGGCGGCCGAGTCCGCGCATTGGATCGGAGTGCGCTCCCGGCGAACCCGCGGACCGGTCCGGGCCGGCCCCGGGCTGTAGGGATCCGACAGTGCGACCCGTACGCCACTGTCGGAGGTCGATTCCTCATGTCGGGAGCGATACCGATAGGTTTTCGGCTACCAGACCGCTATCGAAAGGGTGATCCGTTGAGCCGCTCGGTTCTCGTCACCGGAGGAAACCGGGGCATCGGCCTCGCCATCGCCCGCGCGTTCGCCGAGGCCGGCGACAAGGTCGCGATCACGTACCGCTCCGGCGAGCCCCCGGCCGCCCTGGTCGAGCTCGGCTGCCTCCCCGTCAAGTGCGACATCACCGACGCGGAGCAGGTGGAGACGGCCTACAAGGAGATCGAGGAGAAGCACGGCCCGGTGGAGGTCCTCGTGGCCAACGCCGGCGTGACGAAGGACCAGCTCCTCATGCGCATGACCGAGGAGGACTTCACGTCCGTCCTCGACACCAACCTCACCGGCACCTTCCGGGTCGTCAAGCGCGCCAACCGCGGGATGCTGCGCGCCAAGAAGGGCCGCGTCGTCCT
The DNA here is from genome assembly GCF_055582805.1 of Streptomyces sp. NPDC107498. Taxonomy (NCBI): domain Bacteria; kingdom Bacillati; phylum Actinomycetota; class Actinomycetes; order Kitasatosporales; family Streptomycetaceae; genus Streptomyces; species Streptomyces sp. NPDC107498. The sequence goes on along the minus strand of NZ_JBVJPE010000018.1, from coordinate 21,668 downwards.
GATCTCCTCGGTGGTCGGTCTGCTGGGCTCCGCGGGCCAGGCCAACTACGCCGCCTCCAAGGCCGGTCTGGTCGGTTTCGCCCGTTCCCTCGCGCGCGAGCTGGGCTCGCGCAACATCACCTTCAACGTCGTCGCCCCCGGCTTCGTCGACACCGACATGACCGCGGTGCTCACCGACGAGCAGCGCGCGGGCATCGTCTCCCAGGTGCCGCTGGGCCGTTACGCGCAGCCGGAGGAGATCGCCGCCGCGGTGAAGTTCCTCGCCTCCGACGACGCCTCGTACATCACTGGAGCCGTCATCCCGGTTGACGGCGGATTGGGCATGGGTCACTGATCACCATGAGCGGAATTCTCGAGGGCAAGCGCATCCTCATCACCGGTGTGCTGATGGAGTCCTCCATCGCCTTCCACGCCGCGAAGCTGGCCCAGGAGCAGGGTGCGGAGATCATCCTCACCGCCTGGCCGCGGCCGACGCTGACCGAGCGCATCGCCAAGAAGCTGCCCCACCCCGACAAGGTGAAGGTCCTGGAGCTCGACGTCTCGAACGACGAGCACCTCGCCCGCCTGGAGGGCCAGGTCCGCGAGCACCTGGGCGACCGGCTCGACGGCATCGTGCACTCCATCGGCTTCGCGCCGCAGGACGCGCTCGGCGGCAACTTCCTGAACACGCCGTTCGAGTCCGTGGCCACCGCCATGCACGTCTCCGCCTTCTCCCTGAAGTCGCTGACGATGGCGCTGCTGCCGCTGATGTCCGAGGGCGGTTCGGTCGTGGGCCTGACCTTCGACGCCAAGTTCGCCTGGCCGCAGTACGACTGGATGGGCCCGGCCAAGGCCGCCCTGGAGGCCACCAGCCGCTACATGGCGCGCGACCTCGGCAAGCAGAACATCCGCTGCAACCTGATCTCGGCGGGCCCGCTCGGCTCCATGGCCGCGAAGTCCATCCCGGGCTTCGGCGAGCTGGCCTCCGTGTGGGACAGCCGTTCCCCGCTGGAGTGGGAGCTCTCGGACCCCGAGCCGGCCGGCCGCGGCATCGTCGCGCTGCTCTCGGACTGGTTCCCGAAGACCACGGGCGAGATCATCCACGTGGACGGCGGCCTGCACGCCATCGGCGCGTAACCGTTCCGCACCTCCGTGCGGCAGGGAGGGCCGTGTGTCCGCCGAGTGGCGGACACACGGCCCTCGCCGTTCCGCAACTCCTGCACGAGTCGAAAATCAGCCCGAACCACCCCAGACTGGGGCAGAGCGTGATGGTCTGCTGACGGGGAGGAGGTACGGGCATGCGCGCGATACGTCAGGGCTTCGGGGCGATCGCCTCCGTCGCCGTCCTGATCACCGGGACGGCCGTCGCCACCGAGCTGCGGGCGGCTCCCGCCCCGGCCGAGGAGTCCCCCGCCCCGACGACGGAGGAGCCGGAGGACTTCGGAGCCTCTTGCCGCACCGTCGTCGAGGGCTCCCGCGTCACCGCCCACTGCGGCAACCCGTATCCCCGCACCGACCGCGTCCGCCTCCACGTCGAGTGCGAGCGCTGGTGGGACGTCGACAGCGACAGCGCCCCCGTGGAGGTCGGTCCCGCCGACTACGCCCAGGTCACCGGCCGCTGCTGGAAGGAGGTCCGGTCCGCCTGGGTCACGCACCAGCCCGCGGATCCGGCTCCCGCTCCGGGGCCGCCCCTTCCGGTGCGGGGCTCCTGAGGCACATGAAGGGGTAGCCGGCCGCCTCCGTGCCGGCCCGCTCGGCATCGCCCCCGCGGATCGCGTCCACCAGGCGCGCGTGGTCCATGTGGTTCTCCGGCCGCAGCACCTGCCCCACGTCGTCGCGCAGCCAGTCCCGCAGCAGATCGCCCAGGTCCGCGTAGAGCTCCGTCAGCACCTCGTTGCCCGAGGCGGCGACGACCGCGTGGTGGAAGGCCGCGTCGGCCGTCACGAACCGCTCCGCGTCCCCCGACTCCCACGCCTCCTCGCGCCGTACGAGCAGGGCGTCCAGCTGCTTCAGGTCCCGCTCCGTGCGCCGCCCGGCCGCGAACCGCGCCGCGGCGGACTCCAGTGTGGAGCGCAGCTCGGCGACGTGCCGGGGATCGGAGCCGGCGAAGCGCCGGTGCATGACGCCCGCCAGCTCGCTGGTGGCGACGACGTACGTCCCCGAGCCCTGGCGGATGTCGAGCAGGCCGTTGTGCGCGAGCGCGCGCACCGCCTCGCGCACCGTGTTGCGGGCCACGCCCAGCTGCTCGACCAGTTCGGGCTCGGTCGGGATGCGTGAACCCACCGGCCACTCGCCGGAGGTGATCTGGTTCCGCAGCTCGGCGATCACCTGGTCGGAGAGACCGGTGCGCCGGGGGTGACCGAGGGCCATGGAGCGCCTTTCCGTTCGTTCGAGATTGGACAACAAATCATCCCATGATTCTATGATGGCCTCATGCCTGACGAGCCGAAGACCCTCGACCCCGCCGCACCACCGGCCGGAACCACCGCCGCGACCGCGTCCTCCGGGGCGTCCGCCACCGTCGGCGATTCTCCCGCGCCGGGCCCGGCACGCCGTCGGCTCCTCGGTCTCGTCGCCGTCGGACTCGTCCTGGCCGCCCTCAACCTGCGTCCCGCCATCACCAGCCTCGGCGCCCTCCTCGAAGAGGTCAGCGAGGACCTCCACATGAGCGGCAGCGTCGCCGGCGTCCTCACCTCCGTCCCCCCGCTCTGCTTCGCGGTCTTCGGCATCACCGCGCCCCGCCTCGCCCGCCGCTTCGGCCCCGCCGCCGTCGTCTGCGCGGGCATGGCCGCGATCTTCACCGGCCTCGTCCTGCGCCCCTTCGCGACCGGCACCGCCGCCTTCCTCGCCGCCAGCGCCCTCGCCCTCATGGGCATCGCCGTCAGCAACGTCCTGATGCCCGTCATCGTCAAGCGGTACTTCCCCGAGCGCGTCGGCAGCATGACCGGCCTCTACTCCATGGCGCTCGCCCTCGGCACCTCCGTCGCCGCCGCCGCGACCGTGCCCGTGACCGACGCCCTCGGCGGCGACTGGCGCCTCGGCCTCGGCGTCTGGGCGGCCCTCGCCGCGCTCGCCGTCCTGCCCTGGCTCCCGCTCCTGCGCGACCGGGACGCCGGCACGGCCCGCCCGGCGACCGCGGCCCCGACCCCCGAAGCGACCCCGCGGAACGGCGCAGCCGCATCGCGGAACGCGCAGCCGGCGCCGCGGAACGACGACGCCGCACCCGAGGCCCCCGCGCCGCGCATCACCCGCAGCCGCACCGCCTGGGCGCTCGGCGTCTTCTTCGGCCTCCAGGCCACCGGCGCCTACATCACCATGGGCTGGATGCCGCAGATCTTCCGCGACGCCGGCGTCCCCGCCGCCACCGCGGGCGTGCTCCTCGCCGTCACCATGGTCATGGGCGTCCCGCTCGCCTTCGTCATCCCCCGCCTCGCGACCCGGATGAAGAACCAGGGCCCGATCGTCGTCGCGCTCGGCCTGTGCGGACTCACCGGCTACACCGGACTCTTCCTCGCCCCCGACGCCGGAGCCTGGGTCTGGGCGGTGCTCCTCGGCATCTCCAACTGCTCCTTCCCGCTCGCCCTCACGATGATCGGCATGCGCTCGCGGACCGGCGCCGGCGTCGTCCGGCTCTCCGCCTTCGCGCAGAGCGTCGGCTACCTCATCTCGATCCCCGGCCCCCTCCTCGTCGGCGTGCTCTACCAGCACAGCGGCGGCTGGGGACTGCCCATCGCGCTCATGGGCGGGCTCATGGTGCCGCAGATGGTCGTCGGAACCCTGGCGGGCAGGGACCGGACGGTCGAGGACGAATGCTGAGATGCGAGACTGTTCCCATGCCAGTCCTCGAACCCAACCCCCAGAACGGCCAGAAGAAGCTGCTGCTCGTGCTCGGCGCGATGCTCGGCATCACGGTCGTCATCGCCGTCATCGCCTCCTTCGCCTCCCCGTGAGGTAGGGCGGGCCCCCGCATCCCCTAGGGGGCGGACCTCAGGGTGAAGTGGGTGGATCACCGGATGGGCCGGGAGACGCGCGATCCGTACGTTGGTGACAACGGCGAAAGCGCGGAACTCACCCACGGAGGCGGCCATGTCGGCCCCCACGCACCCCGGCATCCGGACCACGACCACCGGCGTCGACACCCGGCTGCCCTGGTGGGCCCTCGCCCTCCCGGCAGCCGCCTTCCTCGCCCTCCTGGTCCTCATGACCGGGGCGGACGGGGCCGGGGCGACCACGGGTGAACTCGCGGTCGGCCGCGTCCTGGAGCACCTCTGGCAAACACTCTCTCTCTGAGTCGAAGTGGCCTGTTTCGTGCGAAGCTGTGGACCATGAGCGTCGATACATCCCGCAGCATCGTGCTCCTCCGACATGCGAAGGCAGACTGGAGCGACGAAACCGATCACGAGCGACCGCTCGCCGACCGCGGCCGCCAGGACGCCCCGGTGGCCGGCCGCAGGCTCGCCGACAGCGGCATCGCCTTCGACCTGGCCCTCTGTTCGACCGCCGTCCGCACCCGCGAGACGTGGAAGCTGGCGGTCTCGGAGCTCCCGCACCGCCCGAAGACCGTGTACGAGGAGCGGGTGTACGAGGCCTCCCTCGGCGAGCTCATCGCCGTGGTCAACGAGGTCCCGGACTCCGTGAACAACCTCCTGCTCATCGGCCACAACCCGGGGATGCACGCGCTCGCCGACGCTCTGGCGGGCGACTCCGAGGGCGACGCGCTGCCCCGGATGAACCGCAGCGGCTTCCCGACCTCCGCCTTCGCCGTCATCACCTTCGACGGCACCTGGAAGTCCGTGGAGCACGGCGTCGGACGACTCGTCGACTTCTGGACCCCGCACGCCTGATCCCGCACGGCTGAACCCGTACGACGGCTCCGCACGGCAGACCCCGTACGTCCGGTCCCGTACGCCTGATCCCGTACGACGGCCCCGTGCGCCCGATCGCGTACGGCCGGCTCGTGCGCCCCACTCCGAACGCGGGAGGGCCCGGGCGTCGTCCGACGCCCGGGCCCTCCCGCACACCCCCACCGCTCAGTGCGGCAGGTCGTCCTCGCCGAAGTCCGCCGCCTCGACCTCCTCGCGCGTGATGCCGAGCAGGTACAGCACGGTGTCCAGGAACGGCACGTTCACCGCCGTGTGGGCCGCCCGGCGCACCACCGGCTTCGCGTTGAACGCCACCCCGAGTCCGGCCGCGTTCAGCATGTCCAGGTCGTTGGCCCCGTCGCCGATCGCCACGGTCTGCGCCAGCGGCACCCCCGCCTCCGCGGCGAACCGGCGCAGCAGCCGCGCCTTGCCCGCCCGGTCGACGATCTCGCCGGTCACCCGGCCGGTGAGCTTCCCGTCCACGATCTCCAGCGTGTTGGCGGAGGCGAAGTCGAGACCCAGGCGCTCCTTCAGGTCGTCGGTGACCTGCGTGAAACCGCCGGAGACGACGCCCACCTGGTAACCGAGCCGCTTGAGCGTGCGGATCAGGGTCCGGGCGCCCGGAGTCAGCCGCACCTCGGCGCGGACCTTGTCGACCACCGAGGCGTCGAGGCCGGCGAGCAGCTTCACGCGCGCGTGGAGCGACTGCTCGAAGTCCAGCTCGCCGCGCATCGCCGCCGCCGTCACCTCGGCGACCTCGTCCTCGCAGCCCGCGTGCGCGGCGAAGAGCTCGATCACCTCGTCCTGGATCAGGGTCGAGTCGACGTCCATGACCACGAGCCGCTGGGCCCGCCGGTGCAGACCGGCGGAGACGACGGCCACGTCGACCCCGATGCCGTGCGCCTCGACGGCCAGCGCGGTCCGCAGCGGCTCGGTCCCGCAGCCCGAGACGGCGAACTCGACCGCCGTCACCGGGTACTTCGCGAGGCGGAAGATGCGGTCGATGTTGCCGCCGGTCTCCGCGATCCTGGCCGCTATGGCCGCCGTCTGCTCGGCGGTGAGCGGGTTGCCGAGCACGGTGACGTGCGAGCGGCCCTCGCCACGGGGACGGTTGTCGCCCGTGCCGGAGATGATCTCGGCCTGGAGCTTCAGCGACTCGGCCCAGCTGTGCACGGTGGCCCGGAGTTCGCCCTGCGGGACGACGGTCGGCTCGGTGACGAGCGCGCACAGGACGAGGCGGCCCCGGGAGACCACCTGTTCGATGTCCACGACGTCGACGGAGTAGGCGGCGAGGGTGTCGAAGAGTCCCGCGGTGATCCCGGGACGGTCCTTCCCGAAGATCTTGACGAGAAGGGTGGGAACGTCTGAGGTCTGCGATGCGCTCATGGTGCTTCCACCGTATCGGGCACCGTGTGCCGCCCGAGCCCCCGTCCCGCCCTGCGGACACCCGACCGGTCCGGAAGACGCCCCGAAGGTCTTCACGCGGCCCGACTTTCCGAGACGGGACCGGGCCTGAAATAGTTCCCCAGGATGATTCGCCATCCCTGGACTCCCGACGACGGGGGTACATCGGGGGACAAGTAGTGGGGCATGGAGTGCCAGAACTCGTACTGGAATTGAACGGCAGGACCTGGACGCTCGATCCGTCCCGGTCGTACACCCTGGGCAGGGACCCTCAGGGTGACCTGGTCATCGACGACGCCAGGGTCTCGTGGCGCCACGCCACCATCAGCTGGGGCGGCCGGAGCTGGGTCATCGAGGACCACGGTTCCACGAACGGCACCTTCCTCCAGGGCCAGAGGGTCCACCAGGTGGAGATCGGCCCCGGTTCGGCCGTCCACCTGGGCAACGCGACCGACGGGCCGCGGCTGAATCTCGCCGCCGCCGGCGCGGCCGCCGCGCCCCAGCAGCAGGCGCCGCAGCAGCAGGTGCCCCAGCAGCAGGCCCCCGCGCACCAGGCCGCCGCGCACCAGGCCGCCGGGGCCCAGGCCGACTGGGCCACGCACCAGGCGCCTCCGCAGCACCAGGCGCCGCAGCACCAGGGCTGGCAGCAGCCGCCGGTCCACCAGCAGGCTCCGCAGCAGCAGGTCCCGCACCAGCAGGGACCCGCCCAGGGGCACCCCGGCGGCGCCGCGGGGGCGCCGTCGCCCTACGGCGACCGCAGCCCGACCACCTTCTACCAGCTGGACCTCGGCCGCGTGATGCGCATCGGCCGTGCCCTCGAGAACGAGCTGGTCGTCTCCGACCTCCAGGTCTCGCGGCACCACGCCGAGTTCCACGCGACGCCCGACGGCCGCTTCGAGATCCGCGACCTCGGCTCGCACAACGGCACGTACGTCAACGGCCAGCCGATCCCCAAGGGCGGCACGGCCCTCCTCGGCCCGCAGGACATCGTCGGCGTCGGCCACTCGACCTTCCGCATCGTCGGCGGCCAGCTCGAGGAGTTCGTCGACACCGGCTCGGTCTCCTTCTCGGCCCGCCACCTCACGGTCACGGTCGACGGCGGCAAGCAGATCCTCAAGGACGTCACCTTCGGCGTCCCGGAGAAGTCGCTGATCGGCGTCATCGGCCCGTCCGGCTCCGGCAAGTCCACCCTGCTCAAGGCGCTGACCGGCTACCGCCCGGCCAACGAGGGCGACGTCCTCTACGACAACCGGAGCCTCTACAAGCAGTTCGCCGAGCTGCGCCAGCGCATCGGTCTGGTCCCGCAGGACGACATCCTGCACAAGGAGCTGACCGTCCAGAAGGCGCTGCGCTACGCGGCCAAGCTCCGCTTCCCCGGCGACACCGCCGCGACCGAGCGCGAGGCCCGCATCGACGAGGTGCTGCGCGAGCTCAAGCTCGACATCCACAAGGAGAAGAAGGTCACCTCCCTCTCCGGTGGCCAGCGCAAGCGCGTCTCCGTCGCCCTGGAGCTCCTCACCAAGCCCTCGCTGATCTTCCTGGACGAGCCGACCTCCGGCCTCGACCCGGGCATGGACCGCGACGTCATGCAGCTGCTGCGCGGCCTCGCGGACGACGGCCGCACGGTCCTCGTCGTCACCCACTCGGTGGCCGAGCTGGGCCTCTGCGACAAGCTGCTGGTGATGGCGCCGGGCGGCTCCGTGGCGTACTTCGGCCCGCCGGAGGAGGCGCTGAACTTCTTCGGCTACTCCACCTGGGCCGACGTCTTCTCCGCCTTCGAGAACTACCGCGACTACGACTGGGCGGGCCGCTGGAAGGGCTCGCAGCACTACCAGATGTACGCCGCGGACATCGACGCCGTCGCCGCGCAGCCCGTCCAGATGCCGCCGCAGGCCATGGCCAGGCCGCCGAAGCCGCAGGGCTGGGGCTCCCAGCTGTGGACCCTGATCCGCCGCTACGTGTCGGTGATCGCCTCCGACAAGGGCTTCATGGCCCTGATGGTGATCCTGCCCGCCGTCCTCGGCGCGGTCTCCGTCGTCATCCCGGCCGACTTCGGCCTGGGCCGGCCCAAGCCGCCGTCCCGCTTCAACGGCGACGCCGGCACGATCATGCTGATCCTGGCGGTCGGCATGTGCTTCTCCGGCGCGGCCAACTCCGTGCGAGAACTGATCAAGGAACGGGTCATCTACGAACGGGAGCGCGCCGTCGGCCTCTCCCGCTCCGCGTACCTCATGTCCAAGGTCATCGTCCTCGGCCTGATCACCGCCTTCCAGGGCGTGATCATCTGCGGCATCGGCTTCTCCACCCGTGAGCTGCCCGAAGAGGGCCTGTTCATGCCGCCGGCCGTCGAGCTCTGCGTCCAGGTCATCGCGCTCGGCCTGACCTCGATGATGGTCGGCCTGGTCATCTCCGCGCTGGTGAAGACCGCCGAGAAGACCATGCCGCTGCTCGTCATGTTCGCGATCATCCAGGTCGTCTTCACCGGCATCCTCTTCCAGGTGTACGGCTCGCCCGGCCTGGAGCAGTTCGCCTGGCTCATGCCCTCCCGCTGGGGCATCGCCGGCGCCGGCACCACCCTCGACCTGGCGCACCTCATGCCGCCGTGGGACCACAAGGACCCCACGAACACCGACCCGCTGTGGGAGCACACGGTCGGCCAGTGGAGCCTCGACCTCGGCATCCAGCTGATCATGGCCACGGTCTGCTGCGTCCTCGTGGCGCGGCTGCTGCGCCGCCACGAGCCCGAGGTCATGCGCAAGTAACGCCCGCCCCACCACGCCGAAGGGCGGCACCCCCTGCGGGGTGCCGCCCTTTCGCGCGTCAGTACGCGCTGTTGACGTTGTCGATCGAGCCGTAGCGGTCGGCCGCGTAGTTGGCGGCGGCGACGATGTTGGCGACCGGGTCGTACTGGTCGAACTTGGTGCCGGCGATGTGGTACGTCTTGAAGGTCGGGTAGATCACCTGGAGCAGGCCCTTGGACGGGACGCCGTTGATGGCGTTGATGTCCCAGTTGTTGATGGCGTACGGGTTGCCGCTGGACTCGCGCATGATGTTCCGGTGCAGGCCGTTGTAGGTGCCCGGGATGTTGTGCTTGTCCATGATGTAGAGCGCCTCGCGGATCCAGCCGTCGAGGTTGTTCGCGAAGACCGGCTTGCGGGCGACGGAACGGCTCGCGGCCGCCTTCTCCGCGGCGCGCTTCTTCGCGGCGGCCTTCGCCTGGGCGGCGGCCTTCGCCTTGACCTCGGCCTTCGCCTTCGCGGTGGCCTTCGCCAGGGCGTCGGCCTTGGCCTTCGCGGCCTTCGCCTGGGCGTCGAGCTTCGCCTTCGCGGCGGCCTTGGCCTTCGCCTCGGCCTCCTGCTTGGCCTTCAGACCGATGGTGGTCTGCTGCTCGTTGACGCTGGCGGCCAGTGCCTTGGCCTGCGGGCTGTTCGCGTTGTACGACCAGGCCACCTGCTGGGTGCCGGACAGGGCCTGGGGCTCGGTCTCGGTGCCGCCGTGGTGAGGCACGAGGGAGAGGGTGAGCGCTGCGGCGCCCAGAGCGGCGACGCCGGCGATCGTGGCCTTGTGGGTCTTCTTCAGACCACGACTGTGGCTAGGGGTGTTCGCAGACATGCAGGACTACCTCTTCGAATCGCTGGGGGTCGTCGCTCGGCCGGGGCGGCGCTGCGCCTACTCGGCGGCGACGGAGGCAATTCTTAGCGGCAGCAAAATCCCGTGGCAAAGGTGTGACGTACGAAGCCGGGTAGTGGATCAGGGCCCCGCACGGGGGCCGCACCATGCCCCCTGTGGCCCGTTTTCTCCGCCCATATCCGGCAACAAAGGGTCCACTAGGGGGCTTCGTAAGTGACGTGCGTCCTATGCGCGGCCTCACATCGGCCGCATGGCGAACTCACCGTGAGTTGCTCCAGCAATGCGGATGGTGAGCCCTCTCCTACGGGAGGAGGAGAGGGAGGTCGCCGAACTCGTGCCAGAGGTGGCGCTCCCGTACCGCGGCGGCGTACGCGCTCCGCAGCGCGGGCCGCCCGGCGACCGCCTCCAGCATCAGCAGGTCGAGGCCTCCGGCTCGTGCAGCCCGGTGAGCAGCCCGTCCACCACCCGCACCCCGCGCGCGGGCGTCACCACCAGATCGGTCCGTCCCGCCGCGGCCCGCACCACCCCGCCGCGCCGCACGTCCGTCCCCCCTGTCGGCGCCCGGGTCCCCCCTTCCGGCCCGGCGGCGGCCGATTCCAGCGCCCGCACCACGGTCGTCCCCACCGCGATCACCCGGCCGCCCCCGGCGCGGGCCGCGTTCACCAGGGCCGCCGTCGCCGCCGGGACCTCGAAGCGCTCCGGGTAGGGCGGCTCGTGCACCTCCGCCGACGCCACCCCCGTATGAAGGGAGAGGGGAGCGATCCGTACGCCCCGGTCGACCAGCTCCGCCACCGGCCGGGCCGTGAAGGGCCGCCCCGCGCTCGGCATCTCCGCCGAGCCCGACCCGTCGGGGGAGGGGCGCGCGAAGACCGTCCGGTACGCCGACAGGGGCTGGTCCCGGTCCGTGTACCCGTACCGGACGGGCCGCCCGTACCGCCCGAGCAGCCCCGGCACGTCCACGCTCGCCCGCGCCCACCACAGCCGCCCGCCGCCGGGCACCAGCGGCTCCTCCGGCACCAGCCGCGCCCCTCCCGGCAGCCGTACGACCACGCCCGCGGGACCGCCCCCACGCGGGCGCGTACTGCCGACGGCTCCGGCGTCCGCAGCTCCACGGCCCAGCGCCCGTCGTCCCCCCCGGGTCGAGAAGTGCACCACCACCGGCTCCCCGCCCGGCTCGGGACCGAGCCGCCCGTCCACGGCCGCCGCGAGCGTCGTCGAGGTGTTGACGACGAGCACGTCCCCGGTCCGCAGCAGCGCGGGCAGCTCCCCGAAGGAGTGGTGGGACACCGCCGTGCCCCGCGACACGAGCAGCCGCACGTCGTCCCGGCCGAGCCCGGGCCCCCGCTGCTCGGCCGGGATCCGCGCCGACAGCTCCGCCGGCACCCGCACGGCCAGGTCCATCACGCCCCCAGGAGGGCCGGCGCGGAGTACCGGCCGCTCGCCGGCCGTTCGTCGAGCAGCCGCAGGAAGGCGGGGGCGAGTCGGTCGGGGAGGGGGTCCCGGACAGGTCCTCGCCGGGTTCCGCGGCGGCGAGCATGTCCGTCCGCATGTCGCCCGGGACCCCCCCCACCAGACCCGCAGCCCCGGCTCCTCCACCGCCAGGACCGCCGACAGCCGGTCGAGCGCCGCCTTCGTCGCCCCCTACGCGCCCCAGGTCCGGTACGCCTTCACGGCCGCGTCCGAGCTCAGGCCGATCACCGCCCCGGCGGGCGCCGTGCGCAGCAGCGGCAGCGCCTCCTGCGGGAGCCCCAGCGGGGCCACCACGTTGACCTCCAGGGCGGCCCGGAAACCGTCCAGCGGGTGCCTGTCGAGCGGCACCAGCGGTTCCGCGCCCAGGGTCCCCGCGTTGTTCACGAGCAGGTCGAGCCCACCGAGCCCCTCCGCCGCCGCCACGAGCTCCCGCCGGTGCGCCGCGTCCGTCACGTCCCCCGCCGACGCGACCACCCGTGCGCCCCGTGCGCGTGCCGCCGCCGCGCTCTCCTCCAGAACGTCCGCCGTACGGGCGTCGAGCACCAGGTCCCGGCCCCGCCCGGCGAGGGCCTCGGCGAGCGCCCGGCCGAGTCCTCTCGACGCCCCCGTGACGATCGCGACAGCCATGGCGTCCATCCCCTCTTGTCCGGATGGCCCCGCCCTCCGCCCGCGGGCCCGTCCACCGCCTCGTCCCCGGGCCCGGACCGCCGAGGGCACTTCGGCCTAGGTCCCGGGACCTGCTCCGCCCTCGTCCCCGGACGGATACGGACCGTCACACCCCGCCGGTACGGTGAACACATGAGCCATCGACCGAGCTCCGGCCTGGCCGCCGTGAGCACCGCACTCCTGGCGATGAGCCGCCACCTGGAGGTCCGCGACGTCCTCAAGACGATCGTGGCCTCCGCGCGCGAGCTGCTCGACGCCGAGTACGCCGCGCTGGGCGTCCCGGACGACCACGGCGGCTTCGCCCAGTTCGTGGTCGACGGCGTCAGCGACGAGCAGTGGAAGGCGATCGGCCCGCTGCCCCGCCAGCACGGCATCCTCGCCTCGATGCTCCACAGGGCCGAGCCCGAGCGGCTCGCCGACGTCCGCAGGGACCCCCGCTTCGAGGGCTGGCCGGACGCCCACCCCGAGATGTCCGACTTCCTCGGCCTGCCCGTCCGCGACGGCGACGAGATCCTCGGCGCCCTCTTCCTCGCCAACAAGCGCTGCCCCAGGGAGGACGGCGGCTGCGGCTTCACCGCGGAGGACGAGGCACTCCTCTCGATCCTCGCCCAGCACGCGGCCATCGCCCTCACCAACGCCCGGCTGTACGAGCGCAGCCGGGAGCTCACCATCGCCGAGGAGCGCTCCCGCCTCGCCCACGAGCTGCACGACGCCGTCAGCCAGAAGCTCTTCTCGCTCCGCCTGACCGCCCAGGCCGCCGCCGCCCTCGTCGACCGCGACCCGGCCCGGGCCAAGGGCGAGCTCCAGCAGGTCGCCGCGCTCGCCGCCGAGGCCGCCGACGAGCTGCGCGCCGCCGTCGTCGAGCTCAGACCCGCCGCCCTCGACGAGGACGGCCTCGTCCACACGCTCCGCACCCAGATCCAGGTCCTCGACCGCGCCCACTCCGCCCGGGTGACCTTCGAGAGCCCGGGGACCCGGGCCCTGCCCGCCGCCCAGGAGGAGGCCGTCCTCCGGGTCGCGCAGGAGGCCCTGCACAACGCCCTGCGGCACGCGGACGCGAAGCTCGTCGCGGTCTCCCTCACCCGCAGCGGCCAGGGCGCGCGGCTCACGGTCACCGACGACGGCAAGGGATTCGACCCGCGCACGGTCCGCAGCGCGGGCCGCCACCTCGGACTGGTCTCCATGCGGGACCGCGCGAGCGGCGTCGGCGGCAGACTCACGGTGACCTCGGCCCCGGACCGGGGCACCACGATCGAGATGGAGGTCCCCGGTGGCTGACAAGCCGATCCGCGTGCTCCTGGTCGACGACCACCAGGTCGTCCGCCGAGGACTGCGCACCTTCCTCGAGGTGCAGGACGACATAGAGGTCGTGGGGGAGGCCTCCGACGGCGCCGAGGGCGTCGCCGGGGCGGAGGAGCTGCGCCCGGACGTGGTCCTCATGGACGTGAAGATGCCGGGCACGGACGGCATCGAGGCGCTCAAGCGGCTCCACGAGCTCGGCAACCCCGCACGGGTCCTGATCGTCACCAGCTTCACCGAGCAGCGGACGGTCGTCCCCGCGCTCCGCGCGGGCGCCCGTGGATACGTCTACAAGGACATCGACCCCGACGCCCTGGCCGGCGCGATCCGCTCGGTCCACGCGGGGCACGTCCTGCTCCAGCCCGAGGTGGCCGGTGCGCTCCTCGCCCAGGACGACTCCCACGGCGGGGGCACGGGGCGGGGCTCGACCCTCACGGAGCGGGAGCGCGAGGTCCTCGGCCTGATCGCGGACGGACGGTCCAACCGGGAGATCGCCCGCGCCCTCGTCCTCTCCGAGAAGACGGTCAAGACGCACGTCTCGAACATCCTGATGAAGCTCGACCTCGCGGACCGCACCCAGGCGGCGCTGTGGGCCGTACGGCACGGCCTCACCCGCTGACGCGCCCCTTCGTGCGCCGGGGCGCACGACCGTTCAGTCCTTCATGCCGTCGTGTGGATGCCCCCCGTTCGGCGTAACCGGGCGGGGGGTGCGGCGTTCTCCACGGCGTGCTGCGGCGGACCGGCCGCAGCGATGACCAGGAGGACGTACCCAGTGAAGAACCTCAAGAAGGCCGCCGCCCTCACCATGATCGCCGGTGGCATCGTCGCCGCCGGCGCGGGTGTCGCCTCCGCGCACGCGGACGCCGACGGGCAGGCCCTCCACTCGCCGGGCGTCGGCTCCGGCAACCTGGTGCAGGTCCCGGTCCACGTCCCCGTGAACGTCTCCGGCAACACGGTCAACGTGATCGGCCTGCTCAACCCGGCCTTCGGCAACACCGCCGTCAACGGCTGACCGCCTCCGCACCCGGTCCCCGGACGATCCCCCGGGGGCCGGGGCGCGGCCTTTCAGAAGCCCCGTTCCCGCTCCCTCTCCTCCACGTACGCGTTGTACGCCGCGACCTGCGCCCGCCGGGCCACCCGCTCCACCGGCCGCAACGCCGCCCCCCGCGCCGCCATCTCCGACGCGCTCACCGCACCCCCGTGGCCGTGGTCGTACGCGAGGTTCACCAGCAGGCCGATCCGCTGCGCCAGCTCCAGGACCCGCACCGCGCGCGGCGGATAGCCCGGGGCCAGCACCTCGCGGCCCACCTCCGCCCGCGCCCGGTACGCCTCGCGCGCCGCGTCCGCCGCGGGACCCGCGGCCGCCACGTCGAGCCGGGTCAGCACCGCCGTCGCGTCCCGCAGCGCCTCGGCCAGCTCCCGCTCCGCCTCGCCGAGCGAGGGCACATCGGCGGGCGGAGCCTCCCGTACGGCCAGACAGTGCCAGGTCACCGAGACGTGCACGTCACCCGCCGGCCCCGCCTCGGCGACCTCCGGCACGAGGCCGTACGGCGCGCCGAAGCCCACCGCCGCCTCCTCCGCCTCCAACGCGCGCGCGTTGAAGTCCGGCGGCCCGCTCAGCCCCAGCGGATGCCCCGGCGCCGGCAGCGCGACCCGCCATCCGGTCACCCCGAGCCGCCGCAGCCGGCCCAGCGCGAGCGTCAGCCCCACCGGTCCCGCCTCACCGGGCAGCCCCTCCACGCGGTGCACCGCGTCCTCCCCGACAATCGCCAGCGCCGCCTCGTCCGGCGACACCGCCCCGGCCAGCAGGGCATTGCCCCAGGCGGCCAGACGTCCTGAGCGTGGTTCCGAAAGCATCCCCCCAGACTAAGGACCCAAAGGAAGCCCTACGGACCGGTCCGCTCCGTCGATAACGTAGGTTTTCCCCTGGACGCCGCGCCCATCGGCGCAAGGCGACGACAAGACTCGACCGCAAGGGGAGACAACGCGCTCATGAGCGATGTACTGGAGCTGGTGGACGTATCCGTGGTCCGCGACGGACGGGCTCTGGTGGACGACGTCTCCTGGTCGGTCAAGGAGGGCGAGCGCTGGGTGATCCTCGGCCCCAACGGCGCCGGCAAGACCACCCTTCTGAACGTCGCCTCCAGCTACCTCTTCCCCACCAAGGGCACCGCGCGCGTCCTGGGCGAGCAGCTCGGCGGCGTCGGCACCGACGTCTTCGAGCTCCGCCCCCGCATCGGCATGGCCGGCATCGCGATGGCGGAGAAGCTCCCCAAGCGCCAGACCGTCCTGCAGACCGTCCTCACCGCCGCGTACGGCATGACCGCCACCTGGAACGAGGACTACGACCCGATCGACGAGGAGCGCGCCAAGGCCTTCCTCGACCGGCTCGGGATGAACGACTACCTGGACCGCAGGTTCGGCACCCTCTCCGAGGGCGAGCGCAAGCGCACCCTCATCGCCCGCGCGATGATGACCGACCCGGAGCTCCTCCTCCTCGACGAGCCCGCCGCCGGCCTCGACCTCGGCGGCCGCGAGGACCTGGTCCGCCGGCTCGGCCGCCTCGCCCGCGACCCGTACGCCCCCTCCATGATCATGGTCACCCACCACGTCGAGGAGATCGCCCCCGGCTTCACCCACGTCCTGATGATCCGCCAGGGCAAGGTCCTCGCCGCCGGCCCCGTGGAGATGGAGCTCACCTCCCGGAACCTCTCGCACTGCTTCGGCCTGCCGCTCGTCGTCGAGCGCGTCGGCGACCGCTGGACCGCCCACGGTCTGCCCCTGAAGTGACCGGCCCGGGCACCGGCGACCCGCACAGCCGCCCGCGCCCTGTCCCGGAAGGACCCCACCGCCCTACCATGACCACGTGGACATCGACGCGTGGGTCTGGTGGCTGATCGGAGCGGTGGGGCTCGGCATTCCGCTGGTCCTGACCGCGATGCCGGAGTTCGGCATGTTCTCCGTCGGAGCGGTCGCCGGGGCGGTGACCGCCGCCCTCGGCTTCGGCGTCGTCGCCCAGGTGCTCGTCTTCGTCGTCGTCTCCGTGGCGCTCATCGCGGTGGTGCGCCCGATCGCCGCCCGCCACCGTGACGACAGACCCCTGCACGCCTCCGGCATCGACGCCCTGAAAGGGCGTCAGGCGGTGGTCGTCGAACGGGTCGACGCGAGCGGCGGAGGCCGCATCAAGCTCGCGGGCGAGATCTGGTCCGCCCGCACGTTCGACTCCGACCAGACCTTCGAACCGGGCGAACGGGTCGACGTCGTCGACATCGACGGGGCCACCGCCGTCATCATGTGACCGAACGTCGCCCATGACATTGCGTCATCTGCGAGACTCGATCATCGAAAGCAACCCGGCAGACAACCGGCAGCGAAGGGCACGGGGAACACGATGTCAGCAGTCATCATCGTCCTGATCATTCTGGTGGTGCTCGTCTTCATCGCCCTGATCAAGACGATCCAGGTCATTCCGCAGGCGAGCGCGGCGATCGTGGAGCGCTTCGGCCGCTACACCCGCACGCTCAACGCCGGGCTGAACATCGTCGTCCCGTTCATCGACTCGATCCGCAACCGGATCGACCTGCGCGAACAGGTCGTCCCGTTCCCGCCGCAGCCGGTGATCACCCAGGACAACCTCGTCGTCAACATCGACACGGTCATCTACTACCAGGTGACCGACGCGAGGGCCGCGACCTACGAGGTCGCCAGCTACATCCAGGCGATCGAGCAGCTCACCGTCACCACCCTGCGCAACATCATCGGCGGCATGGACCTGGAGCGGACCCTGACCTCCCGCGAGGAGATCAACGCCGCACTCCGCGGCGTCCTCGACGAGGCCACCGGCAAGTGGGGCATCCGCGTCAACCGCGTCGAGCTCAAGGCGATCGAGCCGCCGACCTCCATCCAGGACTCGATGGAGAAGCAGATGCGCGCCGAGCGCGACAAGCGCGCCGCGATCCTCACCGCCGAGGGCACCCGGCAGTCCGCCATCCTCACCGCAGAGGGCGAGAAGCAGTCCGCGATCCTGCGCGCCGAGGGCGAGTCCAAGGCCGCCGCCCTGCGGGCGGAGGGCGAGGCGCAGGCCGTCCGCACGGTCTTCGAGGCCATCCACGCCGGCGACCCGGACCAGAAGCTGCTCTCGTACCAGTACCTCCAGATGCTCCCGAAGATCGCCGAGGGCGACGCCAACAAGCTCTGGATCGTGCCCAGCGAGATCGGTGACGCCCTCAAGGGCCTCTCGGGCGCCTTCGGCAACAAGGACGGCAGCGTCCCCGGCTTCAACACCAAGACCGTCGGGGCCCAGAGGCGGGACGAACCGCCGGTTGACTGACGCGTACACGTAATCCTCGTGCATGATCGGTGCGAGCCCCTCGACCTCGACGACCTCGGAGCGGGGAGGCGACTCGCTGACCATGTAAGGAGATGGCGTTGTCCATCTGGGAAGCCCTGGCAGTCCTCGCCGCCGGCATCGGCGCCGGCACCATCAACACCATCGTCGGATCGGGAACGCTCATCACGTTCCCGGTCCTCCTCGCGACCGGACTCCCCCCGATCACCGCGAACGTCTCCAACGCCCTCGGCCTCGTCCCCGGCTCCATCAGCGGAGCCATCGGCTACCGCCGCGAACTCAAGGGCCAGAAGGCCCGCATCCTGCGCCTCGGCTCCGTCGCCCTCCTCGGCGGCCTCATCGGCGCGATCCTCCTCCTCGCCCTGCCGTCCACGGCCTTCGACGCGATCGTCCCCGTCCTCATCGGCCTCGCGCTCGTCCTGGTCCTCTTCCAGCCCCGCATCGCCGCGGCCGTGAAGCGGCGCCGCGAACAGACCGGCACCGAGGCCCACCCCGACGGCGGCCCCGCCCTCCTCGTCGGCCTCCTCCTCGCCAGCATGTACGGCGGGTACTTCGGCGCGGCCCAGGGAGTCCTCTACCTCTCCCTCATGGGCCTGTTGCTCCACGACGACCTGCAGCGCATCAACGCCGTCAAGAACATCCTCGGCGCCCTGGTCAACGGAGTCGCCGCCGTCTTCTTCCTCTTCGTCGCCGACTTCGACTGGACGGCCGTCCTGCTCATCGCGGTCGGCTCCACCCTCGGCGGCCAGCTCGGCGCCAAGGTCGGCCGCAGACTGTCCCCCACGGTCCTGCGCGGAGTGATCATCGCCGTCGGCGTCATCGCCATCCTCCAACTGACCCTCGGTTGACCACGACGACGGAAGGGCCCGTCCTCCCCACCGGGGAGGACGGGCCCTTCCGCACGTCCGCCGATCACACCTCTACGCGTCTACGCGGCCGAGTCGGCCAGCCACGCCGGCAGCGCCGACCGCTCGCTCGCCCGCATCGCGAGCAGCATCGCGTCCGCCGGAGTCGGCTCGAACGGCTGGTGCAGCAGCGGCATCCCCGCCTGCTCCGGCGTCCGGTCCGCCTTGCGGTGGTTGTCCTCGGCACAGGAGGCGACCGTGTTCAGCCAACTGTCCCCACCCCCCTGCGCCCGCGGCACCACGTGGTCGACCGTCGTCGCCCGCCGCCCGCAGTACGCGCACCGGTGCTGGTCCCGGACCAGCACCCCCCGCCTCGACCACGGGGCCTGTCTTCGGAACGGCACCCGTACGTACCGGCAGAGTCTGATCACCCGCGGCACCGGGAGGTCGACGGCGGCACCCCGCACCCTCAGCTCGGGATGGGCCTGCTCGACGACGGCCTTGTCCTGCAGGACGAGCACCACCGCACGGTTGAGCGTGACCGTCGAAAGCGGCTCGAAGCTCGCGTTCAGTACCAGCGTGTCCCGCATGTTGCCCACCTCCCGTGTGCCGGCCCCAGCCCCCGCACGGGGGCTCCGGGCTTGGATCAACGATGGCCGGGCCGGCCGGGTCGGACAACGCAATTTCCCGCGAAACAAAAGATGCCCGCTTCTGATCTCTCCAAGACCAGAAGCGGGCAAACAACGAACGAACGATCAGTCCGCCGCGGGAGCCGCGTACTCACCGACCAACTGGGCACGGCCCAGCGTGTGGAACCGCAGGTTGAACCCGACGGCCGCCGGCGAGGTGTCGGCGTCCGTACCGAGCTTCTCCTTGTCCACCGCGTACACCGTGAAGACGTACCGGTGCGCCGGATCCCCCGCCGGGGGAGCGGCACCGCCGAAGTCCTTCGAGCCGTAGTCGTTCCGCGCGTGCACGGCACCGGCCGGCAGCCCCTCGAACGACCCGGACCCGGCACCGGCCGGCAGCTCCGTCACCGACGCGGGGATGTCGAACAGCACCCAGTGCCAGAACCCGCTGCCCGTCGGGGCGTCCGGGTCGAAGCAGGTGACCGCGAAGCTCTTCGTCCCCTCCGGGAACCCCTCCCAGCTCAGCTGCGGCGAGGTGTTCCCCGCCGAGTGCACCTGAGCGTCCTTCAGGACCCCGCCCGGCGCGACGTCGTCGCTCACCACGGTGAACTCCGCCACCGGCGGATGGAAGTCATGGGGGAGCGGCGCCCTCTTGCCCTCGGACACGTCGAGTACCTCCGAATCGTCCGTCAACGCTGACGGTCCCGAGCCTAGAGCCAGTTGCGACGGCCACCGACCTCGGCGAGCCACTGGTTGAGATAAGCCGCCCAGTCGGTCGTGTGGAAGTCGTGCAGACCCACCGTGAACGCACGGAAGGAGTCGCTGCCCTCGGTGAAGAGACCCGGCTTCTTGTCCATCTCCAGGACGACGTCCATCTCCCGGTCGTCCGCGACGAAGCTGACCTCGACCTGGTTCAGGCCCCGGTACTGCTGCGGCGCGAAGAACTCGATCTCCTGGTAGAACGGCAGCTTCTGCCGCGTTCCCCGGATGTGCCCGCGCTCCATGTCCGCGCTCTTGAAACGGAAGCCCAGCTGGATGAAGGCGTCCAGGATCGCCTGCTGAGCCGGCAGCGGGTGCACGTTGATCGGGTCCAGGTCACCGGAGTCCACGGCCCGCGCGATCTCCAGCTCGGTCGTCACCCCGATGTTCATCCCCCGCAGCTGCTGCCCGGCGACGGCGGTGACCGGCGTCTCCCACGGGATCTCCAGACCGAACGGCACGACGTGCACGGCGCCGGCCCTGACCTCGAAGGCACCGCCGAGACGCGTCCTCACGAACTCGATGTCCTGCTTGTGCTCCTGGTCACCGCCCTCGACCTCGACACGCGCCTGCAGCCCGACGGAGAGCCCCTCGATCTGCTGGTCGACGCTGCCGCCCTGGATCCGCACCTCGCCCTGGACGACCCCGCCCGGAACGACGTTCTCCTCCGTGAGCACCGTCTCCACGGTGGCCCCGCCGGCACCCAGGCTCGCGAGCAGCTTCTTGAATCCCATGACTTCCACTCCTTCTCGGGTCCTGACCCCTACATACGCGCGACGACCGTAGCCGGTTCCCCACCGCTCCCCGGTACGCTCGGACGGCATGATCGAGAGCCCCGACCGTACGCCGCTCCCACGGACCTTCTTCGACCGCCCCGTACTGGACGTGGCCCCCGACCTCCTGGGCCGCACCCTCGTCCGCAACACCGACGAGGGCCGGATGGAACTGCGCCTCACGGAGGTGGAGGCGTACGCCGGCGCGATCGACCCCGGCTCGCACGCCTTCCGCGGCCGCACCGCACGCAACGCCGTCATGTTCGGACCACCCGGCCACGCGTACGTCTACTTCACCTACGGCATGTGGCACTGCCTCAACCTGGTGTGCGGCCCCGAGGGACACGCGAGCGGCGTCCTGCTGCGCGCGGGGGAGATCGTCGAGGGCGCCGACCAGGCCCGCCCCCGCCGCCGCTCGGCCCGCTCCGACCACGAGCTGGCCAAGGGGCCGGCCCGCCTGGCCACGGCCCTCGACGTCGCCCTCTCCCTGAACGGCGCGGACACCTGCGCGGGTCAGGACGGGCCGCTCGCCCTGCTCACCGGCACGCCCCCGGCCCCGGACCGCATCCGCAGCGGCCCCCGCACGGGTGTCGGCGGCGACGGCGCCCCGCACCCCTGGCGCTTCTGGATCACGGAGGACCCGACGGTCAGTCCGTACCGGCCTCACACACCTCGCAAGAGGAGGCTTGACTCGTCGAGGACGACCGACTAACGTGGCCCGAGCCGCTGGAACCCGGCCTGCTTGTTCAAGCACCCCGGAGCGGACATCCACTACTCAAGATGATCACCCCGGTTGGGGTTCATTTCGGCATTCCGAAATTCATTTCGAATGACTCGATTATGAGCCTCCAGGGAAATCAGCTAAAGTAGTGACCACGCCGGAAGGGCCCGGAGCGAAAGCGAACGGGGCCGGAAAGCACCGAGGAAATCGGGTCGGAAAGATCTGATAGAGTCGGAAACGAAGGAAGCGCCCGGAGGGCCCGGAGATCGGGACCGAAGGAAGC